>JANOAU010000051.1:0-109068 GCA_031411275.1 Saprospiraceae bacterium | reverse complement strand
TTTTTTTTGGTTTTATTTTATATTTAAAAAAATATACTTAAAAAACAAACATTTAAATTTAAAAAACCCACTTTTTTTTCTGTGGGGTCGATTTTTCAATAACCACTTCTCGTTTTTCACTTTTCACTATTTTGTTACCATACCTTCGTAAAGAATGTTCTTTTTGTTGTCTTCCAAAGTGTACATGCCTTTCCATTGTGTCAAAACGTAAGTCTCATTTGTCCATTTTCCTGCGCCGTTCTTTTTATCTTTGGCTAAAAGAACGGATTTTTTTTCACGCGGCATAATAAGTTCTGCTTGTGTATCATCGCTTTCTGAATTAAAAACAATGAAAGCGGATAAAGTTTTATCCAAATCAGCCGCCTTTGGGTTAAGGCGAATACCGTCTTCAAATACTCGGATACAGCTATTTTTGACAACCGACCACGTATAACCCGCCGAAGCTTTGCAGCCATGTTCGTCGGAATTACCGCCGACAATGGGCGCATCAACTACAGGTGCAGATTCCTTTTTTGCCGTTTGTTCTGTGTTTTTTTTTGGCGTTTCTGTGCAAGCCAATACACAAAGCATCATGCAGAAAGAGAGAAACAAAAATGATTTTGACATATTAACAATATTAAAAATTTGTAAAATAAAAATAGTGAATGAGTTAAGTTAAAAAAATAATTTCTATATTTTTGAGTCAAAACATAGACTTACTATCTAATGAAAAACTGTCATCTATTCATTCTCATCTAACCACTCACTTCATCCATTTTGCATTTTACAAGCCAAAGGTATTATACTTAGTGTATAATGGATAGATGATAAAAGATAATGTAAAGCCTTGATAATCAAATTGTTGCTCCACTACTTTTAGACAAACCATTTTCAATGAGTATACAAAGATAATTGACTTTGCCCCTATTTTCGCTCCTTCGTATAATATTCATTTTTATTCTTTTCCTCAAATGACAATGAGATTTTTGTTAAATAAGGAGAATGGGACTATTACAAAACAAAAAGCCCATTCGACCCTGTATTTAGTGCCGAATGGACTCTTTTTATCTTGTTAACGCATTCAAAACGCCTCTTTTTTACTTCTCATTCTCCCGATTATTCCTTCTATGTGGCGCATTATCCTTATCCTTCATGGGCTGCGGATTTATTTTTTCTGCGTTGGGTTGCCTCATTTCTGTGCGTGGCGTATTATTCGGCATCGGTTGTCGTCTATTGACATCAGGGTTCACTTGCTGTGTCTCATTGCGACGTTGTTGCCTCATTTCAGAACGTTGTTCATTGTTCGGCATTTGTTGTGGTCTATTGACATCAGGGTTTACTCGTTGTGTCTCATTGCGACGCGGTTGCCTTACCTCTGTACGTGGTACATCGTTCGGTATCTGTTGTCGTCTATTAACATCAGGATTGACTTGTTGTGTCTCATTGCGACGCGGTTGCCTTACCTCTGTACGTGGTACATCGTTCGGTATCGGTTGTCGTCTATTGACATCGGGGTTCACTTGTTGTGTCTCATTGCGGCGTTGTTGCCTTACCTCTGTACGTGGTACATCGTTTGGTATCGGTTGTCGTCTATTGACATCAGGATTTACTTGCTGTGTCTCATTGCGACGCGGTTGATTGAGTTGCCCCCCCTCAGTATTTTGAGGTTTTTCTCGCCTCACACTGGAGGTCAAGCGTCTATCCGTAGATATAGGTTGTAAATCAGCGGCAGCAACCAATTTTTTAGGTGCTTGACGTACGCCTCCTTGAGGTGCTTTGTCTATGCGCGGACGATAAACATTTACACGATCATTGTCAACAACATCTGCGCCTGGTCTATTATTGTCATACACATTCGCAACTCTGATAGACTGACCCACAGACCTTTCGACATAATCTTTACGTGGGCCATAATAATATTTGTTTTTATTGACCACATGCGTTTCATTGATAATCGTCGTATGGTTGATAATTGTCACATTATTGCGTCTATCGGCGTAGTAATTATACACATTTCTATTCGTAAAATGACGACGTGGCACAAACCGATAATGGTCATAAGGGGAACTGATATTGACTGAAATACTAACAAAGGGACGCAAAGGAGCCCACCCAAAATACTCATCGCTCTCTCTCCAAGAGACCCATGCAGGGCCCCATTGACGACCAGGTACCCACATCCACCCGTAACGCGGCTCAAAAGCCCAACGACCGTAGTGAAAAGCTGCCCAACCCCAACGGTAATCCGATACCCAAGTCCAACCGTAATTTGTCATCACCCAATGCCCTTCTGTGCCATAAGGTTGAAAATCATTAGATACGCGTGGAATCCAAACATAACCGTATTGTGGATAGTTTACCCAACTACCATAAGGCGACAATTCATCATAAAAAACCTCGTAAGAGCCATTATCGTCATAAGACTGTTGATAATCACCGTCCTCATAATACGTATCATCGTAAGGCGGTGAAGTTTGTGTTTGATTGTTTTGGCTGAAGCCCACTGTTGCAAAGATGAGGAAAAATAAAACGGATTGAATCATACCTAACTTTTTCATGCTTTCTAAATTTAAAGGTTCAGAATCTATTTGATTGTTACATAAATCAGCTTTATTTATCCAAAACAATCCGTTATGTATATTAGTGAGCTGATGCGTCTCATTGCAGGATGAAGGACGTACTCAATCGTCATCCAGAAATTCAACTACCCATTAGACGCTTTATCCATCTTAAAAAGACAAAGTGTAAAGCACTTTAACAAAGATTTAAAATGGTATCTAAAAAAACAGAGAGCTGTTTAATAAATTGTCCTACAATCGGCTATGATTTTATCTGTAGTTAAACTAATTGAAAAATGAAAAGTGAAAAATATTGGTAATCAATATTTTATATTTTTCACTTTTCGTTTTTTACTTTTCATTTAGTATAATATATAGATTGGAATAAAATTCAAATCAGAGTGTTTACCTTTGCCGCGCAAACTCATTAGCATCAATTTTCTATAAAATATAAAAATCATACAGAGACAAATATGAATACAAGTTTTTTCAATCTCAATGTTAAAAAAGTCGTGCGTGAAACGGCTGATGCGGTTAGCCTTTATTTCGACTTGCCTGATAATTTAAAAGAAGCCTTTAGATTCGTTCAAGGTCAACATTTGACCTTAAAATTTACCATTGGTGGTGAAGACGTGCGTCGTGCCTATTCGATTTGCACCAGCCCACTTGAAGGCGAATTGGCTGTGACTGTTAAACAAGTGCCAAAAGGGGTCGTTTCGACGCATATTTGTGAAAAAGTGAAACCAGGTCAAACGATTGAGGTCATGCCGCCATCGGGTCGGTTTTTCACCCCCCTCAGTAAAGAAGTGCGAAAAGACTATTATTTGTTCGGTGCAGGCAGTGGTATTACGCCTTTGATGTCCATTTTAAAGACCATTTTAGAGGCTGAACCCATGTCGCGCGTTCATTTATTGTTCAGCAATCGCAACGAGGATTCCATTATTTACAAGCAGGAACTCACCAATTTGCAACATAAATACGAAGAACAATTTGTGGTTGAACACATCTTAAGCCAACCCAAAAAGGAAAAAGCAGGTGGTTTGTCTGGTTTGTTTTCAAAAGGAAAATCGTCATGGACAGGTAAAAATGGGCGCATTGACGATGCTCAAGTTCAAGCCTTTTTAGCAGAAAACCCTATGCGAACTAAGGTAGCTGAATACTTTGTGTGTGGGCCAACGGGCATGATTGATGTCGTTGAAAAGGCTTTATGGGCGGTCAATATTGATAAAAAACACATCCACATCGAGCATTTTAACAATATCGGTACGCCTACCGACCCCTCAGTATCTGCCTTAACCGTAGATGGTGCAACTGTAACAGTGACCTTGAATGGCAAAACGCATAAAATTGCTGTGCCAAAAGGACAAAAGATACTCGATGTAATGATTAAACAAAAACTCGACCCGCCCTATAGTTGCACATCAGGTGCCTGTTCGACGTGTATGGCAAAGGTCTCTAAAGGTTCAGTGAAAATGGATGCTTGTTTTGCCCTTGATGATGACGAAGTCGAAGCGGGTTATGTGTTGACTTGTCAAGCGCATCCCACAACAGCAGAAGTCGAATTGTCGTTTGATATTTGATAAGTCGTCATTTGTCATTAATTGTCAATAGTCATTTTCATAAGTCGTTATTTTTCAAATTATTACAAAACAAAAGCCGCTTTGCATCTTAATAGTGTAAGGCGGCTTTTTTATATTAATTGCCTGTAAAACAAAGGTAGAGTGATGTTAAAAGGTAGAGTTAAATGTGTAAATGGTTGTAAATTGTCGGCTAAAGAAATGGTGTTGGGAAGAATCAATTTAGTTTTGACTCCCAGTAAATCAATAAAATTCAACAAAAAATGGAAGAAAAACCACAATTCAACGATATTTTACTTTATAGCACTTCTAACGGCACAGTAAAAGTTGAAGTTTTATATGAAGATGAAACGTTTTGGTTGAGCCAAAAACGTATGGCGGAATTGTTTGGCGTCGAATCGCATACCGTAACTTATCATTTAAAAGAGATATTTAAAAGTGGTGAATTGGAAGAAATTCCAACTACTCGAAAAATTCGAGTAGTTCAAAAAGAAGGAAATAGAGATGTGACAAGAGATGTTGAATTTTATAATCTCGATGCAGTCATTGCCGTAGGCTATCGTGTAAACAGTGTCCAAGCGACTCGATTTAGGATTTGGGCAACTCAAGTCTTGAAAGAATTTATCATAAAAGGTTTCGTTTTGGATGATGAGCGTTTAAAACAAGGCAAACGTTTTGGAAAGGACTATTTTACAGAACTTTTGGAGCGTATTCGTGAAATCCGAGCAAGTGAAAGACGTTTTTATCAAAAATTGACAGATATATACGCAGAATGTAGTCTCGATTATGACCCCAAAGCGGAATTGACACAAGCTTTTTATAAAACGGTTCAAAACAAACTCGAATGGGCAATTACAGGCAAAACGGCAGCAGAATTGATTGCAGGACGTGCCAATGCCGAAAAACCGAATATGGGTTTGACGACTTGGAAAAAAGCACCCGATGGTAAAATTGTTAAAACAGATGTGGTCGTTGCTAAAAATTACTTGATTGAAAAAGAAATTAAGGAGCTGAACCGCGTTGTGACGATGTATTTGGACTATGCCGAAAACCAAGCGGAACGTCAAAAACCCATGTATATGCGCGATTGGATAGAAAAATTGGATGCTTTCTTGAAATTTAATGATTATGATGTACTAACGGATGCAGGTAAAGTGTGTGCTGAGGTGGCGAAAGTTTTGGCTTTGAAGGAATACGAAAAATATAGGGTTGTTCAAGACCAAATATTTGAATCTGATTTTGATAAAGAAATCAAAAAAATAACGAGAAAATAATGCTGTATCATTTCTGTTTTTTAAAACACTATAATATGTGGCTTCAAAATGCGGACTATAATCTTAGGAAGATTTTAAATCTTCCTAAGATTAAATATAGTACTTTTCTCATCTTTTTTTTTATTTTACCTCCCCAATTTTTGCAAATACAAGCACAGACACCCCTCAGTATTGATGGCTCAAAACGTTCTTTTAGAATAGAAAACACAAGCGATACACTTGTAAAAGATACTTTAACCATCATCTCAAACACCGTACAAATCATTAACAATCAATCAAATACACCCATAGACAGTACATTTTACGAAGTAAAAAACAACCTTATTTTAGCAACCCCAAAATTCACCATTCACCATTCACCATTCACCATTACCTATCGCGTATTACCTTTTGATTTGGGTAAAAAATACGCCCGTTTAGACTCTGCCAAACTCGACCCATTAGCACCCACGCCTTTTGAAATCAATTATAATAATCTCTCCCTATCCAACTCTATTTTTGAAAAAGGACTGGATTATAGCGGCAACTATACACAAGGATTTTCAGTGGGCAACAGCCAAAATTTGGTTGTAAATCAAAATTTTAACCTCAATTTGGCGGGAAAATTAGGCGATTTGGATGTTTTGGCTTCTATGACTGATAATAATTTGCCCATTCAAGCCGAAGGCAATACGCTCGAATTGCGGCAATTTGACCGCATTTTCATTCAACTCAAAAAGAAAAATAATACGCTCATTGCAGGTGATTACGAATTGTCGAAACCCAATTCTTATTTTACCAATTATTACAAAAAACTACAAGGCATAACCTATTCAAATACAAGTGAATTTCTCTTAAAAAAGACTTTAACGACACGTCAAACGGCAACGATTTCATCAAAAGTGAGCGCAGCTATTGCAAGGGGCAAATTTGCACGTTTGGTGCTGCCTGTCGGCGAAGGCAATCAGGGGCCCTATCGGTTGCTGCCTTCGGGTAGTGCGAGCGGTTTTCTTATTGTTTTGGCGGCAACGGAAAAAGTATATTTTGATGGTGCGTTGTTGACGCGTGGCGATGAAAATGATTATGTGATTGACTACAATTCGGGTACAATCCAGTTCACACCCAAGCGGTTAGTGACCAAGGACAGCCGCATCATTGTCGAGTTTGAATATGCCGACCAATCTTATTTGCGATCAACAGTAGCGGCGTCTAATGAGTTTAAAGTCAATAAATTAAAAATAAATTTTAGTTTATATACGGAACAAGATTCTAAAAATTCAACAGGTACGCAAAGTCTTGATTCGCTTGATAAAAGGCTGTTGGTGGCAGCTGGAAACATCGCTCCTACCCCCCTCAGTATTCGCTCGACAGATGACGGTTTTCGGAGCGATCGGATTCAATATAAACTGATTGATACGACGGTTCAAGGTAGACGTTTTGTGGATGTTTTGGTGTATTCGACTAACCCTGATTCTGCAAAATATACAGCGAGTTTTTCGCCTGTGGGTGATGGTCAAGGCAATTATATTCAAGAAGTCACGTCTGCCAATGGTCGGGTTTATCGTTGGGTTGCGCCCGATTCATCGGGTTTACTGAGGGGGGCATTTGAGCCTGTGCGGACGCTCGTGCCGCCTAATCAGCAACAATTAGCAACATTAGGCTTTGATTATCAAGTTTTTAAAAATACAAAAATTTTTACAGAAGTCGCTTTAAGCCGTTACGATGCGAACCGTTTTTCAAGCATAGGCGACTCAACAAATATCGGTTTGGCTGTTTTTTCAAACCTTCAAAATCAATTTTCTTTTGGTGAAAAAGATGCTTTTTCTTTAAAAACAGATGTGAAATTTGAAGCCACACAAAAGCAATTTAAGCCGCTTAATCCATACAGAGCCGCCGAATTTACAAGAGATTGGAATTTACCTGTTGCCAACTCATCGTCGAGTTTTGCAGGCAATTCGATTGGGAATTTGGTGGCGCAACAAGCCCCCGCGGCTGAAAAATTTGTTTTGGCAAATGTTCAATTCGCTAAAAAAGATTGGTTTACAACGAGTTATGAATTTGGCGGTTTTTTACGTGATACGATTTACAATGGTTCAAAACACGCCGTTCATTTCGATTTGAATAGAAAGGGTTGGTATGCGGCAACGAATTGGAATGTGCTGAATACTGAGGGGTCAGTTGAACGCTCAACATTCAGTCGTCCAAATATTGCTTTGTCTAAAAGTTTTAAAAATAATTTAAAAATTGCGGTAAACGCTGACCGTGAACGAAATGAAAGGCATGATGCACGGACGGACACTTTAACGCGTTCAAGTTTTGCTTACGATGTGTGGCGTGTGGCGGTTGATAAGTCAAATACTGAGGGGGTAGCTTTTGGTTCATTTTTTTCACAAAGATATGATTATCAGCCGTTTAGTAATCGTTTTGCGGATTTATCAAAAGTTAATGAATTGGGTTTTAATGGCAGTTTTAAACAAAAAGAAAACCAATCGTTGACATGGCAAATGACTTACAGAGACTTGAAAGTAGGCGATACAAGCCAAACGACTTTGCGCCCGCAAGAAAGTTATTTAGGGCGGGTGGAGTATAATTTCAGCTTTTTAAAAACGGCTCTGGTGGGGACTTCGCTGTATGAAATCGGTTCTGGACAGGAGCAAAAGATTGAATATCAATACGTTAGAGTCAATAAAGGAGAAGGGCAATACGTGTGGCGCAACCGCAATGGCGATACGATTCCGCAGCTCGATGAGTTTGAAATTGCGCCGTTTCCTGACCAAGCGGATTATGTACGGGTGTCGCTTTTTACGAATCAATTTATAAGAACGAATAATGTCTCGTTTGCCCAAAGTTTGCGTTTTGAGCCGAAGCGTTTATGGGGAAAAGATACGTCGGGTTTGACATCGTTTTTGAAGCGATTTTCATCGGCTTCTAATGTTCAGATTTCTCGAAGGGTAAAAAATGTTTCAAAGGAGGAAAATAGGGAGGGGGTCACTCAATGGAATCCTTTTCAACTCGATATTCCTGACCCCGTTCTCATTGGTTTAAATTTGACGATGCGTAACTCCTTATATTTCAATAGAAATTCTACTGTTTGGGATTTAGAATTGGGTCATATTTCAAGCCGTAACCGTTTTGTCGTTGTGACAGGTTTTGAAGAACGTGGGCGTAGCGAGTTGTATTTTAGGAATCGGTGGTTGATTTCACGACATTTTACGTTGTTGAATTATGTGTCAAAAGGTAACCAAAGTAACCAAAGTGAGGCGTTTAGGACAAGAGATTATGACATTTCACAATGGAAAATAGAGCCACAACTGACTTGGCAAATTGGGAATGATTTTAGATTAGCCTTCCAATATAAATTCAGAAATGGCTCAAATACGCTAAAAACGAATGGGGAAACCATCAAAACAAATGATATTTCGACTGAAGCAACCTTAAATCGCTCCATTAATGGGCAATTTCGAGCTAAAGTCGGTTTTGTAAAAATTGACTATGTGGGCGAAAGAAATACGCCTGTTGAGTTTGCGATGTTGGAGGGTTTACAGAATGGACGAAATTTTATTTGGAACATCAGTTTTGACCAATCTTTGTCTAAAAACATCCTGTTATCGTTGAGTTATGACGGTAGAAAGACAGGCGAATCGCGTATCATTCATGTCGGCAGAGCGCAAGTGAGAGCAAATTTTTAGCCCACCAGCTTATATACTAAAAGAAAAGTGAAAAATATAAAATGTTGATTATGAATGATTTAATTCCATTATTTTAGGCAAACCATTTTCAAATGAGTATAGTTTTTTTAAATAATTAAAAAACTTATAGCATTTATCACAATTTAAGACGAATTTTGTATTTTTTAGTAGTTGAATCTTATAAATATATATCCAATGAACAGATTTTTTTACATCATATTTGGTATGGTCGCCCTTCTGTATGCCTGCCAACATGAGACCCTGATAACCAACGAAGACGCGCTGCGCCATGTCATTGCAGCGACTGCAACATCTACGAGTTTAGATGAATACATCATGCCTGATGGCAAAGATTTAAGCAAAATCCCTAATCAAGACGTTAAAAATCCGTTGACAGCGGATAAAGTGGCTTTGGGCAAAATGCTATTCTTTGAGCCTGGTTTGGGTTTGGTAGGCAAAAATCCTATTTTAAAACAAACTTACTCTTGTTCTTCTTGCCATGTGCCGAGTATGGGCTTTACGGCAGGTCGCCTTCAAGGCATTGCGGACGGGGGTATTGGCTTTGGTAACAGTGGTGAAGGTCGTTTCAAAAGCACGTATTATAACGGTGACGATGTGGATGCACAGGGTGCGCGACCGCTACCGATGCACAATTTAGCGTATGTGACGAATGCACTGTGGGCAGGTTCGTTTGGTTCCTATGGAACAAATATCGGAACGGAAAACGTTTGGCATAATGACACCTTGACGGAAGTAAATTTTAAAGGACTTCAAGGCTTGGAGGCGAATAATATACGGGCTTTGCAAGTGCATCGTCAAATGATGGATAGTAATATTGTTAAAACATTGGGTTATAAATCGTTGTTTGACAAGGCTTTTCCAGAGATTCCAAGCACAGAACGTTATACCTTGACGACTACCGCGTTTGCTATAGCCGCTTATTTCCGTACCATTTTGACCAATGAAGCGCCGTTTCAACGTTGGCTCAAAGGTGAACAAAATGCGATGACAGAAACCCAAAAACGGGGGGCGATGGTGTTTTTTACGAAAGGTGGTTGTACGAATTGCCATCGAGGACCTTCTTTAAATCGGATGGCTTTTCAAGCGATTGGCGTTAATAATTTATATCAATCGGGTTTTCAAGTGTTCAGAACGGGCCCGACAGATAAGCGGAATCTTGGTCGCGGCGGTTTTACAGGACGAACTGAAGATATGCACAAATTTAAAGTGCCGCAATTGTATAATTTAAAAAATGTGGCCTTCTATTTTCACGGTGCGAGCAAACGTTCTTTGGAAGAAGTGGTTGAATATTTTGACCGTGCTATCCCTGAAAATAAAGAAGTGCCTGCTTCGCAAATTTCACCATTTTTCAAACCTTTGAATTTGACACAAAGAGACATAAAGGACTTGACAGAGTTTTTGAAAAATGGGCTTTATGACCCTAATATGAATCGTTATGTGCCTCAATCGGTGATGTCGGGTATGTGTTTTCCGAATAATGATGCCTTGTCGAAAAGCGATATGGGATGTAAATAGTTGATAGACGATAGTGGATAACGGATAGAGTTCAGTGGATACTGAGGGGGTACTTATAAAAAATGTTATTCACTCTTTTAATGGGGTCATACAAGTAGAAGGATATTATTGAGTTTGCGATTAGACAAAAAAGGTTTTGGGTGATGAACATCCAAAACCTTTTTTTTGTCTAACTTTTCTTCGATTGTATTAAAAAAGCATCTTCAAAAAACTATTTTTGAGATTTATTGTCAAACTTCATCATCAAATACAAATATGAAAATAAAACTATTCTTCATAGTGTTTCAATTGAGCATCCTGTTCATAAGTTGTCATCCATTGTCACATAAAACTTCATTGACACATCAACTCAAAGAGAGTGAAGATACTGAACACTCTGGCAATCCAGGTTATTTTAAACAATGGTTTGAAAAGCACAAAAATGCAGACGGCATTATTCCAGATGGCTTACATCAGCAATGGTATAACCACGACCTCGCAAAATTTGCGCTGCCACAAGCAGAAAGTGAATCAGCGATTGTTAGTGTTGAACAATTAGGCGCAACATCGCCGCAAGGCGGACGCACTCGCGCTCTTATCATTGACCAACGGGATGTCAACATTTATTTTGCAGGGGCGGTTAGCGGTGGTTTGTGGCGTTCAACGGATGCGGGTGCAACATGGAAAGCACTCAACGATGCTGCTTCGAGCCTTTCCGTCACTGCTATTTGCCAAAATCCAAGGAAACCGACTGAATTTTACTATGGCACGGGCGAAACACGCGGCGCAAGCCAAAATGTGAGCGGTGCAGGTATTTACAAATCAACAGACGGCGGCTTGACATTTTCGGTCTTACCTAATACCATAGGCACAACAACAGTGGCAACGGATATGCGTTTTTGCAACTATATCACCCACAGTTTGACATCTGATTCAACTATTTTTGTTGGCACAACCAATGGGCTTTATCGTTCCGTCAATGGTGGGTCAACATGGGAAAAAATACTGACGGGGTCAAATACAGGCATTATTTGCTACCCAGATGGACGGGTTTTAGCGACCGTTCAAGCAAGCGGCATTTTTTTGTCGCCCAATGGCAACAATGGTACTTTTACAAAAATTGTTGAACCTACTTTTCCGACAACGGGTAACGGGCGCATTCTAATTGCCAATTGCAAGGCTTTTCCAAATGTCGTTTATGCCTTATTTACATTCAATGGCAGTGGTGGTAGTTACGAACAAGAGGGCAACAATGGCTTATTCAAAAGCAGCGATTTTGGTCAAACTTGGGAAAAACGCAGCGATAGTACATCGGCACTTATCAACGCCCGTATCGGTACGACTTACTCTGCTTACACACAGATTTTGGGCGTTCACCCAACGGATACGAACCGTGTTATGATTGGCGCATTGAGTACCAAACGCAGTATAGATGGCGGAAAAACCTTTGCATCTTTCAGTTCGGGGCATAGTGACAACCATGTTTTTGCGAATATTGCCGAGAGTGACAATTTCCTTGTCGGCAGTGATGGCGGTGTTTGGCGTGTCAGTTGGTTTGGTACAGCGACCCAAACCTTAGGCGTGGGCTACAATACTTTCCAATTTTATGCAGGCAACTTTGGTCCATCAGGCAAAATGGCTATTGGTGGTTTGCAAGACAATGGTACACGTAGAGGTCAAGATGCCACTCTTTTTACTGTTTTTGGCGGCGACGGTGCATACAGTCACATCAGTCAGCAAAACCAAAATAGAGCTTATTATGCCACCCAAAATGGCGCAACTTATCGTACGTCCACATTCACAACAGGCGGTGGCTCGACGACCATAACACCCAATGATGCCCTTGCGGAAGGCGTTGATTTCATTAATCAATTTGAGATGAACTATGCTGATGATCAACAGCTTTATTATCGGACTTCAAAAGCCTTGTGGCGAACGACCAATAGCGGTACAACTTGGACACGGCTTCTGAATCCAGCCACTAATTTATCTACCATCCAGGCAATCGGTGTTGAAAACGCTCCAAATCCCACCGTTTATATAGGTGGAGCTAATAATTTTTATCGGTTCGATAGCGCAGCGACTTTTGACCCAGCCGTTAAGGACTATATTTTTCTACGCAACAGTGTTCCCACAGAAGTTAAAACGCATGCTTGGGGAACAATTAGTTTTCACCCCTCCTTATCATCAACGCTTTTAGTGGGTTTGACGACGATTGCTCCGAATCCGCGCATTTGGCGCATCAACAAAGCCAATACGGTAACGCCAGAATGGGTAAGCATCAGTGGTGATCTGCCCGCCAGTTTGTCTGTTTATCAAGTGCAAGCACATCCTGATAAGCCCGATAGTGTTTATTTTGCAGCGACAGCTTTCGGCTTATATTATTCTGTGAATGGGGGGAAAAATTGGACAAAGGAAACCCGTGTGCCCAATGTGCCTATTTTTGAAATGAAACTACGAGCCAACGACCGTTCTTTGTTCCTTTTCACGCATGGTCGTGGCATGTTTTACTTGAATTTGACCAACTATTTGACACCCATAAAAGAAGTGAAGCCACAAATAGCCATCAAAATCTTTCCAAACCCAACGTCTGATTTCCTAAATATTGAATCACAGACCCCCCTCAGTATAACGCAGGTTTTTGACCTAAAAGGACGTGAAATTTGGACAGAAAACCAATCGCCGACACGTATTAATATATCGTCATTGGCAACAGGTGTATATTTTGTACGGGTTTTTGATGCGAATGGGCGGTTTGCGACGGTTAAGTTTGTGAAAAATTGAGTGGCATGGTTGAATTGCCAAAACTATCCAAACGCAACGTAAACAGTCATTCAAGCGTTAGGTTGAAGATTTGACAATTAAGGTATTAAATGTTGTGTAAAAAATCTTTATCCTTAAAAGGTCGTAATCTCAACAAAAACATCTAATTTTGCAGCCCAATGATGAAAAATTTCGTAACACTCCTGTTATTTAGCCTTTTAATGGCTTCAACTGCTTGTAAAAATGACTTTGACAAGCTACGTGCAAGCGGTGACGTTAAGTTGCTGACGCAAAAAAGTTTAGAATACTACGAAAAAGGGGACTATTCAAAAGCCCAAACTTTGTTCGAGTTGATTATGCCGAGTCTGAAAGGACAAAATATATTGGAAGAGATTTCGTATAAATACGCCTACACGCATTATTATTTAAGAAATTACAGTTCGGCGAATTTCTATTTCAAAAACTTTGCTCTGACTTTTGCCAATTCACCACTGCGTGAAGATGCTGAATTTCAAGCGGCCTATGCTGAGTATAAACAATCACCCACTTATAGGCTCGACCAAGAAAGTTCCTTAAAAGCAATTGAAGGTTTTCAGTATTTTACCAATAACTTTCCTGAAAGCCCACGTGTTAAAGAATGTAATAAGTTGATAGACGAGTTGCGCCAAAAAATGGAGCGTAAGGCTTTTGAAGAAGGAACACTTTATTACAATATCTCTCGTTATCAAGCCTCTATTCAGGTTTTTGAAAATTTGTTAAAAGATTTTCCTGAAACGTCCAACGCTGAAGAAATTCGTTTCTTAATTTTAAAAGCCGAATATGAGTTCGCTAAAAACTCTATTTATGAGAAACAATTAGAGCGGTATAAATTAGTGGTCGAAAAACATAAAGACTTTAAAGATAAGTTTCCAAAAAGCCGCTTTCAAAAAGATGCGGATATTTATTTAAAAAATGCGAATAATAAAATAAAAGATTTCAACAATGTCAGATATCAAAACCAAAGTGCAAGGTCTTGACCCAAATGTTCAAGCCCGCGACATCGTCGCTGTTGTCGGTGGTACAGGTAATATTTATGAATCACTCAATGTGGTCACAAAACGCGCCCGTCAGTTGGCGATTGATTTGAAGCACGAATTGAACAATAAATTGCAAGAATTTACCATCAATACCGATACAATTGAGGAAGTGCAAGAAAATAAAGAACAAATCGAAATCTCGAAGTTCTACGAACGCTTGCCAAATCCTTCAGTCATCGCTCTTGATGAGTTTATGAAAGGCGAAATCCACTACCGCTACCCTGCGGAGGAAAAAAAGAAAAAGTAATTTCTTAGTTATGAGTTATGAATTATGAGTTATGAGTTGGACTAACCCATAATTCATAACTCATAACTCATAACTCATGAAAGTTATCCTTGCCATATCGGGCAGCATCGCCGCCTACAAATCTGCTTTTTTGACCCGCCTTTTGGTTAAAAAAGGGGTAGAAGTTCAAGTATTGATGACTGATTCTGCGTGTCAATTCATTACACCCTTGACGCTTTCGACCCTCTCAAAACGTCCTGTTATTTCCGAAATTATCTCTGACGCTGCTTGGAACAACCACGTCGAACTCGGCTTGTGGGCTGATGCCTTTGTTGTCGCACCCGCTACCGCTACAACTCTATCGAAAATGGCTTCGGGCAATGCGGATAATATCGTCACAGCCACTTATCTTTCAGCACGTTGCCCTGTCTTCGTCGCCCCTGCTATGGATTTGGATATGTGGACGCATGGCGCGACTCGCCGCAATCTCGATTTACTGAGGGGGGACGGTTGCCACATCATACCTGTCGGACATGGCGAGTTGGCAAGTGGTTTGGTAGGCGATGGTCGTATGGCTGAACCAGAGGATATTATCGCCTACTTGGATGCCTTTTTTGCTCAAAAAAAAGACCTTTTACATAAAAAAATACTCGTAACGGCAGGACCAACATACGAGGCACTCGACCCTGTGCGTTTCATAGGCAATCGTTCATCGGGCAAAATGGGTTATGCCATTGCTGAGGAATTAGCAGAACGGGGAGCGGAAGTGATATTGATTTCAGGACCGACAAAACTCTCTTCGAAGCACCCCTCAGTAAAATGCCTAAAAGTTGAATCTGCACAACAGATGTTTGAACTTTCAACAACCCAATTTCCAAAATGCGATGCTGCTATTTTAGCGGCTGCCGTGGCAGATTACCGTCCGAAACAAATTTCAGACGTTAAAATCAAGAAAAAAGAGAGTGAAATGAGCCTTGAATTAGAAAAAACACCTGATATAGCGGCTCATTTGGGTACTGTGAAACAAGCGCATCAACGCACTATCGGTTTTGCATTAGAGACCAACAACGAATTTGACAATGCTGTTTCAAAACTAAAAAGAAAGAATTTTGATTTCATCGTACTTAATTCTATGCGTGACGAAGGGGCAGGTTTCAACAGCGAAACCAATAAAATAAGCATCATTTTTGATGAAACAAAGTTTAAGACTTTTGACTTGAAACATAAAGACGACGTGGCTAAAGATATTGTTGATGCCTTAGTCAAATTATTTTAAATTAAAATTTATAAACAAAGGATAATCAAATTTTTAAAATGAAAATACAACGACTTTTCACCTTCGTTCTTTTTATGACTCTGATACTGAGGGGGGGCATAAGTCATGCTCAAGAGTTTAATTTTACGGTCAAAGTAGTCAATCCCCAAGTGCGTTTGGCAGACCCCAAAGTGTTTGTCAGCCTTGAAAATGCCTTGAAAGAACTTATCAATGGCACGAAGTGGACAGATGATATTTATGAGCAGAATGAGCGTTTGACAGGTTCAATTCAGGTGACTATTGACAAAGAAAACAGCCAAACCGCCTTTACAGCTAAGTTAGCAATTCAAGTCAATCGCCCTGTGTATGGCACTGATGCGACAACGCCGCTATTTATTCATTTAGATAAAGAAGTGTCGTTTAGTTACGAGCAGTTTCAGCCCATTCAGTTTGTTAAAAACAACTTTACGGAGAACCTAAGTTCCACTATAGGATATTACTTATATGTCATATTAGCAATGGATTACGATTCCTTTTCGCCTCAAGGTGGCGAGGCTTTTTGGCAAGCCGCACAAGACATCTACAATGTGCTGCCAGAAGGGGCAAAAGGTGAATGGAAAGGCAAAGAATTGGGCAACACAAACCGCTATTGGTTTGTCGAAAACATGCTAAGTCCACGTCTAAAAGCCTATCGTCAAGGGATTTATGAATATCATCGTTTAGGTATGGATTATGCAACAACTGATATGGGGCGTTGTAAAACAATGATTATGCAAGCTCTTGAACGCATGGAAGAAGCCCATCAGTCCTATCCAAATACACTTGCAATTCGCATGTTTTCCCTCACAAAAGTAGACGAATTAGTCGAAATTTTTAAAGGGGCTGCACCCGACCAAAAGACGCGTATGATAGCCATTATGCAAAAAATTGACCCCTCCAATTCATCAAAATATACCGCCGTAGGCTTTTAATTTAGTGGTGAGTATTTTAATGGTAAATGGTGGACAATCCACTATTAAAATATTCACAATTCACCTTTCACCATTCACCATTATTTAATTATGAAAATATTCTGTATTGGGCGCAATTATGCCGAACATGCGAAGGAACTCAACAATGCTGTGCCTACCAAACCGTTGATATTTATGAAGCCGCCAACTGCTTTACTATTAGACGGAAAGCCGTTGTTCTATCCACATTTTACCCATAATCTGCACCATGAATTAGAAATTGTCTTGAAAATTTCAAAAAATGGTAAAGCCATTGAACCCGAATTTGCTAATCGCTATTACGATAAAATTGCTTTGGGCATTGACTTTACGGCGCGTGACATTCAGGACGATCTGAAAGCAAAAGGGCAACCGTGGGAATTGGCTAAAGCTTTCGATAACTCTGCTGTATTAAGCGATTTTAGACCCCTCAGTAATTTTAAGGCTTCAGACATCAATTTCATTTTGACAAAAAATGGTGAGCCTATGCAAATCGGTACAACAGCGGATTTGATTTTCAGTTTCGATACATTAATTGCTTATATTTCTCAATTTTTTACACTTCAACAAGGTGATTTGATTTATACAGGCACGCCTGCGGGCGTCGGTCCTGTGAAAGTCGGCGATGTGTTGGAAGGATTTTTAGAAGGTGAGAAACTATTGTTTTGTGAAATAAAATGAATAAAAAAATGGGCGAAATCACTTGAAATCTTAAAAATACTGAGGGGTATAGTTTCGACATTTTTTTTACCTTTGCTCCTCATTTAAGCAAATAAAATCTTTTGTGTCATCTATTTTTCTTCAAAATAATGAGAATTAAATTTTTACATATTCTATCTATTTCAACTCTTATATTTACATCTTGCTCAAAGCCTATTGCTAATTTTATCATTAAAGATGCAGAAAAAACGGCACCAGCGAAGGTCACATTTGAAAACAAATCGCAAAAAGCGGAACGCTACGAATGGGACTTCGGCGATGGAAAAAAAATAACCGACTCCATTGCCCAACACGAATACAAACGTTCGGGCAACTATACAGTCATCCTAAAAGCCTATAAAGGAAAAAAAATGAGTGAAACAAAACAAAAAATCCACATTGACGCACCTTTGACCTGCCTTGTCGAGATCGAAACAGATTACGGAACGATGCTCGTTGAATTGTCCAATGCGACACCGCAACACCGCGACAACTTTACCAAACTCGCTGAACAAGGTTTTTACGATGGTACAATTTTCCATCGTGTTATCAGCGATTTTATGATTCAAGGCGGCGACCCAGACTCCAAAAACGCTGCGGATGGTCAACCATTGGGCATGGGTGGTCCCGGATATACCGTCCCCGCCGAATTTGTTGATTCGATGGTGCATATCAAAGGGGCTTTAGCAGCGGCTCGTATGGGTGATGCAGGAAATCCTAAAAAAGCATCAAGCGGTTCACAGTTCTACATTGTTCAAGGCAAACCTGTTGAAGAAGCGATGCTCAACCGCATGGAGTCCATGAAAGGCACACATTATACGCCCGAACAAAAAAAAATGTACTCTGAAATTGGGGGCACACCATTCCTTGACCGCGAATACACTGTTTTTGGACATGTTGTTAAGGGTTTGGATGTCATTGATAAAATCGCTGCCGTCCAAAAAGATAGTCGAGACCGTCCTGCCAAAGACGTTAAAATGAAAATACGAGTCATCAAGTAGGTAATGGTTGTTTGTTATTGGTGATTTGTTATTCGTTATTGGTTATTGGTTATTCGTAAAATAGTTTTACTGTTATACGGGTAACCAATAACCAATAACAAATAACCAATAACAAATAACCAATAACGATTAACGAATAACGAACAAACAAAAATGCAAGCGAAAACTCTTTTAGGCATAGACGTAGGTGCATCAGGCATCAAAGGTGCTATAGTTGATTTAGAAACAGGTGAGTTCATCGGTAAACGCTTTAGAGTGCCGATGCCCGAACCCAGTACGCCCGAAAATGCGGCACAGGCCATCTTAGAAATTGTCAAAAATTTCAATTATTCAGGCACCATTGGTGTTGGTTTCCCCTCTGTTGTCAAAAATGGTATCGCTTTGACGGCTGCTAACCTCGATAGTTCTTGGATTGGTTGCAATATTGAAACGGTGATTGGTCGAGCAACAGGCTGTCGGGTTATTGCCATTAACGATGCGGATGCTGCGGGCATGGCAGAAATGCGTTTCGGTATCGGTAAAGGAAAAATGGGGACAGTGGTTTTCATCACCATCGGAACAGGTTTGGGCAGTGCAGTATTTACAGATGGTCATTTGCTACGAAATACCGAATTTGGTCATTTCTTGATGAAAAAAAACCTCATCGCAGAAAAGTACGCTGCGGATTCAATCCGAAAAAGTGAAAATTTATCGTGGAAAAAATGGGGAAAACGGTTCAACGAATACCTTGAGAAAATAGAGTTGTACTTGCAACCCGCCATAATTTTGCTCGGTGGCGGTTCAAGCAAATATTTCGATGAATACAAAGACCAATTCACCATCAGTACGCTCGTGATGCCTGCTGAATTGTTGAACAGCGCAGGCATTATTGGGGCGGCTATCTATGCGGCTGAAAGCGAATGAAAGGTAAAATTTATCTCATACCAACGCCGCTTGGCGACGATGCGTTGCATACTATTCCGCCTTATGTCATTAACATTATTCATGGTATTGATACCTTTATTGTGGAACGTGCCAAAACAGCAAGGCACTTTATCAAAGCGACTGTGCCACCTTACCCCCTCAGTAATTTGACAATTTTTGAAATAGATGAACATGTAGAAAGCATTGATTTTCAAGGTATTGTGAAAATATTAAACTCAGGTAAAAATATCGGTGTTATGTCCGAAGCAGGCTGTCCAGGCGTTGCTGACCCGGGCGCTGGCGTCGTTGATTGGGCGCATCGAAATGGTTTTGACATCGTACCCTTAGTCGGACCCAGTTCGATTCTGTTAGCTTTGATGGGTTCTGGATTCAATGGACAAGCTTTTCAGTTTCATGGGTATTTATCTGCTAAACGAGGTGAGATTGGCAAAGATTTAAAACGTTTGGAAGAGACAGTCAAACGCACAAAACAAACCCAGATTTTCATCGAAACGCCCTATCGTAATAAGGCTTTGATAGAAGCAGCCCTAACTGTCTTGCAACCCAATACCAAGCTATGTATTGCAGCAGACTTAACAACACCCCCTCAGTATTTAATGACTAAAACGATTGCAGAATGGAAAAAAACAGCTATGCCTGACCTTCATAAACGACCCGCCATCTATTTATTGGGTTAACTGAAATGGCATGTATTTTGTTAAAATTAAATGTTTATTATCCATTTTTGTCACTTTTACTCAGAAAAGCGGCAACCATTTAGGTTGCCGTTTTTTGTTTTGACACTATCTCAGAATTTTACAATTTTCTTAACCCAAAAGTCCAATCCATGATTGACACGTACAAAATACAAGCCTTTTGGTAAGGATTCTAACGAAATTGTAAAGACTTGTGTTGCCGTTTTTTCTATCATCAACTTACCCGATTCGTTAAAAATATTAATAGTCGCAGGTGTTTTATCGTCAAAATCGGTCTCCACAAGTACCATATTGTCGGATACTGAGGGGGTGATTTTTACCCTATATTTTGAATCTACGAGAAGTGAGACAATTTTAGAATAATCAAAAAGACCATCGTTGTCAAGCATTTTCAAACGGTAATAACTTGTTTTTTGAAAATCATGGTCTTCAAATGCATATTCGGAATTATGCCCTTTTGATTTTAAAAACCCTATCGGCACATAATCTTTGCCATCTAAACTACGTTCAATTTCAAATCCTTTAAACCGCTGTTCAGTCGCTGTTTTCCAAATCAATGCGGCAGAAGCACCTTTGGCTTTTGCTGAAAAAGCAATCAATTCGACTGGGATAGTGGCTGTATAATTCGTAAAATCAAGGTTTAGTAACTTCGTTGTACCCGCACCTCGCCAAGTGGCTGTGATACCTTGCGGCAATATCAAATTTGAAAAATTCGCCGTTGAATTAACAATCAGCGTCAATGTTTTGCGACGCAACCAAGTGGGTACAGTAGAAAGATTGAGCGTAATCTCCAATTTATTGTCATTGGTCAAATGGGTCGTAAAATTCGCATTTTGACGACTGAGAACGTATTCATACACCTCTTGCAAGGGGGCAAACCACATACGGTCACTGCCATTTTTGCCATAAGTATTGGCAATATTGAGCATATAATCTTTAAATTGATTAAAACTTAAATTGGCATCGGCACCATTAATATGGTGTGTAAATTCATTGTACCAATAATGTGCGCCACCTGTTGATTTATTGGCAACGGTTGTTAACGAAGTCGGATTATTTAACAATTCACTATTCAGTTCATTGCGAATCGATTTAAAATTGCTCGTATTGACAGTGCCATCAACTGGAGTACCGTTGAAACTAATCGAAGAAAAATCTTCTGCCGAGAAATTGCCATTAAATACGGCTTTCATTCCTAACTGAAAGGCAACCTCATTGTATCCAACATCGCTATTAGGAGAAACAAAACAAGGCATTTCTATGCCAAGATGATTTCTAACGGCATCCGAATTTTGCATAATTTGATTCGCATAAGTATAACTTCCTGTAATTTCTCCAAGTGAACGATGGGCAAAACTATGATTTAAGACATCCCAACCTAAGTTATAAACTTCTTGTAATTGAGTCCATGACATATAGCTGAGGCCATTCTCATTAGGCCCTGCACCACTTGTGTTGGTAGAATTCCAAGCAATGCCAGGCTTAAAAACGACATCATTACCGCAGCCATCCGTAAAAAAAAGCCCTGGCGAGGTGTAACCCATACCCGGAACGATACCACCCTGATAAAAAGGTTTCGCTATTGTATAATGGTCGGCGAAACAGTCATCAAACGTAAAACTATACGCAAAATCTTTATTGTACCGCAAAGCCGCTTTCGATACTGAGGGGGTGGTTGTTGGTGTTGCCTCTAACTGCAATACTATTTTTTGCGCTGACATTTTAATAGCACCGATGAGGCATAAAACCAGCAGATATGTTCGGATCATAATAATTTGTTTTAATTTAGTCGCAAAATTAAAGTATCTTTTTAGGATTCCTACCAATCCATTTCTTATTTGATATTTTTACTATAAAACAGGTATAGGTTGAGTAAATGTATCCTTTTGTAAAAAACAAATAGTTGAAATACGTTTCTCTTTTGTTTATAAAAAACTAATTTTACGCCTTCTAAAACAGGCTAAGGAGTCGGGAGTAAATAGTCTTGGGTTATGGATTCTAAAAGCCATTGACTGTCAATACCTTAAGAGGCGTACTACCTACCACTCATTACACATGAACGCTTAACTGAAGGAATGATACGAGAAGAGTTTCCGCCCGAAAACAGCCAATATCAAGGCGGTATCAGCGATGGTTGGCAATATCAAATCCGTTTTGCAGGTTCAAAACTGCAATCGAGCCTTGATATGATTCGGGCTTTCCTCGACGAGGAGGGTTATGAGGATATTCCTTTGCCCCGTACGTCTAAAGAACTTTTGCACTTTCGATTGCCGTCCAAACAACAACAAATCAATCTTTTTGGTGACAATGGTTATGTACATAATCCTGTAAAAATACTGTTTGACCCCACGGAACGCAGCGTCAAAACGCTTATTTTGTGCATTTTTAATGAACAAGCAGATAATCATTTACTCCGCTTTCACGGAAAAATAATGTAACACCCATTTGCAATGGGTTAATAAAAATATTCAAAATGAAACGAATCGCCATAGATATGGACAATGTCATAGCCGACATTACAGCCGCTTTCCTCGACTCTCAAGAAGGTGAAACTGGTATCCGCTTATCGCTTGAGGACATCAATGGTAAAATAGAAAGTGATGCTTTTCCAAACGTTATGACATGGATAAATAAGGAGGGGTACTTTCGAAATCTACCCGTTGTACCTGATAGTCAACGCGTTATAAAAAATTTGATGAACCATTACGAGATATTTATAGTTTCAGCCGCGACCCAATTCCCCAAAAGTTTATACGATAAAATGATGTGGATGGCAGAACATTTTCCTTTTATTGGCTGGCAACACATTTGTTTATGCGGTTTTAAAACCATCGTCAAAGCCGATATTTTGATTGATGACCATTTCAAAAACCTGGATTATTTTGATGGAGAAACCTTTCTTTTTACCGCTACGCATAATGTTTTAGCTGATAATGGGAGGCACCACCGTGTCCATTCTTGGTTAGAAATTGAGGCGATTTTGTTGCCTTAGAAAACCCAATGGATGAGGTGGATGATACCCCTCAGTACATACGCTGATTGAACGCATAATCTCCATTGTGATAACAAATTTTGAATTTAAAATGAATGAAACGGCAAAAGCGGCTATTGAAAGCATTAAGGATAGAAAATACGCAGAAAGTTTACGGCATCTCAATAAACCAATTACAGGCGTTGGTGTCGTTTTTTCGCCCAAAACAAAAGGTGTTATGGAACGGGATGAAGAAGAATTATAAAAACAGAAAAGCCTTGAAAACATCACATTTTCAAGGCTTTTTCTTATAAAGACAAGTCAAAAACCTATCCTAAATAATTACCAATCGCAATAATTTCTGCAAACACACCCGCCGCCGTCACTTCCGCACCCGCACCTGGACCACGCACCACAAGCGGACGTTCGCGATAACGTTCTGTTGTGAATACAATCATATTGTCAGAGCCGTCGAGGTGACAAAAAGGGTTTTTAGTATCCACAGTTTGTAAACCGATGGTCGCTTTGCCGCCTTCAATTTTGGCAATCATGCGTAATTGACCACCGTTTGCCTCATCGAGCATTTTATCGAAAAGGTGGTCTGAATTTTTTAAATTTTCAAAAAACGAATCTACAGTTTTGGCATTTAAACAGGCTTCGGGTAGGAAGTTGATGATGTCCACATCCGTATCTTCAATTGCAAAACCTGCTTCACGAGCTAAAATAACGAGCTTGCGGCGGACATCTATGCCCGTTAAGTCTATACGTGGGTCAGGTTCAGTGTAGCCTAATTCTTTTGCTTTTGTTACAATGTCAGAAAAATGAACGCCTTTTTTGAAATTATTGAAGATAAACGACAATGAACCTGACAAAACACCCTCAATTTTCAAAATTCTATCGCCCGAAATAATTAAATCGCTCAAGGTCGAAATGACGGGTAAACCTGCACCGACATTCGTTTCGTAGCCATAACGAATACTGCGTTTTATAGCCGTTTCTTTCAAATTGATATAGTTTTGATACGACGACGAATTGGCAATTTTATTCGCTGTGGATATTGAAATTGAACTATCGAGTATGTCGTGGTATAATGCCGCTACGTCTTTATTGGCTGTACAATCTACAAAAATGGTGTTGGGTAGGTTCAATTCCTTCATTTTCTCCACGAATACTGAGGGGGAGGCTGAGTCACCTTTTTCGTTCAGTAAAGACATAAATGCTTGTTGATCAATGCCTTCTTCCTCAAAAAGCATTTTACGGCTGTTGGACAAACCAACGATTTTGATTTCGATAAAACGGTTTTTCTTTAAAAATTCTGTATTATCCACAATTTGACGAATCAAAGTTTTACCAATCAAACCCGCACCCATGATGAACAAATTGAGCGTTTGAGCATCGGATAAAAAGAAACCTTCGTGCAGCGCATTCAAGGCTTTTGCTTCATCATGACGCGGCACAACAACCGAGATATTCAGTTCTGAAGACCCTTGCGCTATAGCTACACAGTTCACACCATTTTTGCCTAAAGAATGGAACATCAAACCCGCAATGCCCGGACGGTAGCGCATCCCCTCGCCTACTATTGCAACGACTGCCAAATCAGCTTCTATACTGAGGGGGTTAACCGAACCGTTTTTGAACTCGTATTCAAAGGCCTTTTCAACAGCGCGCTTCGCTTTTGAAGAATCCGACGGATTGACAGCGAAGGAAATAGACGATTCAGATGAGCCTTGTGTTATCAAAATAACATTGATTTTGGCAGCAGCCAAACCTGCAAACAAACGTCCTGCCACGCCCGGCACACCAAACAAACCTGAACCACTCAATGTCAATAACGACACATTTGAAATCGAACTGATGCCTTGAACTGCATGAGCCGATGCCTCACGCCGATTTGAAACAAGCGTACCGATGAAATCTGGATTGAAGGTATTTTTGATATACAACGGAATTTGCTTCCTAAACGCAGGCTGTAACGTAGGTGGATAAATGACTTTTGCACCAAAATGCGACATTTCCATCGCTTCAGCATAAGTCATAGTTGGGATAGTGAATGCTTTTTTGACCTTGCGCGGGTCGGCAGTTAACACGCCGTCCACATCCGTCCAAATTTCGATGACTTGGGCATCTAAACCTGCGGCAATAATCGCTGCGGTATAATCCGAGCCGCCACGACCCAGCGTTGTCGTTAACCCAAATTCAGCCCCATGTGCGCTGCCCTTCACCGAACCGATAAAGCCCGTGACAATTTGTACTTTGTCGTTGTGGGCAGCATAATACTCCGCCACACGGCGGTCGGTTTCTTCAAAATCTACCTTAGCAGAACCGAAATTTTTATCTGTTTTGATAATTTTACGGGCATCGAGAAACTCGGCAGGCATGCCTGATTCATCCAAAACGTATGCAATAATGAGATTTGACAAACGCTCGCCAAAGCTCACAACATAATCCAATGTACGCGGCGACACTTCTCGAATCAAAAAGATACCCCTCAGTACATCGAGCAAATCGTCGGTATCCTTTTCTAAAAGAGGTAAAACTTGAGGGTAACGTGCTGTAGACAACAACTCTTTTGCAGAGTCAATATGCCTCATTTTCACTTGTTCAAAGGCTGTCAAATAGTCTGCATCCCCGTTTTCGGCTTTAGTAGCCATATCAATAAGCCCATCGGTGACTCCACCAAATGCGGAAAAAACAACCGTAAAACGGTCACCACGAGCGTGATATTTTTGTAAAATAGATACAATGCCTCGAATTCTTTCGGGCTTAGCGACGGACGAACCGCCAAATTTTAAAACTTTCATATTTTAGTATTGAGCCGTGAGTTTTATGTCATGCGTTGCGGTTTATGTATCGTAACCTAACACACGAATAACGAATAACTGATAACCAATTGGGCGGCAAAATTATCGTTTTGGTTTGGTTTTACTAAAAAATGGACGTTTTGTTTGTTTTTTGATAAAAGAAAAATAGAATTATACTTTTTTATAGCATTTAAAACATAAACAATACGTTGTATTTTGTTCAAAAATAAGCACATAATCTATGTTATGCTGCAATGAATCGTAATTTTACAGCAACTGGTTAAACTTACAAAAATGAGAATTGAAAGAGATTTAATATGGAAATCGGCATTTCGTAAATACCTAAAGGAGTTTTACGGTTTCTTTTTCCCAAAAAGCTATCATAAGATTGATTGGTCGAAACAGGATTCGTGAAGGATGAAATAAGATTTTTGATGTCTTTCGTTAAGAGCTACATAAAATTTGACGATGGAAGTAATTATCGTATTTTGGAACAAAAAATTGAAGAAATGGTAAAACATGATTTTGAAACAGCCGAAGATATCTTAGCTATTCTTGACACTGATTTACAGATAAAAAGAATAGAACAAGAAAAACATTGTTTATGAATAATTTGATTCTATTATTTTAGGCAAATCATTTTCAAATTAAATGGGTACAGTCTGTCTCCACTTAATTACTCGTATTTCTGACAATCAATCCGCTACCTTATTCACCCCCATCCTCTGAAATCACAAAACGCTGCCGCCGCTTTGTGAGGTCTTCTAAAATGTGGTCATACGTCTTTTTATAAGAATGAGGTAAGGCTTTCAGTAGGATGCGTTGGGCTGTTAGATGTTCAAAAGGCGAGGCATCTGGGACGCCTTGATAATCAAAAAGATAGACGACAATCGGTTTTTCTTTGTTGGGCAATGCTTTGATGATGTGAATACCATCTGCAATCGCTTCATTTGTATAAATGATGAGCATATATTTTTCGCCATTTTCTAAGACATTGAGGTCGGGGTGGTCATCATCTGCGAAAGTTAGTTTAGGATGATACACCTTTAATTGCTTGACCTCTATATCTTTAAAACAGTTTTCTTTAATCATCAAAAGTTCGCGCATCAAACGAGCCAAATGAATGTTGTGTTGCTCATTCAGTTTCGTGTCATTGCGAGAGACGAAATTACTGAGGGGGGTAGCCAATTCATCAAACCATTCCAATGTATAATAATGTAAATGATTGTTTGTCAAACCTTTAACGACTCCACCATTGGGCTTGGTATAACCCTCAATCACCCGCTTGTTGCGTTCATAACAGACCTCTTCAGCAATATTGTTTTCATTATTAGTTACTAAAATACATTGCCGATTACCATTGTCTTTGGCATTGAGTTGCATGACAGCATGTAAGGTTGTGCCACTACCTGCAAAGAAATCGAGTATGATGGGAGGACTATCGGTTGTTGCAGATGTCGTCAATTCCAATAGTTTCTCTATCAAATCCGTAGGTTTTGGGCTGGTAAATTTGCCTTTTCCTAATATTTCAGACAGTTGGTCATTGGCTTTGTGGGTGTGTCCGAATAAATCAAATTTTAGAATACTGCCACATTTCATGCCTTGAGCCACTTCCGTAGCAAATGTTTTCTTTGAGGGCTTCGCATGACCTTTTTTTCCAAACCATAATCTATTGGCACTGTACAGATTCAATAATTTCTCCTTAGAATAAACGGCATAACGTCCTTCCGTTGGTTTCCAAGTAATACCATTCGGAAATTCCATCTCAAAGATGTTTGCCGCAGAACCACTTCTCGCATCTAAAGGTGTTGCCTTCCAATCACCTCGGTCATCATTATCGGGATTTCTATATCGCGCTTTGGCTTCTTTTGTCTTTTCGAGCAGGTTTATTTTTAAACGTGTCGTATCTTTTGCATAACACAAGACATAATCATGTTGCTTTGAAAAAAACTTGGCATCATTTGATACCGTGTATTTGTTTTGCCATATCAAGTCTTGAATAAAATTGTCTTCCCCAAACACTTCATCGCATAACAACTTCAAATTTGCTTGCTCATTATCATCAATTGAGATAAAAATAAGTGCTGTTTCTTTCAGCAGCCTTTTCGCCAACAACAGACGTTTGTGCATAAATGACAGCCATTTTGAATGCCGATATGGGTCATCTTTGTCCACAAAGCGGTCATTGTATTTAAAATCTTTATTACCTGTATTATAAGGCGGGTCAATGTAAATAACATCAATCGCCTCTTCATGCGTATAGGTCAAAGCAGTAAGTGCGGGTAAGTTGTCACCCTCAATGAGTAGATGGTGTGGTGTAGGCTTTTCAAGGGTATTTGCTAAAGTTATTTGGAGTTCTAATCCATTTTGTAGGGCTTCATACTGAGGGGTCTCTTTTCGAGCTTTGATATAGCGCTGATGGTTTTCTCTCAAAATAGGCATTTGCCCATTCAGAATTTTGTTTTCATCTTCTTCTTGTTTGTCAATCCAAACTAAACCATAACCACTAAATGTATTGAGCAATTCGAGAAGCTTAAAACGGTCTGCTTCCGTTAAATCTGCCGTTTTCTGTAGGACATTTTTGAGGTGTTCAATGTCTTGGCTTTTCATAAAGAGCGTTTGAAATGATGTGTTATGAACAAAAAGAAATCCGTTTGATGCTGCAAAAAAAGGAATAATAACCGATTCCAAGAAAGAAATGCCTCATTATTCCGTTTATTTATAACGCTTACCTTTCTTAAACACGATATCTACTCGTTGCAATAGATTGATATACCGCAACACATCGCCACGTACAGCGATAATATCCGCTTGTTTACCTTCTGAAACAGTACCGACTTTATCCTCTACACCTTGAAATACGGAGGGCCAGTATGTAGCAGATTTAATGGCGAGCAAAGGGTCAATGCCCATTTCACGTACCCAAATATCGAGTTCATTCCAAGTGCTTTGGCTGTGAAACTTCATCGGAATACCCGAATCTGTCCCTATCAACATGACCACGCCGCTTTCTTTAAGTTGTTGAAACTTCCTCTTTAATGTTGGTTTGCGGTATGCCGTCACTTGAAAATAACTCAAACGCGAAGGATAGCGCAAACTCTCTTGGATATCCCGCACAATCGAATCAGGTAAACCTACTTTCCATGACGGATTGTCAAGCATCTCGGAATTGTCGCGCACATAATCGTAATTGAACAGACCTTCAATTGTGGGTGTCCAAAACAATTTGGAATTAGAGTTCGCTGTTCGTTCACGTATCATAGTAATAATGTCTTCGGGATATTCGGGTGCCATAGCTAAGCCTGTATGTTCGAAACAATCCGCACCCGCTTTAAGCGCACGCCGAATTTCTTCCGGTCGATGGCTGTGTGCGACCACTTTCAGTTTCCATTTATGGGCTTCATCAACCACTGCCATGACTTCATCCATCTCCATTTGGTCTTGGTCAATCAATTTGATGCAATCCACCCCTGCTTTGGCGAGTTTCTGAACTTTAGCCCGCGCATCGGCCACACCTTTTACGCCCCAACGAAACGCCTCTGTGCCGGGATATGGTTCATGCTGAATAAATGGGCCCGACATATACATGGTTGGTCCGTCGAGTTTTCCATTATTGATGGCGTTGCGGACATTAATTGATGCTTCGAGTGGTGCGCCCAAATCACGTGCGCTGGTCACACCCGCTAACAACAACTGCTTGGCAGAGGCGGGCATAATGACGGATTCAAGGACAGGCAAATAGGTTTTGTCCCAATGTGTATAATCCGAATGTCCATTTATCATCAGATGAACATGCATATCCCATAATCCAGGCAATACAGACATCCCCTCAGTAGAAATGACTTCTGCATCCTTTGGAATGTCGATAGCACCGACTTGACCTATTTTAACAATTTTTTCGCCTTCGATAAGGATAACAGAATTGCGTAGCGGTGTGCCACCAAAACCATCAATCAAAGTGCCACCTACGAGCGCTTTTTTGTTTTGACCATACATACTCGATACGAGTACAAGGCAAACAATAAATAAATTAAGGTTTTTCATTTTGAGCATTGGATTGTTTGATAAAGCTTGTGAACTTGATTCTTTCGCAAAAATAGTAAATCAGTTGGTAAAATATTTCAAAGATTTGTGACAAAACGGTAAAATAGAAAGTAAAAAGGCGTGTAATATTATTCCCAGTTTAGTGAGCTTGTATCAAAAGAGAAAAGCACTCCTTGAGTTCAGGATATTATTTCATTTTGTGCATTATGACTGTTAGAATGATTTAAAATTTCAACATTTTTCTCAAAAGTAAAGACTGTACTCCTATTTTCTAAACAAACACCCCCCTCAGTTATTTCAAGCAAAAACTGACATTTCGTCAGTTCCAAACAATTTAAACCGACATATTTTCCCTTAAAAAAAAAAAGAAAGGGCAAAAACTGCCATTATGCCCCATTTTGTGGCATGGCACTTACTTTGCTGATTAAAAAGTGTTTTCAAAACAGAAAAATAATATTTCAATAATAAAAAATAACTCATTAATAAATAACGAATAAAGTTATGGGCAAAATCATAGGTATAGACTTAGGAACAACAAACTCTTGTGTTGCTGTTATGGAAGGCAATGAACCCGTTGTCATTGCTAATGAGGAAGGGCGTAGAACGACCCCCTCAGTAGTGGCATTTATGCCGAATGGCGAACGCAAAATTGGCGACCCTGCAAAACGTCAAGCGATTACGAATCCAACAAAAACGGTTGCCTCTATCAAACGCTTCATGGGTCAACGCTATAGTGAAGTTCAAAATCATCACGAAATCGAGCGTGCTGCATATAAAGTTATACGTGGCGACAATGACACTGTACGTGTCGCTATTGACGACCGCAACTACACAGCGCAAGAAATCAGCGCAATGGTGTTGCAAAAAATGAAAAAAGTCGCTGAAGACTTCTTGGGTCAAGGTGTTACAGAAGCAGTTATCACGGTGCCAGCTTATTTCAATGACTCGCAACGGCAAGCAACGAAAGAAGCGGGTGAAGTCGCTGGTTTGACCGTAAAACGTATCATCAACGAGCCAACGGCTGCGGCTTTGGCGTATGGTATGGACAAGCGTAGCAAGGATATGAAAATCGCAGTTTATGACTTAGGCGGCGGTACTTTCGATATTTCGATTTTGGAACTCGGTGGTGGTGTTTTTGAAGTAAAATCAACCAATGGCGATACGCATTTGGGTGGTGATGACTTCGACCACGTTATTATTGACTGGCTGGCAGCAGAGTTCAAATCACAAGAAGCGATTGACTTGAAACGCGACCCAATGGCTCTCCAACGCTTGAAAGATGCGGCTGAAAAAGCTAAAATCGAGTTGTCATCTTCTCAAGAGACAGAAATCAACTTGCCTTACATTACAGCAGTTGACGGTGTGCCAAAACACTTGGTAACAAAATTAACACGTGCTAAATTTGAGCAATTGGCAGATACGCTTGTACAACGTACACTTGAGCCGTGCCGTTTGGCATTGAAAGATGCGGGCTTGAAAGCCAGTGATATTGACGAAATTATCCTTGTTGGTGGTTCAACACGGATTCCGAAAATTCAAGAAGTGGTTGAGTCGTTTTTTGGCAAAAAACCAAACAAAAGTGTCAACCCTGATGAAGTTGTAGCGATTGGTGCTGCCATTCAAGGTGGTGTTTTGACAGGTGAAGTGAAAGACGTATTGTTACTTGACGTAACGCCTTTGTCTTTGGGTATAGAAGTTATGGGTGGTATGTATGATGTTGTAATTGAATCAAATACAACGATACCGTCTAAAAAATCAAAAGTTTATTCGACGGCTGCTGACAATCAACCATCTGTTGAAATCCATGTATTGCAAGGTGAACGCCCGATGGCACGCGACAATCGTCCGATTGGTCGTTTCGTCCTCGATGGCATTCCACCTGCGCCACGCGGTGTGCCGCAAGTAGAAGTCACTTTTGACATTGACGCTAATGGTATCATCAATGTGACGGCACATGATAAAGGTACAGGCAAGCAACAAACCGTCAGAATTGAAGCGGGTACAGGTTTATCGAAAGAAGAAATTGCTCGTATGAAGCAAGAAGCTGAAGTAAATGCTGATGCTGATCGCAAAGCACGTGAAACGGCAGAGAAACTGAATCAAGCAGACAGTCTTGTTTTCCAAACGGAAAAACAACTGAAAGAATACGGCGACAAAATTCCTGCTGAGAAAAAAGGTGCAATCGAAACGGCAGTGGCTGAACTCAAAACGGCTCTTCAAGCACAAGACGAAGCGGGTATTGATACAGCTATGGCTGCCTTGAATACCGCTTGGCAAGCTGCGAGCCAAGACATGTATAATGCGACTCAACAATCAGATGCTGCACAAAACGGTGCAAATACTGAGGGGTCGTCTGATACTGGTACAGACAATGGCAGCACAGTCGAAGATGCGACTTATGAAGAAGTGAAATAGAAATTGGGGATTGGGTAAGTGGATATTAGAGATTGATTTAGTCATGACTAATAATCAATTTCCCAATAACCAATCAATCAATAACTAAAAAAAGCCTCCGATGCAGATTGTATCGGGGGCTTTTTAATGCTCTTTAATGACCGTAAAAATTTAGCGAAGGATTTTAATAACATAGACATTATTGTACAAAACCGCATTCTAACGGAATATTGTTATTTATATTCTTCAAAAATATGTTGCTAATTCTGCAAAGAAATTTTTGGGATTCTAAATCTTGTTAAATAATTTTGCGTTCAGCGAAAATTCACTAACTTCACCTTTGCAAGAAATTTTATTTATGAATTAACGCAATAAGAGTATGAAGATAATATTACTTAAACAAACATTGGAACGACTTTTCGTCTTTTCGATACTTTTACTTGTTTCCCACATCGCTGTTTCTCAAACAGTTATCAAAGGAAAAATTATAGACGCTGGCACAGGCGAAGTTTTAGTGGGCTCAACAGCCCTTATTAAAGGAACGACGACGGGCGCACAAACTGACTTTGACGGTCTGTTTCAATTCACAACCGATCAAAAACCTCCTTTTACCCTTCAAATCTCATTCATTGGGTTTGAAACGCTTGAATTACCTATTACGGATGACACAAAATACCCCCTCAGTATAAAACTTGGAAATGAGACTAAAACAATTGATGTCGTGGAAATCAAAGGACAACGTATTTCCGAAAAACAGAAGGCTGCGCCTTTGACCGTCGAAACGATGGATAGATTGGCTATAAAACAAACCGCATCCGTTAGTTTTTATGAAGGTATGGGTACTTTAAAAGGCGTTGATTTAACCACAGCAAGTATTGGTTTCACAATTATTAATACGCGTGGTTTTAACTCGACAAGCCCTGTCCGTTCACTCCAAATTATTGATGGTGTGGATAATCAATCGCCTGGGCTTAACTTTTCGCTTGGTAACTTCTTAGGTTCTTCTGAACTGGATGTTTTGAAGGCAGATTTAATTGTGGGTGCCAGTTCTGCCTTTTACGGACCCAATGCCTTTAACGGTGTACTTTCAATGGAAACCAAAAATCCCTTTTTTCAAAAAGGATTGGCAGCACAAGTAAAAGTAGGTGAGCGTAATTTGTTAGAGGCATCTATCCGTTATGCCAATTCCGTAAAAAATAAGAATGGCAATGATTGGGTTGCCTATAAACTCAACCTATTCCGTTTACAAGCTTATGACTGGGAAGCCACCAATTATGACCCCGTTTATGATACGAAAACAAGTAGAGACAATAAAGGCGGTTACGATGCGGTTAACCGATATGGTGACGAGCGTGATGCGACCTATGACTATACTGAAACCAATAAAAGACAACCGTGGTATTATGTCGGACTCGGGCAATTCCACAGACCTGGTTACAATGAAATAGATTTGGTTGATTATAACACAAAGAACGTCAAAGCCAATGCAGCTGTTCACTTCCGCTTGAATCCAGCAGCACAAGAAAATTCATCTGAATTTATTGTTTCTTCAAGTTTTGGCAGTGGTACAACTGTTTATCAAGGCGATAACCGTTTTAGTTTGAAAAACATCTTGTTTTTTCAAAATCGCTTAGAATTACGCAAACGAGACAAATATTTTATCCGTGTTTTTGCTACAAATGAGGATGCTGGGGATTCTTATGACCCTTACTTTACGGCTCTTTTGCTACAAAAGAAAAACAAATCGGATAATACATGGCGTGACGACTACACCCGCTATTGGGCACAACGCGTTGACTCAGCAGCCTACAATAGAGGTTATCCACAACTTGAAATCGTCGTCAATCCCGATGGTTCGATTAAAGGGGTGTTTGATAGAGAGAAAGCGGCAACTTGGCTGGCAAATAATCAAGGGCTTTTGGCGCAATGGCACAGCGATGCAAGAAATTATGCCAATACTTTTCAAGCTAAATTCCCTCCATATGAAGTTGGTACACAAAAATTTACAGATGAATTTAATCGCATTATTTCTACAAAATCAAACATAAGAGATGTTGAAACAGGGGGTACTGGTTTTTATGACAAATCCGCTCTTTATCATGCACATGGCGAGTACCATTTCAAACCAAAAGGTTTGAACGACTGGACTGTGGGTGCTAATACGCGTCTTTACACCCCACTTTCAAAAGGAACAATCTTTATTGATACAGGCAGCCGAAGAATTACAAACTTTGAATATGGTCTATATACAGGCATTGAAAAGAGATTTTCAGATGATAAATTCAAAGTAAATGCAACAATCCGTATGGATAAAAATCAGAATTTTAAACACTTATTTTCTCCTGCTGCATCACTCGTTTGGCAACCTAACAATACAAATTTTGTACGCTTGAGCTTCTCATCAGCCATTCGTAACCCAACTTTGAACGACCAATACTTGAACTTAAATGTCGGACGTGCTATATTAGCAGGTAATGTCAGTGGTTTTGATAGACTCATTAGTGTTGATGATTTTACGACCTATATTGATAGCAGTTTCAATCCTAAATTCCGTAGATATTTCAGTGTTGATGCCATACAACCTGAAAAAGTTAAATCCTTTGAAATTGGCTATCGGACGACCTTATTCAATAATACGTTTGTAGATATGAGCTATTATTACAGTTTTTACAATGATTTTATTGGTTATCAAATAGGCATTAGATCAGACTTCGATGCTACCTCTGGTATTCCTAAAAATATTCAGGCATATCGAGTTGCGTCTAATGCACTTAGCCGTGTCACTACCCAAGGTTTCTCCATTGGGGCAAATCACTATTTTGCAAAATACTTTCAATTAGCGGGTAATTACTCATGGAACATTTTGAATACAAAAACAGATGACCCGATTATTCCTGCCTTCAATACGCCTCCACACAAGTTCAATGTCAGTATTTCAGGACGTGAAGTAAAAATTGGCAATACCTATAATTTCAGCTTCAACGTCAACTATAAATGGATAAAAGGCTTTATATTTGAAGGCTCACCACAATTTACTGGGGCTATTCCAACGTATGACTTACTCGATGCACAAGTCAGTTATATGTTTCCTAAAGCTAATAGCACCTTGAAAATCGGTGCATCAAATGTCTTGAATAAAAAACAATTTCAAACTTATGGCGGACCACGTATCGGGCGAATGGCTTATATATCATTACTTTATGACTTCGTAAAAAAATAAATCCTGTAATAAAGGGCTGTTCAAAATATTTAACTACCCTTTATTACACCTCTCAGTATAAAATGTTATTTTTGTTGCACAAATACATTTTTTCTATTTTTTATAAAACATAATTCACTAAATTTTTAAAATTCAATTATGAAAAAACAAAATTTACTCTTATTACTATTCGCTTGTTGTTCTATTTTCTCACTAAATGCTCAACGTTATTTGACGCCGCAGTTCACAGCTGTAACAAAATCAACAGCTATTTATGGTCAAAACTTTACAGCCTTAACTCTATCAGTTACAGGTCATACAATGCGTCAACCATTAGTCTGCGATATTTATGAACCAACAGGCGATGCAGTCACCAGTCGTCCATTGATGATTTTCATTCCAACTGGAAACTTCTTACCGAAATCAGTACGTAGTTCTCCTACTGGCGACCGTACAGACTCAATCGCTGTCGAAATGTGTACTCGTTTTGCAAAACTCGGTTACGTGTCGGCATCCATTGACTATCGTTTAGGCTGGAATCCAATCGCATCTCAACAGACTGACCGTATTTATGGTCTTATCAATGCTGCTTATCGTGGTATTCAAGACGCTCGTAGTGCTGTACGTTATTTTAAAGCCAATGCTACAGCACTTAAGATTGATACAACACGTATCATGGTCATCGGAGAAGGCACAGGTGGCTATATTGCTTTGGGTATGGCATCACTTGACAAGTACAGTGAAATACTAACAACAAGATATCCACAAGGTAAATTTACAATTGCATCAGGTAGTAATGTAATACCAATGGTGGTTGAAGCCTATAATGGAAACATTTTCGGCACGGCTCCAGACACAGCGACTCGCTCACCAGTAGGTTTCCCTTATCCAGTTGGCGATACCCTACACGTACCAAATTTAGCTGCAAGAACATCAAACTACCGCTTAACCGTCAATATGGGTGGTGCATTGGGCGATATTACATGGCTCGACTCTGCAAGTACACCTATAATATCTATCGCGGCACCTTATGACCAAAACGCACCTTACCGCGACGGTGTCTTAGGTGTGCCAATCGGTAACGGTGTTTCTTTACCTGTTGTTCAAGTTCAAGGCAGCCATTGGGTATCTTTGAAAGCTGATAGTTTGGGCATCAACAATGCATTCAAAAAATTAACGGCTGCTTACGACCCGTACAAAAACCTCGTCGCAACTCGTAATAGTGCCAGTGGTTTTGCATCTTCCTATGCTTCTGGTTTATTTCCAATTATTGGTCGTTCAACCAATGACTCATCACCATATCAATGGTGGAGTACAGATACGACCATTGCAACAAATAAATTCGGTCGTGATTCATCGTCTTTGGCTAACAATCCGGGTATGAGTGCCACAAAAGCAAAACTTTATATTGACTCTATCATGACTTTTATCACTCCTCGTGCATGCGTTGCTATGGCACTATCTTGTGCAGGCGTTGTGACAAGTACTGAAGATTTATTGAATAAAGAAACAACAAAACTCTCCATTGCACCCAATCCAGCGCAAAGCTATATCACTTTCGAAAGCGAAGTCTACAACCCAATGCAAGCCATAGAGTTGTATGACATGAGTGGTCGCCTCGTGCGCCAAGTGGCAAAGGTCAACAATCACTCTTTCAATATGATGCGCGGCTCATTGCCAACAGGTATGTATATCGCTAAAGTGAAGTTTGAAGGTGGGATTTTGAGTAAAAAAGTCGTCTTTGAAAACAAGTAATTTAGTTGATAGTGCATAGTTGATAGTGCATAGTCAGTTTTATCTTATCAACTATACACTATCAACTATGCACTATCAACTTTCAACTAAATAAAGAATAAGTTTTTGTGTTTATCTCGTGTGGAGGCTATTTCCGAATATCGGAAATGCCTCTTTTTTTATTAAAACATCTCTTTTTTAGATAACAAATCTCTTTTACAGTTCTTAAAACTATAAAATAATGAGGGAGAGAAAAACATACAATCATCATTGTATTTTTGTCTTTTTCGAAAAGAGGCTCACGGTTCTTTTCTTTAAAAAACGAGCATTATGAAAACATTTAGCACATTCTACATGCTTATATTATTCTTTTTCAAGCCATTATCCCTTTTGGCACAGGCGAACCTATTGCCCAATCCCAGTTTTGAAGCGTATACAAGTTGCATCAATACCCAAAGTAAAGACACTTTTAAGTTAACAACAGATTGGAGTCAACCCACTTTAATGGGATCTGTATCAACCAATCTTTGTGATGATGATTTTTGGCGACCCTATATTCTTGCAAAAGTAGAGGCACGGACTGACACAGCCACACAATATATTTTGATGTGGTATAACGATACCCGCGCCCCTAAAAGCGATTTTAGAAGTTATATAGTAGCCAAATTGAAAAAACCGCTTGTCCAAAATGCTCGCTATTTTTTTAGAATGTATATGCGTTGTATATTCAACAACAATATTGAAGGCTTTTGTAAAACTAACAATCAAGCGATAGCATTCTCAAACGAATATCCGAAAGATGCACCCTCTGGGCAAGGTGCTATCAACCTAATACCAGCTATTGAAAATAATAAAATAGTAGATACAACTTGGACTGAAATTTCAGGGTGCTTTACAGCAAAAGGGGGAGAGGAATATGCCATTATTGGCAATTTCAAAAGGAAAGACAGCACAAATATTCAAAAATTTGTCAATAACGCAAACCCTTTGGTATTACTCGGCTCTTACCTCATTGACGATGTGTTGCTTATTCCTTTAAATCTTGAATTGCCAAAAGATACCTCGATTTGTACAGGAGATACCCTTCTTTTGAAAGTCAAAACGCAACTACCCGCAACATATAAATGGCAAGACGGCTTGACAACCCCTCAGTATCGCATCACCAAAAGCGGCATGTATAGCGTTTCTATTACTTATGACATAGGTAATTTGAGTTGTTCAACTGAACAACAAATAACTGTCCATATACTGCCGCGCTATAAACCTCAAAAGATGATTGATACGACTATCTGTTTCGATAAAAGCATATTGTTGAAAGTAGGAACAGGTCGGAAAGACGATACGATAATGTGGCAGGACAAGAGTATGAAAGACACCCTACGTATTCAAAAAACAGGCATTTATACCGCTCAAATCGCCAATGCTTGCGGGCAATACAAAGAAACGTACAAAGTAAATTTTGTGAATTGCGCCATCAAAATTTATGTACCAAACGCTTTTTCTCCCAATGGGGATGGTCAGAATGACACGTTCAGTGCATTTATTCAAGCAGAATTTCCAATAACAGATTTTGAATTTGCTGTTTTCAATCGTTGGGGCAGCCTGATTTTTAAGACAATAGACCGCAACGCAGCTTGGGATGGCACTTTCAACGGTCAGCCCGCTCAGTCAGATATGTATGTTTGGTTTCTTAAAATAAAAGCCCATGTAGGGGACAGAATTGTAGAAAAATTGGAGGTAGGAGATGTGCAGGTTTTAAGATAAAACAAAGGAATCACAATGACAGGTTTTGAAAAATACGCTTGAAAACCTAAAAAGGGTCAATTCCATTACAGAATTGACCCTTGTTTGAAAGTGAGCCAATGATTTTAAAATACATCCCTCACGTTTTATCGCCCCTTATATTAGGCTAAAATAAGACTTTCATCAAGCTCTATTTTTTCTAAAGAAACATCTTGGTAGGCTTTAAAAATATCTAAAATACCCTCCGGTCCGATATAAAATAGAGCATCTAAAATACTCAAACTTACATCAAATTGAATGGGATACTGAGGGGGGTTGTTTATTAAATAATCCCCTAATTCATTGTATATCAAGGAAATACCGCGGTCAGCATACGTGGCATTAAACTGGTATTTCTTTGCACCTGTTCCACTGATATATAAATCGCCTCCCAAATAAGCCACCAGTTCAGCATTGTATTCATCGGCTTGAAAACCCCGAACAGGTAATTCGGAAGAAAGGACAATTTTTCTATCAATATTTAAAAAACTAAGAATATCCAGAATCAATTGCCTGTTGAACTCCGCTAAGTAAATTAAATCACTACTCGATAGAATAGACCGTTCAAGGACTGGAAAATAGTCATTGAAGAAAGGTGCTTTATGATAAACGTAGTAGATTTTATTAATCTGTTTTTGTTGCCAATTCTGTTCATGACAAATTTTCAAATCACTTATCAATGCAAAATCGCTATGCCGTCTTAAAGGAACAATCAGGTAGTCTTGTTCACAGGTTGCGGGGTACTTGCGTATAAACACCCGTTTGGTAAAGCTGTGTTTAGTATATTCGACATGGTCATGTAAAACGAAAATGTCACTTGCCCAAATTTTATAGAAATAGCCTATCCAAGGCAAAAAATTAGGCTGATGTATGGAAATAGTCATCAAGTAGTTGTGATATTAAGTTGTTAAATGAAAAGAGGTTATGAATCTCATCGTAATCGGTTGACTACCAATACAATGAGGGACAATAAAATTCTTTTCATATTTAAACTCTTAACTTAGTATTTGCCACAAAGAAACAAAAACTCAACCACTTTAAGTTCTTTTTTTTAGAAAACTATTGATGATAACAACTATTTGTTGGGCGGCCGTTCCGTGACCTAAAAAATGACTAAACACTGACGGTGTCTTAAAAGTTTTTATAGCTTCACATATTTGCAAGCGATTTGCCCCAGTTATTTTACTCCAACCTTCATTGACCGCTTCAATCCATTCAATTTGATTATCCATAATGCAACACCTCACCCGATGAAAATAAGCTTCCTTGACCACACCGCCCGAATCCGTCAATACCATTTTAGCATGGCGAATCAGCGTCTGAGTCTCCCAAAAACCTATAGGGTCAATCACTTGTACATGCGATTTTTCTAAAAGATGTTGCAAATGATATTTTTCAATTGTTGCCCTCGTTCGTGGATGAATTGGAAAAATGATAGGTTCTTTAATCTCATCAAAAACAGATAAAATCTGTTTTAGGTGTGCCACATCATCGGTATTACTGGCACGGTGGCAAGTCATAAAAAAATACCCCCCCTCAGTAATTGTTTGTTGGTTATTCGTTATTAGGGATTCGTTTAGACGATTAAACAAAGGAACTTTAGCTGTATTAATTCTTTCTAAATTGTTGACAATCAAATCAATACCAATATCGCCTACCAAATGCACCCCCTCAGTAATGCCTTGTTTTTTGAGGTTTTCAACACCAGTTTGGGTGGGGCAGAAATACAAATCCGTAACAGAATCGGTCAATAATTTATTAATCTCTTCTGGAATACGTTTGTTCCATTCTCTTAAACCCGCTTCGACGTGCGCCAACGGAATATTATTTTTTGCGGCTGTAATCGCAGCGGCAGATGTCGAATTTGTATCACCAAAAACGACGACCATATCTGGCTTTTCTTTTTCTAAAACAGCGTCCAATTTGATGAGTATCTGCCCCATCTGAAAAGCATGACGACCACTGCCTATTTCGAGATTGTACTGAGGAGTCGGTAAACCCAATTCGTCAAAAAATTGCTGCGAAAGCTCGTAATCATAGTGTTGTCCCGTGTGAACAAGCACTTCTTCTAATTGTTCACTTTCTGCAATCGCTTTACTGAGGGGTGCTGCTTTGATGAATTGGGGACGCGCACCTACAACAGTGAGGATTTTGTATTTTTTTTGTTTCACAATAAAAGTAAGTAAAAGAAATAAGCTATTTCGTTACGTCCTCAATCTTAGCTATCAATTTTTGGATTGTAAAAGACCATTCAAACTCCTTTAGTTTCTCTACTAAAATCGTCTGCTCAACTTTACCGTTTTTTTGAAATTGATGAAAAAGGGTCAAAATATAATAACGTAATTCATCGTAAGAACGGTCATTGTAAACGACACAGCCCGCATGTAGTTTATTCATAATTGTTTCAAACTCAATATCTTGTGTCCCATTTACGAGTACAATTATGGGTTGTTTTGCTGCCAAATATTCATAAAACTTACCCGTCATAACGCCTGTCCATTCTGGCGTAGCTGAAGTCAGTAAAAGGTTGATATGACTGGTTCGTTGTAGGTGTTTGGCTTCGTCAAGAGTGACCATGCCATAACTTTTGAAAAAAGAAGTCAAGTCAAAACTTTCCACCCAATCCAACCACAATTTAGTGTCTTTTCCAGCATAAACAAACTGAAAATTGGTTGTTGTCAATAAACCTTCCGTCACTAATTCTCTAATAATAGCGAGTATAAGAGTGGGATTTCTATCATTTCCAAACAAAGAACCTGTATAACAAATGGTAAACTTTGAAGGAAAATCGTCCTTGGAAAGTGATTTTTGATCATTTATACTGAGGGGGCTTATGCCGTTTTGAAAAACATAAACGTTTGAATGATAGGCTCTTAGATGTTTTGCTAAACCTGCTGAAACAGTCGTTACGAGGTCTGCTCTTTTCAGAATTTGACGATTGCACCAATGTTGAAAAGGTCGCCAAAAAACAATATCATAATGCGGTTCAACATGCAAATCTCGAAAATCGGCTATCCAAACAAGTTTTGGGTAAAATATTTTGAGCAAATGGGCAACCACATGGTCAGAATAAGGCAAAAAGGAGGAATAAATATAGCAAATTTTGTTTTTGCGCATCAATCTAAGCGCAATAAAAAAGCTGTGAATAATATACACCAAACCGCCTTCTCCCCACAACAAAGTGAAAGGAAAACTGCGATTGAGTTTAACCAAAAACTGACCCAACCCACTTGATTTTGAGCCTTCTGAAAAATGAACGTTTGCCCTCTCTTTTTTGAACCAAGTGCTGACCGTTCTGTAATCTAAAGTACGGGCTTCATGAACTTCAACAAAGTCAAGTGGTTGATTTTCAAGGGGTAAGCAATGCCTGTTGGTGGTGGTGATGGCAAAGAGTTGCTCAAAATGAGCTGCCACATGCTGCATGACAAGATAATTGCGCCGAACACCTACAGAACGAATAGGGGGTAAATAGTAGGTTAAAAAAAGTATGTTTTTCAAAAAAGTGTATAATTTTAGTGTGAGTTTAAATGACAGCAAGTTTCAAACTGGTGCTTAGTTTGTAGGGTGTATAACTGTTTCAATGACTGTTAGAATGTCCGCCGCAATGAGTCTTTGGTCAAATTCACGTAACACTTTTTCACGACCTTTTTTACCCATTTCAGCACGCCTATCATCGGGTAATTCAATCAAGCGGCACATCGCTTCTGCTAAGGCTTTTGCCGATTTTACAGGTACTAAAAAGCCATTAATACCCTCGTCTACCGCTTCCCGACAACCCGCCACATCCGTGGTAATGATGGCTCTTTCCATTGCCATACCTTCTTGAAGAACACGCGGAATGGCTTCACGATAGGATGGGCAAACAATACAATCACTGGCAGCAATAAACGGTCGCACATCGTCCATAAAACCTTTGTTTTCAATCAATCCTTCTAAAATCCAACCCCTCAGTATATTGGAGTGAATGGCGGCTGGATTGTCGTTGTCAATCTCTCCGACTAACCAAAACAAAGTTTCTGGATATTTTTGCTTGACCAAACGAGCCGCTTCAACAAATTCGACGATGCCTTTATCATGCAAAAAACGCCCGATGAATGTAAACACTCGGGCGTTTTGTAGCGATTTCTCCCAATGTGGCATGGGGTAAAATCGCTCGATATTGATACCACAACCTTTGACGGAAACCGATTTTGCGGCTTCAACGATTTTTAAATCATTAAAAAGTAAGCGATCATCTATGTTTTCAAAAATAACACGCTCTACACGTCCAAAAGCAAACTTATATAAATGCTTTGTAAGCCAATGAACAAAACCTGTATTGATAAACGTATAGCCTAAACCTGTAATGCACGCAATGGTTGGCAAGCCTAAAAACCGAGACACGATGCCACCATAAATATTGGGTTTTATGGTGTAATGCAATAAAATATCAGGATGTTCCTTACGATAAATTGAAAATAGCTCTAAAACGAATAGTAAATCGTGAAACGGATTGAGACTACGACGCGCCAAATGTCGAAGCGGAATATGCCTAACAGTTGGAAAGTTATTGCTATAATGACTGTAAATATCTAAAGGTGCGATGACAATAACTTCATAGCCTTTTTCAAGTAGGGACTCAAGTATATTCAGTCGAAAATTGTAAATATTCCAAGAAGAATTGGCAACAAGTGCAACTTTTAGTGTCTTTTTTTCCAAAAGATAAATTTGAAGGACCGTTTAATAGGTGTAATTAAAGATATTTTAGCCCTTTCAATTTTTTAATCGTTTCTGTCACTTGCTTTATTTCTTGCTCTTTTGCTTTTGGATAAATCAACAAAGCATCGTTTTCATCAACCACTATGTAGTCATCAAGACCCCTCAGTATAACGAGCTTTTCATGTGGGGCGCGAACGAGGCAGTTTGTGCTGTCATAAATTAAAATATTATCGCCCAGTATCACATTGGCTTCTGCATCTTTTTTTGATTCTTCATACAAAGCTCCCCATGTACCTAAATCTGACCATCCAAAATCTCCTGGAATCGTGTAGACATTGTCCGCCTTTTCTAAAATGGCATAATCTATTGATATTGAACGTGTTGTGGGATAATGCTCATTGATAAAATTTTGCTCCCCCTCAGTATTGTAAGATCTTACACCGCTTTTCAATATGTCATAAATGTCTTCTGCGTTTTGCTTAAAGGACTTCAAAAGTGTTTTGACAGACCATATAAAAATGCCCGCATTCCAAACATAGTTTCCAGCTTTCAAAAATTCCTGCGCTGTCTCTAAGTTCGGCTTTTCTTTAAAACTCATCACTTTATATATGCCATCTTTATTAGCATCGTTACCATTGTACTGCACATAACCATAACCTGTATTAGGTGAAGTAGGCGTAATACCAAGCGTGACAATAGCCTCTTTTTGACTGGCAAAATCAAGGGCTTGTTTGATATTCCCCAAAAAAACCGCTTCTTTCAAAATCAAATGGTCACTTGACGCGACCACAAAAGTCGCCTCTGGATTAAGGCTTTGCAACTTAAATGCGGTATAAGCCAAGCAAGGTGCTGTATTGTTACGACTTGGTTCTGCAAGGATTTGATTGTCGGTTACATCGGGCAACTGCTCTTTGATTAAATCTCTATAACCTACATTGGTGACAATAAAGATATTTTCCTTAGGAATGAGTGGCAAAAAACGCTCATAAGTGATTTGTAACAGTGATTTGCCTGTACCCAGAATATCAAGAAATTGTTTAGGTCTTTCTTCGCGGCTGGCTGGCCAAAAACGGCTACCGACACCGCCTGCCATGATGGCGACGTAGTGATTAGGATTCATAACTTGTTTACATCTTTGAGGTGAATGTTGACCCCTCAGTATAAATTGAAAATTTGTTTAAATATGCTACTAAAACATCTCTCTCACTTCTTCCACAACGCTTCTTATACCTTCTTCTAAAGAAATTTGATGTTGCCAACCCATAGCATGTATTTTTGATACGTCCATCAATTTACGAGGTGTACCGTCGGGTTTTGTCGTGTCTTGAATAATATCGCCTTCGTAGCCTACAATCTTTTTTATCATTTCAGATAATTCTCGAATCGTCAAATCAACCCCTGTTCCGACGTTGACAAAACCTTCTTCATCAAAGTTTTCCATCAAAAACAAACAAGCGTCTGCCAAATCATCGGCGTGCATAAACTCACGAAGTGGCGTACCCGTTCCCCACAAAATAACGGAAGGGTCGCCGTTTTTCTTGGCGGTCAAAAATTTGCGAATCAAGGCAGGAAGGACGTGTGAATTTTGCAAATCGTAATTGTCATTTGGACCATATAGATTGGTCGGCATCGCCGAAATGAAAGAACAACCATATTGCGCCCGATAGGCATCACACATTTTGATACCCGCTATTTTAGCAATGGCATAAGGTTCATTCGTCGGTTCGAGTAAACCTGTAAGTAGGTATTCCTCTTTCAAGGGTTGCGGTGCAAGTTTGGGATAAATGCACGACGAACCGAGAAACATCAGTTTCTGAACACCCATTTGATAGGCAGCATGGATGACATTGGACTGAATCATGAGGTTTTCGTAGAGAAAATCGGCGCGATAAACGTTATTTGCCATGATGCCGCCCACTTTTGCGGCAGCTAAGAAAACATAATCAGGGCGTTCCTTTCTAAAAAACTCGTTGACTGCCGTTTGGTCACGGAGGTCCAGTTCTTTCGATTTTCTGAAAATGAGATTCTCAAAACCATTTTTGCGAAGCCCCCTCAGTATAGCTGAACCGACCATGCCGCGATGACCAGCGACATAGATTTTACTATTCTTTTTCATAAAAATACTTGTAATAACTCAATTATTGATTAACCGCACCACCTCAAACACCTCTGCGTACCGTGTGTCGATTTGTACGCCTCTTGTACGCGCTAATGATCTCAAAAATTCCTCATTGGCATAAGGGCGGCTGGCTTGCGATTGATATTTCTTCAATGCTTCTACTTTTATCTCAATGTGCTTTTCGTCAAGATGAAAAAAACACGTGGTTGAAAAGGTAAAGTTGTTCCAAGGCAACTCATAACACAAAATGGACGTAAATTTGAAAGCTCGAATGGCTTCGTTTGAGATGGTTGCATGGTCTTGATGAATATCATTTGGAGAAGGTACAAAAACTAAATCAGGGTCAATATTTGCTTTCAGCTTGATAATATCATCTAAAATCTCTTGCCTGTGATAATTAAAAGTCCGAACATCGTACTTAAATAAAGTCAAGTTTTCGGGCTTTATACCTAATATCTGTGTCGCTGCTTTGACTTCTGTTATCAAAACATCCTTGGGAAATTGTGGCAAAACGGACTGTTCACAAGCGGAAAAAGCGACATAAAACACCTCGCTGCCTTGCTCAATGAGTTTAGCAATAGTGCCACCGCAACCTAATTCTCCATCGTCGGTATGTGGTGCAAGAACAAGCACTTTTTTAAACGGAATATGAGCCATGTATTGGGGTTTTATGCAATCAAACGGCTTTTAAAGTAGACTTCTCACTCATACGTGATTTCCTTTTTTCAACAATACGTTGCAAATAGTAACTTAAAATGGTTGCCAAAGCAATGACCATAAAGAGAAGTTTGAACGTACCGATATTTTGAAAAAACAAGACGAAAGCAATAAAAGACAAGGTAACGCCTACCAAAATCCCTGTTGATTGCATGTGTGAGAAACCAAAATCTACCAATAAATGATGAATATGTAGACGATCGGGAGAGAAGGGCGAACGACCCCTCAGTATCCGAATCGTAAACACTCGTGCTGTATCAAAAAGTGGTAAAATCAAAATGCCTATGGCAACGGCGGGACTGGCACTAATGGCCAAGGAGTTTTGACCGACAAGCGATTGATTGACTTCAATGAATTTTATGACTAAAATGGAGGAAATCAAACCAAGCAACAAAGCACCTGTATCGCCCATAAAAATCTTTGCAGGTGTAAAGTTGTATTTTAAAAAAGCTATAATAGACCCTGCCAGTGAATAGGCCATAATGGACAAACCAATGCTTGTATTAGCTATGTTGGGCGGTGTTGTCGGGTTACTGCCTACATAAAAAAACCAAGTACCTAAAGTAAGCGTAATAACCGTTGTGATGCTGCCCGACAGCCCATTAATGCCATCAATGAGATTGAATGAGTTGATAATAACAATAATTGTGAATATTGAAAGCAAGATGCTAAACCAATCATAAATTTTGTCAATGCCGAACAATCCATGCAAACTCGTAATTTTTACACCCGATTTTAAGACAATAATCCCCGCCGCCATCAACTCACCCAGCAATTTTTTGTAGGGTGAAATCGGCATTATATCATCTTTAACACCAATGAGAAATATGACGATGAAGGCGCAAAGTGTGTATTGGAGTTGCCCAAACACATCAAAAGGCATCCAAAATATCATGGAAAACATCAGACCTGCAAAAATGGCAACGCCACCTAAGGAAGGTGTACTCTGTATGTGTGAACGTCGTTCACCTGGTTCGTCGCACAGGTGCTTTTCATGGGCTACTTTGATAACGGATGGAATGATAAAGTAACTTGGAATAAAAGCGGTTATAAAACTTAATAAGACTTCATACATGGTTCAGCGTAAGTTTATAGTACCATTCAATGGAAATTTCAAACAAATGTAATAGAAAAAAAATATAAAAAACTTATTTTACTTTTGCAATTAAACAGACATTATATCCCCTCAGTATGAACCTGCCATTTTGTCACTTTCCCATTTTCTAAACGATAAGACTCGTTGTTTTCAGGACAAGTTGCCCACCCCGATTTATCAAAATGCAAACGATGTCCGTATTCGCTCATCCAACCCATTTGTCGAGCAGGATTGCCAACAACGAGGGCGTAGGGTAAGACTTCTTTTGTAACAACAGCCCCAGCACCGATAAAGGCGAAAATACCTATGTCGTGACCACAAACGATTGTCGCATTAGCTCCTATACTTGCACCTTTACCAACATGTGTTCTCAAATATTCTGATTTACGATTAACAGCACTGCGTGGATTGATGACATTTGTAAAAACCATCGAAGGTCCCAGAAAAACATCGTCGTCGCAAGTTACACCCGTATATATGGAGACATTATTTTGAACTTTCACGTTTTCGCCTAAAACTACTTCAGGGCTGATGACGACATTTTGCCCAATATTGCAATTTTTACCCAAACGACAATGCGGCATAATATGGCTGAAATGCCAAATTTTGGTGCCTTCGCCTATCGCACAGTCTTCGTCAATGATGGCTGTTGGGTGTGCATAATAGTGTTTTTCCATCTTATTTTTCAAAAAATGAAGATACTGTTTCCACAATATAAGCCAATGTCTCTTCCGAAAGTTCTGTGTGAATAGGCAAAGACATTACTTCTTCACATAACACTTCCGTTGTCGCCAATTCACCGTCTTGCCAATAGTGACTGTAAGCCTGCTGCTTATAAAGTGGAATGGGATAATAAATCATGGCACTCACGCCCCCCTCAGTAAGATGCGTTCTCAAAGCAGAACGCTGCCCATTTTTTACACGTAAAGTATATTGATGAAAAACGTGAGTGGAGTTGTGTTGTCGTGCTGGAATCACCAAACCTTCTATTTTAGAAAAAGCAGCATCATAATAAGCTGCTGCGGCTTGTCTTGCAGTCGAATATTCGTCTAAATGACGTAATTTGACATCTAAAATGCCCGCTTGAATCGAATCCAAACGCGAATTTACACCTATTGAATCGTGATAATATTGACGTGACTGTCCATGATTTGCCATCATCCTAATTTTAGCCGCCAAATCATCGTCATTGGTCATGATGGCACCGCCATCGCCGTAACAGCCTAAGTTTTTTGAAGGAAAAAACGAGGTGCAACCGATGTGACCAATGGTGCCTGTTTTTACTTTTCTACCATCCGAATAAGTATAATCTGCACCAATGGCTTGGGCATTGTCTTCTATCACATATAAATTATGCTTTTTAGCAACAGCCATAATCGGCGTCATATCACAACTTTGACCGAACAGATGTACAGGCACTATCGCTTTTGTACGTGGTGTAATCACTTGTTCGATGAGGTCGGCAGTGATATTAAACGTATGCGGGTCAACGTCTACCATAACTGGTTTCAGTTTCAACAACGCAATTACTTCTGCCGTAGCGACATACGTAAATGCGGGTACAATCACCTCATCGCCGACCTCCAATCCAAGAGCCATCATCGCTATTTGAAGCGCATCCGTGCCGTTTGCACATGGAATGACATGTTTCACATCGAGATAAGCCTCTAAATTCTTTTGAAAAGACTTGACGTGTGGGCCATTGATAAAAGCTGCTGTATTCAAACATTCTTGAATAGAAACGTCTATTTCGTCTTTTATTTTTCGATATTGACCCTTGAGGTCAACCATTTGAAGCATGGGTTTTACTTGAACTGTCATGATAGTTATTGGTTATTAGTTATTAGCTATTGGTTATTAGTCTGTAAAAGAATCCATAACCTAAAAGATACGGCTTCGCCTTTCATCTGTCCCAACAGATGACGCATTTGTCAACAGCTTTTTACATTCAAAAAACTTAATAGTCGTCCACACATCTTAAAGATTTTTAAAATCTCTACCCCTCAGTATTTTCGGGTTTTTATGCTGTATGATGATGAATTATTTTTTAAATTTTAAAAAAAATAAAAATATATTTAAAGAGCATCTACTCTTCTAATCAATTGATTGTCAATACTAATCTCCAAACTATATCCTGAATTAATCAATTCTACTAAAACTTTTTCTTTACCTTTTACTTGAACCAATTTGCCGCGCATACCCAACAAAGGCCCTGACGTCACCTCCACCCAATCACCTTTTTCAAGACTTTTATTTTCAACAACTTCTAAATCAATATTTTCACCCAACAAGCGGCGAATCAACTCAATTTGTTCTTCTGGAATAGACAGAAGGTTATGACCCAATTTCAGAAACCCATTCACATACTCCGTTTGCAAAACAGTCAAATAATCTTTTTTGACAATTTTCACAAACACGAAATTATTAATCAGTGGTAAATCAACCTCTCGTTTTTTGCGGCCATAACGTCGAATCAAATGGCGAATCGGTAAATAAGCATCAATTTGACGGCTAACAAGTTGCTTGTGCGCCAATTTTTCACTTTTATAGCGCGTCCGAATAGCAAACCAACGTGGTTCAAGTTCGTCCAAATGACTTTCGTGGTCAAGAGGTTTCGTTGGAATAGTAGCTGACATTATTTGTTTTTTTGGTTTACTATTACAGGTTCAAAAAATAGGTGTTCAGTCATTTGAGAGGGCAAGTTTAGGAATTTTTTATAAAATTATAGTTGATTTGGCTATGTTTATGTCAATATTGGAAGGTGATTAAAGATTATTGAATACTAAAACTGACTATGTGTCCCTCCTTAAAACCGTTTCAAAGCCTTATCCGCCACCGTTTCACCCACCGCTAAACAAGCTGTTGCAGCAGGAGATGGTGCATTACAGACATTAATAACGTATTGATTTTCAATAAACCAGAAGTCATCTACCAAGTTTCCAGCCGCATCACAGGCTTGGGCTCTGACCCCACTCCCACCCTCTTTGAGGTCTTTTTCGGTAATATCTGGAATAAGATTTTGCAAGGCTTTCACAAAAGCACGTTTTGAATACGAGCGATACATTTCGTCCAGCCCTTCGCGCCAATATTTAGCTGCAATTTTTTGAAAACCCTTAAAACGGAGCGTTTCAAACAATTCACCTGCATCAATATCCCAACGACTATAACCTTCCCGACGATACGACAAAACCGCATTAGGCCCTGCCTCAATACCCCCCTTCGTCATGCGGGTAAAATGAACGCCCAGAAATGGAAAATTGGGATTGGGTACAGGGTAAATCAAGTTTTTGACGAGATATTGCCGTTCAGGTTTCAATTCATAATATTCACCTCGAAACGGTAGAACTTGAAAATCGGCGGCAGGTTCGAGCATTTTTGTCAACTTATCAGCATATAAACCCGCACAAGTGATCACAAGTTTTGCCTCCAAATCACCCCCCTCAGTATGTACGATAGTTGAGCCGTTTTGGGTTGTCATGCCCGTCGTTTTACGATTAAAAAAAATCGTATTTCCTTGTTCCTCAATGAGTTCTGCTAATTTTTGAGACATACCTACATAGTCAATAATACCCGTTTGAGGCACCCAAATAGATTCAACGGCATTCACATAAGGCTCAATTTCTTTTGTTTCTGGTTCTGAAATTTTGCGAATACCTGCCATGCCATTGTCGATGCCGCGCCGATAAATATTGTCCAAAAGTACACGTTCAGCGTCCTTTGTAGCGACAATGACTTTGCCACATACGTCATGTTTGATACCAAATTCTTTTGCAAAAACAAGAAGTTCAGCGTAGCCTTTTTTGCAATTTAATGCCTTTAAACTACCAGGCTTGTAGTAAATACCTGAATGAATGACACCGCTATTATGCCCTGTTTGATGCCGAGCGACACCGTTTTCTTTTTCAATTAGGCAAATTTTAAGGCGGGGATTTTTTTGACTGATTCGGTAAGCTGTCGCTAAACCAACAATGCCCGCGCCAATGATAGCAATATCGTATTTCATTGATAATTAATTAATTATAAAACTTGGCAGCCCTTAAAAGTGTATCAATTAGGCACATCATCTGTCCACAAGAGTAAAGGTTGAGGCTCATATTTTGACCAATCAATACCTTCCGATTCTTCTTCCGAATAGATGATGTAACGAATTTTACGGCTCATCAACTGCTCCGCTTTGTCAATCAAATTGACTAAATAATTGGTATCTACTTTGCCCACAAACACAAGGTCAATAATCTGACTGTCCAACCCTTTTGAAAATTCACCCACGACAAAAACGCGACGCACCTCCCCCAATCTTTTTATAATATTTTCAATAATATGGTCAAAACCGACATATTTGAGCAAAATATTGTGAACTTCATTGAAAAGAGGGTGTGTTGTATTGGCTTGAAAGACTTTTTTATTGCCAACCATCTTCGATTTCAACATCCCAGCTTGCTCAAAACGGTTAATTTCGATGCGAATAGCATTTGTGGATTCGCCAAATTCAGTTTCCAGCCCACGCAAATAGGCTTTAGCATTACTGTTCAAAAAAAACTTGAGCAATAGCTTTATTCGGGTTTTCGATGATATGAGTGTCTCTAACATAATTAAATTTTGAGTAGCAAAGTTACTCAAATTGTCATTATTTAACACCCATCTACTATTTTTATTGAAAAATAATATCATGTAACCTGTTCATCAATCGCCTCACAGATGATATGACCTATTAATATGTGCATTTCTTGAATCCGCGCCGTTATGTCAGAAGGCACGATGAGTTCAATATCGGCTTGACCCCTCAGTATACCGCCGTCCCGACCTGAAAAAATGATGATTTTTAATCCCTGTTCACGAGCTACGTCCACGGCGTGGACGATATTTGCACTGTTCCCAGAAGTCGAAATGCCTATAAAAACATCATTTTGAATGCCAAGACCTTCAATTTGACGGGCAAAAACCCTCTCAAAACCGTAATCATTGGCAATAGCCGTCAAAGCAGATGTATCCGTTGACAAAGCTATGGCTGGAAAACTGCGGCGGTTTTTGACAAAACGACCGACAAATTCTGCTGCAATGTGTTGTGCATCTGCTGCCGAACCGCCGTTGCCCGCAATCAGTATTTTGCCACCCCTCAGTATCGTCCCTGTGCAAAGGTCGCAAGCCGCTTGAATATCGGTTTGCAAGGATTTCAAACACTCGGCAGTAGCAATGTGTTCGTTAATTATATCGTTGATATTCAATTTTTTATAATGGTGAATGGTGAATAGTGAATAATTTAATGGTGAATATTCACCATTCACCATTAAAATATTCACCATTAATTAATAGTATTTTTTTTCTAAAAGATAATTCTGAACGTAATCCGTAATACCCTCTTCAAGGGATGTAAATGGCGTATCATACCCCGCTTTATGCAGCTTTTTCATATCTGCTTCTGTGAAATATTGATAGGAATCACGGATATCTTCAGGGGTGGGTATATAATTGATAATCAATTGCTTATCTAAGTTTTTAAATACTTGAGCCACCAAATCGTTGAAAGTCCGTGCTTTGCCTGTACCTAAGTTGTAAATACCGCTTTTTACTGAGGGGGGTGTTTCAAGCGATTGTTGATAAAACCAAAACATCACTTTCACTAAGTCCATGACATATATAAAATCACGCATTTGTTCGCCATCTTTAAAATCGGGACGATGACTTTTAAACAAATTAACGCTGCTTTTAGCTTGAATTTGATTAAAAAAATGAAAAATTGTAGAGGCCATGCGCCCTTTGTGGTACTCATTTGGTCCATAGACATTAAAAAATTTCAAACCAATCCAGAAGGGAAATTCAGCTAATTCCTCACCGCCAAAGAAGGGCTTGGCATTCAACACTTCACGACTTTCGACCATTTGAAGCAGCCATTTGTCAAAGTCATTTTTGGAATCACCATACGGATTGAGGGGTTTTAGTTGATAGATTAAGGCATCGTCCTTATCCGAATAACCTAATTCACCTGCCCCATAAGTCGCAGCAGAAGAGGCATAAACAATTGGTTTTGAATATTTTTGGCACAACAAAAAAAGATAACGTGAGTAATCGAGGTTGAGCTTCAAGAAAACGGAGCGGTCAAATTCAGTTGTATCCGTCCTTGCGCCCATATGAAATACAAAAGATACTGAGGGGTGATTTTTATCAAACCAATCAAGAAAGGCATCGCGTTCCACACGAATAGATGTACGTGTATGCGCCAAATTGATGTCTTTTTCTGTATGTGAAAAATCGTCAACCGCCACAATATCGTCAATACCTTTTTGATTCAAATAAGAAATAAGACAGCTACCGATAAAACCTAATGCACCTGTTACTACAATCATGTTGTTGTCATTTTAGGGCGCAAAATTAGTTTTTACACGTCGTTTTTTTAACAAAAACCTAAAAACCTTTAAAATGAGGGAGGCGTTTTTGGATAAAAGCTTGAACACCCTCATGATAGTCCCCTGTCGCGCCCGCTTGACTTTGCAAGTCCGCTTCATGTGTTAATTGCTGTTCCAAACCAGAAAAAACGGATGCATTCAAGGCGTTTTTGGTCAAAGCAAGCCCACGTGTCGGCATCTGAGCCAGAGTTTCAAGAAGTGTTTTTACTTGATTTTTAAATACATCATCGGTAAAACATTTGTAAATCATGCCCATAGCGGTGGCTTCAGTTGCCGTTATTTTTTCACCCATCATCATCGCTGCGGAGGCGCGCGCAAAACCAATGAGTCGCGGTAAAACCCAAGTGCCACCAGAATCAGGAATCAAGCCGATTTTTGAAAAGGCTTGAACAAATGAAGCCGATTCAGCCGCTACTACAATATCGCAAGTCAAAGCAATATTTGCCCCTGCACCAGCTGCTACTCCATTGACTGCCGCCACAACTGGCTTCTCTAATTGTCTGATTTTCAAGACAATAGGATTGTATTGGTGGGTCAAAACATCATGAAATGATAAAGGTTTTTCTGGGTCGGATGCTTCTGTCAAGTCCTGCCCTGCACAAAATGCCTTGCCTTCGCCTGTGATACAAACGGCGCGTACTGAGGGGTCGGTTTCACAATCTTCAAGTGCGACTAATAAGCGTTTTCTCATATCTGTATCCATTGAGTTGAATACTTTTGGTCGGTTGAGCTTGAGATAGGCGACACCGTTTTCTTTCCATATTAATATAGAGTCCATGAATAGTGCTTTTTTAGCGAAAAACTCAAAGTTAGATTTTCAACTTTAGTCCCTTTATTAAACTTTGTTTTTTTTCAAAAAAAAGATTCATATAACCGTAAGTACAAATTTTAAAAAAATAGATTTTTTTGCTGCGTTTATTATGTTAAAAAGACAACACAAAATTTATCGTTAGAGTAGGAGAAAAATTTATAATATACTGATAATCAAAATATTATAAAAAATCAAACGAACCAGTGTACAAAAACAAGTATGTTAAAAATAAAAATAAATTTAAAAAAAGTGCCAAATAAATGTAGATTTAATTCACTTTAGTGAAACCTAAATGTGTTAAATTCGTTTTTACAGTCAGTTATAAAATGAATCAAAAACATATCCAAAAAATTGGCATAGTTATTGAAACTGATATAGCACATAAAGCAACCATAAACAAATACCCTTATAGTTGCCTACAATCTTGAACATATCATTTTTTTATTCCCTTGAGCATATTAATTTTAGAGAAAACTTTATGACAACTCACCCTTGTCTTCTTTGGTTTTATACCAATGTTGTTGGGTGTAGAAGTTATAAAAACAGACGAAATCTTTACAATTTTAAGAGAAAACCAAGACCGTATTTTTTAACATTAAAATGCATAAATTATTAACAGATGAACGGTCTAACAACAACAGTATCGCTCAGCTCATGGGGAGAACAAAAAACACTAAAAGTTTTTGTTTGTGAAATCATTGATTCAAAATTAGATTTCATCGAGCTGAAAACAAGGAGATTACTTGACAAATTTCGTCGCAAAGGCCACAGCCCAATGATGCCTCATCAGTCCGACGACCACCGCACACTGCCTTCAATGGCAGATTTAGAGGTAAACAAAGCAGAAACAGAGCAAATTTTTGAGCATCTGGAAAACCTTAGTCGCTCAATTTGCATTCTCGAACAAATGAAATTTTCACTCAGTGAAGAAAATGTGCGTTCCGTTATGGAACTTTTAGACGATGACAAATACTTGACATTCAATAAATTACAACTTGAAAAAGTGTTAAATTATTGAGCCAATCATTGGCTCGAACTGAAAAGAAAGTAAGAAATAAAGAATAAAGTAATAGAAACCCATGGCGTTCTGAGGAATGTTGTGGGTTTCTTTTTTGCTGTCCTCTTTTTGCATGTGTGACGAAATCGTTTGCGCAAGTTTTTGTGGGATGTCACTACTTTTTAGAATAAAATTCTAATTTTGCATTTCAAAGCACTCATCAAAATAATCACAAATAGTTGATAATCAAATTTTTATATGATAAAACATTCCTTTTTTATATTTTTCCCTTTATTCATTTTTTTTGTTGCCTGTAAACAAGGCGAGACAGAAAAAAAAGACAATGGTTTGCAAGAGGTGCGCATAGATGAAAAAGCGAGCAATGCCGATATTGTGCGCTTACCTGTCAGTGCGGGCAAGCCAACGGACACTGTGAATGTGCCAAAAATCCAGTTAGAAGAATATATGTACGATTTCGGTGAGATTACTGAGGGGGCTGTCGTAAAACATAGTTTTAAGTTAAAAAATACGGGTAAAATACCGCTCATTATTACGGATGTACAAACGACATGTGGTTGTACCGTGCCTGATTGGAATAGAAATCCAATTCAACCCGATGCCACCGATGACATAAAAGTACAATTTAATTCGACAGGAAAAGAGGGTAAGATGGATAAGCCTATTACGATTATTGCCAATACCTACCCTGTCAGAACGGAGTTTAAATTAGTGGGTTTTGTCAAAAAGAAAAATAATTAAAGTAATGGTGAATAGTGAATAATTTAATGGTGAATGATTCACCATTAAATTATTCACTATTCACCATTAATATAAATCAATTAATTATGTTAGAATCAAACAAACTACAAAGTCTTTTTCCGTCTGCCAAAGATATTCCTGCGGAATATGCTTTTGGCGACCCCATTCATCAGCGTTCCTATTTGCTGGATGGTAAAATCATTGATTGGGATGGTCCTGTTCAAGAGGTATATTCACCAATCGTCATCCGTACTGAGGGGGGTGATTTTGAACCACAATTGCTCGGTTCTTATCCCCTCATTGGCAAAAAAGAAGCACTTGAAGCCCTTGACTCTGCCGTCAAAGCCTATAATAATGGGCGAGGTGCTTGGCCCACCATGTCGGTGGAAGAGCGTATTCATTGCGTCGAAAAATTCACAAAAATGATGATTGGCTACCGCAGCCACGTGGTCAAATGTTTGATGTGGGAAATTGGCAAAAGCCTTGCAGATTCAGAAAAAGAATTTGACCGCACTGTTGAATATATATACGCCACGATTGACGAATTAAAAAAATTGGACCGTGACAGCAGCGGTTTCCGCATCGAACAAGGGGTTATTGGGCAAATTCGTCGCTCACCGTTGGGTATTGTCTTGTGTATGGGACCATTCAATTATCCTTTGAATGAGACTTATACGATGCTCATTCCTGCGCTGATTATGGGCAATGTTGTAATGTTCAAGCCACCACGTCAAGGTATTATGTTGCATAATATTTTCCAAGATGCTTATCAAAAATGTTTCCCGGCGGGGGCTATTAACTTCTTGTATGGACGGGGTTCGGTGGTCGTTCCGCCGATTATGACATCTGGAAAGGTAGACGTTTTGACGCTTATTGGTTCATCAAAAATGGCGGATAGATTGCAAAAATCGCATCCAAAAGTGAATCGTTTGCGCTCTGTTTTGGGTCTTGATGCTAAGAATGCAGCGATTATTTTGGAAAATGCTGATGTGGATATGACGGTGAAAGAAGTGGTTTTAGGGTCCTTATCCTTCAATGGACAACGCTGCACGGCTATAAAAATCGTTTTTGTGCATAAAAGTATTGCAGATAGTTTTATTGAAAAACTCAATATTGCCATTGAGAACCTTAAAATCGGTATGCCGTGGGAAAAAGGGGTCAATATAACGCCCGTTGCAGAGCCTGAAAAGCCTAAATACCTTGCTGAAGTCATACAAGATGCCGTTTCAAAAGGTGCAAAAGTCGTCAATACTGAGGGGGGAACAGGCAGCGGGTCTTTTGTTTTCCCAACGGTTATTTATCCCGTTTCGGAAGGTATGACGCTTTATACGGAAGAACAATTTGGGCCTGTGATTCCTGTGGCCGTTTTTGATGATTTGGAGCAACCGATTCAATACTTAATTGAAAGTGACCATGGGCAACAATGCTCGATTTTTGGCACTGACCCTGCTCAAATTTCACAACTCATTGACCCACTTGTGAATCAAGTCACTCGTGTGAATGTCAATGCTCAATGTCAACGTGGCCCCGATACGTTTCCGTTTACTGGACGAAAAGACTCGGCGCAAGGAACGCTGTCAATACTCGATGCCCTACGCTCGTTTTCGATTCGGTCGGTTGTGGCAACAAAAGATATTGAAGCCAATAAAGAACTTTTCAACGATATTATTAAAGAGGATTTGTCAAATTTCCTTTCGACACGTTTCATTTTTTAATACGGTTACTTTAGTAAATTTAGTAGCCCTTGTGTTCGACACGAATTTCACTACTTACACGAATAAAAGAATAAGTTTTTTCTTTTTTTTAAAGAAAACAACTTAAAATATATTAGAAATCATTCTTGTAATTTGTGCTATTCGTGTCAGCTAAGTAATAAAGAAAATACCATAAAAGAGCCTTTTGATTATCCAATCGTAAGGCTTTTTTATATTTTTAAAGGCCTTTCTGTGCGGTAGGTTAAACCCCTATTAATCGTTTTTACTGCTAAAAGGTATTTGGTCTAAAGATGTCAAAGTACACCAAAAGCCAAATTATATTTTACTACTTTTGCGATTAATAGAATAAACAAGAATGTAGGCTTCACATAGTGAAAGTCAAAAAGGAAACTTACTTTATACTAAATGAAAAGTGATAAACAAAAAGTGAAAAATATAAAACTTTGGTTATGAATAATTTGAGTCTATTATTTTAGGCAAACCATTTTCAAATGAGTATACCTACGATTTACTGAGGGGGTAACAAAATTTTGCTGCACTCGATAAAATAGTAAAACACCCTTCCATTTGATTAAAGTTTGAATTTTCAAAGGATTATGATTTTTTGAACAGACCTACTCTTTTCTCTTGCCTTACCTCTTTCTTACTTTATCCCCTCAGTATTTTAGATATTTTCTTAAATTTCTACATTAAAATCAACAAAACAACAGCATTATGAATATTAAATTTTTAGCATTAGTTATACTACTCCTATTTACAATAGTCAATACAACTTTAGCTCAAGCACCCAAGATAGGGATTTTTGACACCGCCGTAGATGTTGGCAAACCAAAATTAGCGGGCAGTTCTACTTATGATGTTGAAAAACAAGAGTATTTGTTAAAAGGCTCGGGCTACAATATTTGGTATAATCGAGATGAATTTCATTACCTTGCCAGTCGGCTAAAAGGTGATTTCATTGTCACTGCCGATTTTGAATTCCCCAATCCCATCGGAACAGATCCACATCGCAAATATGGTTGGATGGTTCGAGAAAGCTTACAAGATGACGCCGTTCATTTTACCGCTACTATACACGGTGATGGTTTGACCGTTGCACAATGGCGGATGTTGCGTGGTGCTTATATGCGTGACCCTCAAGACGAATTGTTTTTTCCAAAGAAAAAAGCACGAACCCTTCAAATTGAGCGCAAAGGCAAAGTTTATACCATGCGCATAGCCAACACTGGCGAACCCTTACAATCTTATGGCGCTATAACGATGGAAAATATTGGCGACAATCCGTATGTGGGCATATTCGTAGGCTCTCATAATGCTGGCGTCCTTGAAGAAGCACGGATTTGGAATGTGCGCATTGATAAACCGATGCCTACTACTATTAACTTCAATAGCGCCGATTCGATTGGCAGCCGCTTGGAAATATTAGATGTTTTTACAGGCAAACGTAAAGTTGTCTATGAAAGTCCAGTTCGCTTTGAAGCCCCCAACTGGATGCCTGATGGTAAAAAATTATTGTTCAATAGTAAAGGTTCGATTTGGACAATACCCATTGACGGTAGCGCAGAGCCTACTAAACTTAATACGGGCACTGTACAACGCAATAATAACGACCATGTCATTTCTTTTGATGGCAAAACACTGGGTATCAGCAGTAGTCGGCAAGGTATGTTTGGCGGCGGCTCTACCATTTATGTTATGCCTTTAGCGGGCGGCGAACCTAAGCTCGTGACCGAAAAAACGCCTTCTTATTTACATGGTTGGGCTGCTAACAATAAGGAGGTGTATTATGTTGCTCGCAGAGATACCAACCGCAATTCGCTTTATCAAGTCTATAAAGCCAATATTGATAATGGTGCTGAAACCCAATTAACTTTCAATAAATTTGGTCATGTGGACGGTCCCGAAGGCTCACCTGACGGCAAATGGATTTATTTTAATGGCAGTATGTCAGGAACGATGCAGCTTTGGCGCATGAAAACCGATGGTACGGGTCAAGAACAATTGACTTTCGACCAATACAATAATTGGTTTCCGCATCTTTCACCTGATGGAAAATGGATGGCGTATATCTCTTTTGCTGATGATATTGACCCAACCGAACATCCTGGCGGCAAAACCGTGAGTCTGAAATTGATGCCTGCAAATGGTGGATTCCCAAAGACTATTGCGTATCTGTATGGTGGGCAAGGGACTATCAATACGCCGTCATGGTCGCCCGATAGCAAACAGATTTCATTCGTTAGCTATGCGGGTAGAACCAAGTAATGCTAAGTAAATAACGAATTATAAATGATGAATGATGAATTTTTAAGTGTTGATTTACAATGCTTTATAATTCAAAATGTTAGATTTTATTTTATTCATTTTCTAAGAGGTGAAAATTTTATTCATCGTTTAAATTGAAATTTTTAAATTTTCATACCCCTCAGTATTTTCGATACTTCTGCCTATTTTATGCACTATTCATTGTCATTGATTTCTATACTCAAATGAAAATGGTTTGCCTAAAAATACAACGTCAGTATATAGTTTAAACTATCCATTATCAACTAAGTATAAAATCCTCTTTTCAATGAAAAATCTATTGTTGGTCATGTTATTATTTAATTTCGATACGATAATAGCACAAAATCTTTCTGAAGTGCAAGCCCAAATTATTCATTGGGATAGCTTACCGACTAAAACTGAAAAAGGTCGTACACGCAGGTTACTCGTAGAAGGCACAACCACCCATCTTAAGCATTTTAGGGTTCATGCCACTACCGTCGAAGCGGGTATTCCCCCAAATCCAGCCCATCCAAATAAGGATGCTGATGAGTTGTTTATCGTCAAGGAAGGTAAAATACAGATTACAGTTGGCGACAAAACCAAAATAATTGAAGAGGGTGGTATAGCTATAATTTCATCGGATGAAGTGCACAGCGTCAACAATGTAGGGGACAAACCTGCAACTTACTATGTTTTTCGCTACCAATCCAAAACGCCCACGGATATGGAACGCGGTCAAAAAGCAGGTGGCTCTCTTTTACTCAATGAAGCGGATTGCCCTTTAAAAACGCACAACAAAGGCAGTCGGCGTGACTATTATAATCGGGCAACCACCCAATGTTCTGTTTTTGAAATGCACACAACTGCCCTTAATGCAGGCTTAGAAAGCCACCAACCACATACACACGCCACAGAAGAAGCTCTTTTGATAACAAAAGGCACTATAACAATGATTATTGATTGCAAAATATATCAAGCCAAAGCAGGAGATTTGGTCTTTTTATCGTCCAATATTCCGCACGCTCTTATCAATACCACGGGCGCGCAATGCAGTTATTTTGCTTTTACTTGGAAATAATGGATTTTATCCCCTCAGTATTTTGAGCATAAAAGTGACCTATTTAGCAAAATAAGGGCGAAATGTGTTACTTTGTGAATATTTTGGCGGATATTAGGACATAATTAATCAATAAAAATTCAACGATGAAAAATCTAAACAAGTCTATTGGACTCATCTTAATCCTTGCTTTTTCTTTAAATCTCACTGCCCAACAAAATAAAGAGGTTTGGATAGAACTTATCAACGGCAAAGATTTCACAGGCTGGAAAGCCAGTGAAAATGAAGGCACTTGGTCGGTCGTGGATGGCACGTTTCAAGCCGTTGGCAAAAGGTCGCATTTGTTTTATACAGGCGAACATCTGAAAGACGGTTTTAAAAATTTTGAAATAGATGTCTGGGTCAAAACCTATAAATTAGCCAATTCTGGTATTTATTTTCATACCCAATATCAACAAACGGGCTGGCCGTCCAATGGCGTTGAAATTCAGGTAAACAACACCCATATCGGCGAAGGAGACTATATCGAACTCAAAAAAATGGCAAGTTTATACAGTGTTAGAAATCTGTATAAAACCTTTGCCAAAGACAGCGTGTGGATGAATGTCAAAGCCAAAGTCGTCAGCAATCGTGTACAAATTTGGCTGAATGGCTTAAAAACCGTTGATTATGTACAGCCTGAAAAAACACCTACGGGTTTATGGCGACTGAGTAAAGGTACTTTTGCGCTGCAAGGGCATGATTCTTTGAGCAAAATGCAATTCAAGAGTTTTAAAGTCCGCAGACTGCCCGATGATGCCCATTCTGATGTAAAAGCACCCACTTTGGGCGTTTGGTATGACAGTCTAAAAGTGTGGCAAAATCGCCAAATTGCCTTCATAGATTTGAATCCGCATACCAATATGACAGCTTCTGAACTTGCCAATTATCAATATCAAACGGGAATCAATGTAGCATTTGTCAAAAATCCAACGACAGTATCGGCATTGAGTACGGCGAAAAATTTACCATTGTTTACAGGTTTAAAGGTCAATGCTGCGACAGTTAAAGCATTTAAAAGCACCAAAGCAGACTATGTTCTTGGAGAAAGTACCGACTTAAAATCAGCTAAAACCTTGTTAAATTCGGGTAAAATCAATATTTGGACGCATAAAGGCACGGCTTTGACCGTGGAAAATGCAGAGGCTTTATTGGATTTAGCAAAGACACAAAATGTTGCGATTGAAATTGACAATGAAGCCAAGACCCCCTCAGTAGAAATACTCAAATTGGCTAAAGCGAAAGGTTGCAAATTCACTTTCTCAGGACTTGTTCCAGCGGTTCAATTAGAAAAATCTACTTATGTCATTGATGCTATCAAAGGCGCAGGGTTAAATTATAAAGACCTGTATGTGCCTAAATGGTAAGTGATATATTTTAGCGAATTATGGGTAATTTATTAATAATCAATCTTTTATAAAAATATCCTATTTCCTAATTCATCTTTTTTAAATATTCATTTTATCAAACTTTAATTAATAAAAATTTATGAAAATGTTTCAGTCAAAGAGCGCATTAGTTGCTCTTGTTCTATGTTTATTAGCGACTTCGCTTTCAGCACAACAATTCAAAGCCTTGTTGTTTACTAAAACAGATGGCTTTCACCATGAATCTATCAATGAAGGTGTCACGGCTATCAAACAATTAGCCGTTCGTAATAATTTTACGGTGGATTGGCAAGAAGATGCCAAATTAATGAACGACAAAAATTTAGAAAAATATCAAGTCGTTATCTTTTTGAATACAACGGGCAATATTCTTAACGAAGAACAACAAGCCGCTTTCGAAAAGTTTATCAGAGCTGGTAAAGGTTTTGTCGGTATTCACAGTGCCAGCGATACGGAATATGATTGGGCATGGTACACTAAATTAGTGGGCAATACTTTCAAAATTCATCCGCAACAACAAACAGCTTACTTGAAAGTTGAGGACAGTAATTTCCCTGGTATGGAGCGTTTTCCCAAAAAATTGTTGTGGACAGACGAATGGTACGAATTTAATACCCCTGCTAAATCAACGGATTTAAAATTTTTGGTTTCCGTTGACGAAAAAAGCTATGACCCCAATGTGAAATGGGGGACTAATGAAGGCAAACCCATGGGTTTTCACCCTATCTCGTGGTATCATCCGTATGATGGTGGGCGTGCATTTTACACAGCGTTGGGGCATATCCCCTTGACATTTTCAGACCAAACCTTTTTAGACCATATTTATGGAGGAATCTTTTGGGCAGCGACAGGCAAAGGGCTTTGATTTTTAACAATAAAATGATAAACATCTACCCCTCAGTATTTTACCTAAAAAATGATAAAATTCAACTAAAACGATGACTTATTTAGCAAATTCAGCTCGTTACGAGCAAATGGAATACCGCCGTTGCGGTAAAAGTGGTTTGAAATTACCCGCTATCTCTTTAGGGCTTTGGCACAACTTCGGAGGTGTAGATGTGTTCGAGAACTATCGCGCGATTCTCCATTCAGCCTTCGACAATGGTATTACCCATTTTGATTTAGCCAATAATTATGGGCCGCCTCCTGGCTCTGCAGAAGAGAATTTTGGCGTTATTTTCAAAAAAGATTTTGTACCCTACCGCGACGAACTCATCATTTCCTCAAAAGCGGGTTACTTGATGTGGCCTGGTCCTTATGGCGAATGGGGGTCGCGCAAATACCTCATTTCAAGCTGCGACCAAAGTTTGAAACGCATGGGCTTGGACTATGTAGATATTTTTTACTCCCACCGACCCGACCCCGATACACCTTTAGAAGAAACAATGGGCGCATTGGACAGCATAGTGCGGCAAGGCAAAGCCTTGTATGCAGGGATTTCAAACTATTCGGCAGAAGATACAGCAAAAGCTATTGAAATTTTGAACAAATTGGGTACGCCTTGTCTCATTCATCAACCCAAATATTCGATGTTTGAACGGTGGGTAGAAGGGGGTTTAATGGATATTTTAGGACAAGAAGGTGTCGGCTGTATCCCTTTTTCCCCTTTGGCACAAGGACTTTTAACCAATAAATACCTAAATGGCATTCCCGAAGGTTCAAGAGCGTCCTTGGCGCATGGTTTTTTAAAAGAAAATCACATAACGCCCATGGTCATTCAAAAAATCGAAAAACTAAATGCTATTGCTGTGAATCGTGGACAATCTTTGGCGCAAATGGCATTGGCTTGGCTGCTAAAAGATTCTCGTGTCACCTCTGTTTTGATTGGTGCAAGCCGTGTTTCCCAACTCCTTGATTCCTTGGAATGTCTTAAAAACAAAGATTTTTCACCAGAAGAGTTGACAAAAATTGAAGGTATTTTACAGTAATCGTTCTCTGACAATTTTTGTGGTCGAGGTTAAAAGTATGTCAAAATGAGCGTCCAAGTAATAGAATTTTCAAAAATTTGCCTTACTTAAAGCAGCGCACCACAAAAATTGCACAGAATTCGTTTTTAAAATGATAATCTGCACTACCGAGAAGAAAGTAAAATATCTGCATGAGCTATTCGTCATTTTTGAAACGACAAGACAGTTCGCAACGATACTTTAAAACTTCAATTATGTATTTAATCTATATTCTGATATTTTTAGTAGACCTCTATATTTTTCAAGGCATAAAAACCTTGACCGCTCATGTTGAATCTGAAATGAATCGCCAATTGATTCATGGGATTTTTTGGACGGTCAATATTGGTTTTATTCTCTTGATTGCTTTTGGTTTTTTAACTTTTGATAGAGCTAAAGGGATGAAAACCTATCAATTATGGGCTTTCAATGCGTTTATTTTGATGATGATTCCCAAACTTGTTTTTGCCCTTGTTTTGCTTGGGCAGGATGCTGTTAGGTTGTTTGGAACAGGCGCAAATTATGCTTTAGGCCAGCCGAATATTGAGGGGGGGTATATGCCAGAGCGTCGCGTATTTATCAGCCAATTAGGTTTAGGTTTGGCTGCAATTCCTTTTTTATCAATCATTTATGGTATGGTAAAAGGAAAATATGATTATACGGTGCGTCGTCATACGCTGTTTTTTAAAGACTTGCCAGAGGCTTTTGAGGGGTTGACCATTACGCAATTGTCCGATATTCATGCAGGTAGTTTCGACAATCCCGAAGCCGTGAAACGCGGTGTGGCTTTAGCCAATGCTCAAAAATCTGATTTGCTTTTTTTTACAGGTGATTTGGTGAATAATGAGGCGACAGAAATTGAACCTTATATGGATATTTTTAAAGCCTTGGATGCCCCACTCGGCAAATTCTCAATTTTAGGCAATCACGATTATGGCGATTACAAATGGTGGGCTTCGGCTGATGAAAAATGGGCAAATTTCAAGCAATTAAAAACCCACCACAAAACGCTTGGTTTCAAACTCCTCCTTGATGAAAACCTTGAAATTGAGCGAAATGGTCAAAAATTGACCCTTATTGGCGTTGAAAATTGGGGTCATGGCTTCGCACAATATGGCAACTTATCAAAAGCGATGACAGGTGTTGAATCCAATAGTTTTAAAATTCTGTTGTCACATGACCCAACACATTGGGAAAAACAAGTCAAAACATTAGATACAACTATTCATTTGACGCTTTCAGGGCATACGCATGGCGCACAAATGGGCGTTGAAATTAAGGGATTTAAGTGGAGTCCCATAAAATACCGTTATCCAAAATGGGCGGGTTTGTATTCCGAAAATGGGCGTTTTTTACACATCAATCGAGGTTTTGGATTTTTGGGTTTTTCTGGTCGTGTGGGTATTACACCTGAAATAACAGTTTTGGAGTTGCGAAGAGAGGTATGATATTTTTTAGCACCCCTCAGTATAAAAATGAAAAACCCTTGAAAACGATTGATTTTTAAGGGTTTTTCATTAAATTCATTGGTTTTCACTTATCTTATATCAATCCTTCCAAATCGCCTCCCTTTGCAAACAATTTATCTACCCGTTCAGACACTTTTTTATCCACAATCAAAGGCGGCGCATGATGCGGTTTGATACGGGCATCGATGACCAAAGTGCGGCAGCCCCAATGCTTATGTTCTATCGTTGCGCCAATGCCATGAATATCGTGACTTGGGTTGGCTCTTGTAAAAACTGACCATACGAAATTATTGACATTGGCGGCGGTAAAAGCGGCATCATCAACCAAAAGAATCAAGGGAATGTGTTTAAAATCAACCGTTTCCATAAATGAGCAAAAATCTTCGGCTTGTTGATACCCCTCAGTATGATTGGTGAATTTGGGTGCTTTTATTGCTAAAATTCCACGTAACACGAACTTCAGTTCGTGATACTCAAGTGGCAATTTGAAGTTATGGGGCAATTCATTTTTCAATTCACGCAACTTTTTTCCTGCTGCCGCAACAACGACTTTTGACCCAGCATTCCAACCAGAACCAGAATAATCGAGCGTATCAATCGTTGTTTTTGTTTGAAAATGTAGGTCGCGTGAAAGGTCAATGCGTTCTAAAACAAAATTGAAAAAATTTGGAATATTTTTAGTTGTTAAACCGACCCCCTCAGTATCGGCAGCTATGAAAAGAAATTTAGCTAAAGACGTTTGTCCACTGCCTAAAATATGATTCGCAATCGTCAAAATCTCTTCGGGCTGCGTCTCTCTGAAAGGCATATAACGCTCTTTGCCAATCGCTAAAAGTAAAGGGTGCACACCCGCTGCATCAACCGCATGAATCTCAACGACACCCGGGAACTCATTGGGTGTCAATGGTTTAACAATGTTGTGAATCATGTAACCAAAACTCGAATCCTCGGCTGGCGGTCTGCCAACTACTGTAAAATGCCACAACGGGTCTTTGCGATGATAGACTTTCAAAACGTCCATGACTGGAAAATCGTGCTGCAAACTGTAATAACCCAAATGGTCGCCAAAGGGACCTTCGGGTTTTTTATCGTTTTTTCTTATAATACCCGTAATCACAAAATCGGCATCGGCACTTAAAATCGACCCATTTTGGTCTTTGGCATATCGAAACCGACGACCATTCAACATACCTGCAAAAGTGACTTCGGGTAACCCTTCGGGCAAAGGAAATATCGCAGACAGCGCATGAGAAGGCGGTCCACCGACAAAAATAGAGCATAGAAATGGCTCGTCTGGCAAATTGTTATACTTCGTATGATGCACACCAATGCCACGATGCAATTGATAATGTAATCCAATTTCTTTATTGGTAATATATTCATTACCAGATAGTTGTATGCGATACATGCCGATATTACTGCCCATGATGCCCCGCTTGTCGGGGTCTTCTGTATAGACTTGTGGCAACGTCACAAATGCGCCGCCGTCCATACCCCACGACTTGACTTGTGGCAGTTTGTCAATTGTTGTTTCTGCATAATTTGAAGCCGTCCTACTGAGGGGTAGCTTCATCGGCAAAGCCTTCAGAGCAGTGAAAGGTGCGCCGAGATAACGCATGGGATTTTTCAAAAAATTGGTTGGGTCGAGTTTTAATTCAACGACTTTTTCAACGGCTTTGATGGTGTGCCTGAACAGGAAATCAGTCCTTTCGTAAGTGCCATAAATATTAGAAACGGCTTGAAAAGGCGACCCTTTCACCCGTTCAAACAGGAGGGCGGGGCCTTGTGCATCGTACACACGCCTATGAATTTCTGCCATTTCAAGGTCGGGGTCTATCTCTATTTTGATGCGGCGTAGTTGTCCTGTTTTTTCTAAATCGTTGACGGCAGCACGAAGGCTTTTATAACTCATTTCGATTGATTATTGTTGATTGATTATGGCTTATTGCCGATTATGTCTATTTTTGGCATTTAATAAAGGGAAACAAAAGTAAATGATTGTGGTTTTGTATTTTCAATAAAAAATGAAAATTAATACCCCCTCAGTATTTTCTATAAAAAAGTAGTTTTGCACAGCAAAAACAATAAAGACATGTTAGACAGTTTGCATATTCAAAATTATCGCTTATTCAAAGATTTAAAAATCGAAAAACTCGGTCAAGTGAACCTGATTGCGGGGAAAAATAATAGTGGGAAAACGGCTTTGTTGGAGGCGTTGTTGATATTTGCAAATGAAGCCAGTGTTAATATACTGTCTTTTATTTTAAAACAGAGAGATGAAATTTTATTTAATCAGCCGGATGATGGTTATAATTTATTCAATGATAAAAACAATAAAGTCGTTTTAATTGAAAATGGAAGTACAAGTGAAAGTATAAAATTTGCTATTGAATTAGATCATGAAAAAGATAAAGGTGTAAAATGTCCATTTAAATATGGTATAAATAATATAGATATTTCCTTTTTACCAATTGAAAAATCAATATTTGTTCCCCTTAATACAGATTTAGAATTTGATTCAAGACTTTGGGATTTAGTTTCTTTAACACCTTTGGAGGATGATGTTGTAAATATTTTAAGAATTATCGAACCTAAGTTAGATAAATTTCGATTTGATAATAAAAAAACAAAAATCTTAATTAAAGGACAAACGCAACCAATACCTTTGAAAAAGGCTGGGGAAGGTATAAATCGCTTATTATCTCTTGCACTTGCCTTAGTTAATGCAAAAAACAAAATGCTCCTCATTGACGAATTCGAAGTCGGTTTACATCACAGTGTTCAAATACAACTATGGGAAATCATTTTTAAATATGCCCAAGAGTGGAATATTCAAGTGTTTGTCACGACGCATAGTTTGGATACAGTACGTGCTTTTGCGGCGGTGTCAGACAAAAATGAAGGCATAGGTGAGTATATGCGTTTGCAAAAATCAAGAACGACAGGGGATATTGAAGCCGTTATTTATTCAAAAAAGAGTTTAGAATATGCTATTGAGGATTCTTTAGAAATGCGTTAATTCAACATTATGAACCAACTTTTATATGTAGAAGGCAAAGATTACTACTTTATTGGTGCGTTATGTCGCAAACACTTTCCTTTGCCAAAAGGTTTGAGTCAGACAAATGCCAAAGACGGTTTTTTAAAAGGAGGCGGAGGTTATGACCAGACACTTGATAGGTTTATTAGAGCTTTTGATACACCTGATTTGACAAACATTGGTCTCATCGTTGATGCCGATTTCGGTAAAATTGAAGGACGTTTTGCTGAAATTATAGCGGCTTTATCTAAAAGATTAAACCTCGATTTTTCAAAATACACGCTCAATACTGAGGGAGTGACGATTGTAGAAAATGGCTTGCCAACAATTGGTATTTGGATTATGCCAGATAATGTGAACAATGGTTATCTTGAATATTTTGTTGAACAATTGATTGATGAAACGGATGATATTTTACCTGTTGTGAAGGAAACTGTTGATAATTTAATGAAGCAAAAGTATTGCCGTTTTACAGATTTTAAGAAGCAAAAAGCAACGATTTACACATGGTTGGCATGGCAGGAAACGCCAGGTTTGCCTTTTGGAACAGCGTTAGAAGCTAAGTATTTGAATCCTAATAAAGACTATTTGAAACCTTTTTTGAATTGGATTGGAAAGACGTTTCAATTTTAACCCCCTCAGTAAATATACATAAATAACTCAATTTTAATACTATACAATTACAATTTTTTATGAAAAAAACAGAAATCGTTAAAAGCTCACTTTTAATTCAAAAAGAAAAAGAGTTAAAAGAACTTCAAAAAAAGAGAGATAAGATTACAAAAAGTATTCAGTTGACCAAAACAAAAATTGAGGAATGGCAAAGGGGAATAGAATCTGCGACTAAAGACATGATGAACGGTATGGCGCGTATGGCTGACCTTTCTAAATTGGCTAAAGAGTTGAAAACAATGCTCAAAGACTTGAAGAAAAAAGTTAAGTTGAGCAGAAATGATAAAGCTGAATTAGAACAAGTGTTTGATGCTGCCACATTGGACGAAATGTCAGATGATGTAGATGACGCATTTGCTCGAACGCCTTTTGGCAGTGCAGAAGGGTTTGAAAATGGCCGTTTTGACAATGAAGACCAATTTACAGACGAGTTTAATCGGCAGCGTCGTAATGAGATGTTTGAGCCTTTTGCAGTTAAGCCTAATGAAGGTGAACAACAAGAAATTCGCAAAACGTATGTGGCTTTAGCAGGGCGTTTTCACCCCGATAAAGCAGAAAATGAAACGGAATCAAAGTTGTTTCACGATTTGATGCAAAGTATTAACAATGCTTATCAGTGTGGTGACATGGCTGAATTATTGGATATTAAAAAACGATTTGCTGCTTATCAAACTTCTGATGCTGGCACTTCTGAATACGATATTCCAATCTTAGATGTCTTGGATGAACAGATTTTGCGTTGTCGCAATGAAGTCAGTGTCTTAGATGCGCAAGTTGTGCGTCTGAAAGCAGAGTTGAAAAATTTGAAAGATTCTGATTTGGGCAATATTGTTAAACAAAACAAACAAGCTGAAAGGTTTGGCGATAGAGGTACTTCCGACTTACAAGACGGCACAATGTATATGTTTGAAATGCTGTCAGAATTGAAAAATATTCTCAATCAATGGTTTGACACAGGTAAAAAACCTATGGCTTTCAATCAGTTTGTGGACGGTTCACATCCGATTGTGCAGAAAGGTCGTGAGCAAGGTATTGTAAGTAGTGGTTTTGACGATGACGATGATGATGATTTGGATTTATCGGATGAGGAACTCCAAGAATTGATAGATATGTTCAGTGGTATGATGGCTCAAAGTGCGCCTAAGAGGGCAAGAAGAAGACGATAGGATTTTGAGATTTTTTAGGACAAACATGAAACATCCCTAATTTTCAAACATAATAAATTTGATAATTTAGGCTCTTAAAAGTAGAAGATTGAAGCAAAAAATGCCGTTAGGCATGGTCTATCGGTAGAAAAACAGTCTAAGTTATTTTCCAAGTACCATTGGTACGGCATATTTTAACACATTTCAATATGTCATTCCTCTGGAATTGTTGTCGTACAACTCCTTTATTCTACCGATAGACCATGCCTAACGGCATTTTTTACTTTAATTTAGGGCGTTTTTGCAATAAAATTATTAATTTATTTTGTTAGAAAATTCGGAATGACTCATGTTTGTCCTAAAAAATCTCAAAATGCTACAATTCAAAATTAAAACCTTCTGAAACAAATTTCTCGTATTTCGATTTATCAAATTCATAAAGTCTTGCAGGACGGTGCGCTACGCCTTCTTGCGATTCGTTGAGGTCAACGATGAAGTCCATGGAAAGGATCTTTTTACGGAAATTGCGCTTATCGAGTTCGGCTTCTAATATCGCTTCATAGAGGTGCTGAAGTTCTGTCAACGTAAATTTAGGTGGCAACAATTCGAAACCAATAGGACGGACACGCACCCGTTGCTTCAATGCATTGAAACAAGCCTCTAAAATCTCATCGTGGTCAAAAGCTAAAGCCACATGTCTAAGTTCAGACAAGTTGACCCATTCTGCTTTTTGCGCAAATGAAGAAGCATGAACATCGTGCCGATTGGTTTTTACTAGGGAAAAATAAGCAACGGTTATGACACGCCCCAAAGGATGCCGTCCCACAGCCCCAAAAGTACGGACTTGTTCAAGATAAACCTTTTCCAAGCCTGTCAATTCGTGCAATATCCGTGCAGCAGCCGCATCTATATTCTCTTGAGCATAGATAAAATCGCCAGGTAAAGCCCATAAACCCGTATATGGTTCTGTCCCGCGTTTGATGAGTAAAACTTTGAGGTCAGATTCATCGAAACCGAAAATAACATTGTCCACTGTCACAGCGGTCTTAAAGAAATCTTGTGAAAATTCAGCCATTCGTTTTTAATGTCGCCTGTTCCGCTATAAAAAATGATAAAATTTGAATTTGAAAGTGTAAAATTATGAAAATTAGTCTTTTTACCAAAGTTTTGACTGACTTTGTGCATACTTTACACCAAGTAAATAATGGTGAATGAGGAATGGCTAATGGTGAATAGCAGATAATTCACAATTCATCATTTACCATTCGCCATCCCTGAGTATTTCATGTAACTTTTCAGGTTTTATTCGATTAGCGAGAATGAATTTATTTTTATCTAACAGGTAAAGGACAGGTAAATTCCAAGTAACATATTTCTTCTGAATATCTGTATCGGGTTGTTTGTCAATGACATTGATCCAATCTTTCATTTTCATTTCTTCTAAAAACGACAACCAAGACGTGCGTACACCATCGGTACAAACAGTCAAAACTTTTAATTTTTTACTATCTATATTTTGTAAGGCACTTTGAATCTTAGGCATTGCTTCACGACAATGCGAACAAAGGCTGCTATAAAAAACAACTAAAGTATAATCCGCTTTGACATCCGCCAGTGATTTGAGTACCCCCTCAGTATTGGGTAGTGCAAAGTTGGGTGCAGGACTGCCCATCAACACATTTTTGAAAGCATTCACTTTGTATTCGAGCCTTTCAAGTGTGTATTTATCAGTGCCGCTGTCTGTCTTTCTATGATATTTTTGCACTAAATGAATCAAATAAGCATCAGCATTTGGCATTTTATCAATATTATTGTCAAAAACGGAGGTTAACCATTGTAAGGTAAATTTGTAAAATTCAAGATTTGGATGCGCTGTCTTCAAAATAAAGTCAAGTTGTGCTTTTACTGAATCTGTATTGTTAGACATATAACCCAAAAACTGCTCTAACCGATTGGCGTAGTAAGGCGTTCTTAAAAGCCGATTATCGGTGAAATCCATACCGTCAAAAAAGTGTTGACGAAAATAAAACCAATAAGCTGGATTCGGTTTGCCTTGGTTCAAAAGGGTTAATTCGGAAGACAAAACAGGCATAGTCGAGATATTCAATAGCTTGGAAGTGAACAAGTTAGGTGCTTGACGAATCACACTTTGCGTATATTTTTCAAGACCCGCATACCGTGCTGTGATTTTTTGTTGTTGTTCATTGATGACGTTTTTATCCGCTTTAGCTTGCCGCAACATATCCATCATAGCAGAAATTTGACCGACTTCTTCCTGCGTTTTATACACCCTTTTCATGTAATTGAAAAAAACACTATTTTCTACGGAATGGTCAATATTGGCACTGTCATAAGGTGCAAAAATGTTTGACGTAATTGTGAATTCATTTTCACTCGCTAAAATGACATTAAAAATTACCCCCTCAGTATTGGCAACAAAATAGACACCTTGAGCCAATCGACGAGTCGGTTTGAAACGCATTTCGCCCGTTATGGTATCCGCTTTTGTAGAGTCCACAACAAAAGTTTGTTCGCCTAAATAGTAACCAAGGACAACTTTTGCCGTTTTGATACCCGTGAGTTTGATTTTAACGTCGTAGTAAGCACTGTCTTCTGGCGAAGCCTTTATGAAGTTTGAAAAAAAGAATAGAAAGATAAGCAGTATAAAATCTTTTTTCATAGATGTAAAATATTCAATTAACATACTCTTTGCGTTTTATTAAGTTTTTCAATATAAATAATTGTCAACCTTTGTACGCAAATCTCCTTTTTTTGATACGATGACTGTTCGTAACTGCTTTGGAGATCGCAAATTATTGAAACTTATTATTTCTTGAACAACGAATGTTATATTTGCCAAAATTTGTGAATGAGCAGCTATAACATGCTTCACCTTTAACTTTAAAATAAAAATATGGATCTTTTGACCTTAATTCTAAGCTTTGCGGCGGTTGCGGCGATATTGACAGCCTTGACTTGGCGTATTCAAAAAAAACGCTTTTTATCTTTTTTACAATACTTCACGGGCGTTTGGTTTATTTTTTCTGGTGCTGTCAAAGCAGTTGACCCATGGGGAACGGCGTTCAAAATGCAGCAATATTTTGGCGAATTCAAATCAACTTTCAGCGAAACTTCTTTCAAATTTATCACGCCTGTTTTGGCTTGGATGTCAGACAATGCTTTGAGTTTCTCAACTTTTATGATTGTTTTGGAAATTCTTATAGGCGTTTTATTAATTTTAGGACATCGCTCAAAGCTGACTTCATGGATTATGTTGCTCATTATGGTTTTCTTTACAGCTCTGACAGGTTATACGCATTTGACGGGTTATGTGCCAGATGGCGTCAATTTCTTTGAGTTTGGCAAATGGGGACCTTGGGTCGAAACGAATATGAAAGTTACTGATTGTGGTTGTTTTGGTGACTTTTTAAAATTAAAGCCAACAGTTTCTTTTTATAAGGATTTAATCATTTTAATGCCTATTACTATCTTTTTTGTCTTCCAACACAAGTATTTTACGCCACTTTTAACAGTTTTATGGAGAAAAATATTGGCTTGGGTAACAATTATTTTAGCAACCATTTTTTGCTTACGCAATACATTTTATGATGAGCCAGTTGTTGATTTTCGTCCTTTCAAAAATGGTGTGAATATTCGCGTTCAAAAAGATGCAGAAGAAGAGGCGGCGGGTAAGGTGAAAATTTTGTCATGGCAACTCAAAAATGAAAAGACAGGTGAGACCATCGAATTGCCCGATGACGTATATATGAAAAACTACGCGACCACCTACAATAAAGACAACGGTTGGGCTGTCGTCGAACAAATAAAGAGTGAACCGACTGTGCCACACTCAAAAATCAGCGACTTTATGATTAATGATAAAGACGGTGCAGAAATTCAAGATTCTCTTTTGCACGAGCCAAATTATTTGTTCCTCGTGGTGAGTTGGAAAATGTTGAGTACACAAACCCAAAAGACGATTGCCGTGCCCGATTCCATTTTTAAAGTCGATACATTGACGGGAGCGAAAACTTTTGAACGGGTTCAGATGCGTGAAGAAGTGTTCAAATCATTCAGTTTTGACCCTGACTATCGCTATTTATTCACTTCAAAAGTCAATCCTTTCTTAGATAAAGCTGAAAAAGCTGGGTATAAAATTGCAGGTCTTGTGCCGTTTAGTGAACCTAAAAAGATACAGGATTTCCGTCACGATATTCAAGCCGCTTATCCATTTTATACAGCTGACGATTTGGTGTTAAAAACCATGATTCGCTCCAATCCAGGTATTTATCTCTTGAAAAATGGTTTGATTGTGCATAAATGGCATATCAATCAATTGCCTTCTTTTGAGCAAGTACAAGCCGAATTTATCAAATAATACTGAGGGGTGTTTCTGCTACATAAGTAATGATGAATGATAAATGATGAATGATGAATGATGAATGGACATAAAGCATTGATTATCAAATATCAGCATGAAATCTAATTTCCCGTTTATTTTCGTTTACGTACTTATAAAAACGTTGCAGAAACACCCCTCATTAAAAAACCGATTTCGCTCTTAAAAATCTACTAATTCTTTATCGTCGCCTCAACGATTATAGGCACTTTAGCCATAGGGCCATCTTGGTATTCTGGTTGTGTACGGATGACATATTTAAGGTCAAACCATTTTTTTTGTAGTGCTTTATTACCTCCAAAACCCTGATTGGCTTCATTGGCTTGTGCTTCTGGTAACTCTACTGCAAACTGGTTTTTTTTATCATCGCAACCACCAAACTCCCATGTTTTGCCTGCTTTATCTGTAAAAGTATAGTGTTCTGCGTCGCCTAAAGTAAAGTCCACAAACATGGCTGTAATACTTAATATTTCCTCTTTAGCGGTGTCTTTTGTCCTTTTTCCTTCCGATATAGCTTTTATCGAATCAATGGTAGCAACACCATTTTGAGTTGTGGTATTCGGCTTCGATCCAGCATTATTGCAAGAAAAACAAACTGAAACAACGAGAAGTGGTAAAATGAATGTTTTAATTAATTTCATATTTATATTGTTTTAAATTAAAAAACCAAATATACTTTATTACTTTTTGTTAAAACTAAAAACATTTTTTACAAGATGAATTTTACAACCCTACATAACAACGGCGAGGTGATTTACCTCGCCGTTGTTAGGGCATATATTTTTGAAAGATATCCTCCTAAAAACGTTCATATTTATATTGCAAAGTATGATCGCCCTCTGTTTTTTCTAAAACGAGCGTCGTTTTGCCGATAGCTGCTATCGGCTGACGCGGTGCAACATGTGCACAATCAGTTTGGATTGACACATAACCACTACCTAGCACATACATACCTTTACAAGCAGCGTCATTACTTGTTTCTTGTTGAAAAGCCCCATCAGTTTTGAAAGTTAATTTTTCTAAGTCGTTTGTTCTCGACCACGCATAATTATTACTACTGCTGCTCCCTTCTCCACAGCCTATTGGATTAGCATTTATGGGCGTTCCCATTTCAACCAATTGCCATGAACCGATAATCAAAGTCGCATAGTCAACACTTGGATTATTGGTATGGGTGTTTGGAGAGACAACAGAACTGTTATCAGTTTTAGAGCAACCTATGACTGCAAAAACCAATATTGAGAAGAGTAAAGTTATTTTTTTCATGATTGATTTTTTAAAAAAATGAAGTATATTATTTCATAAACAGACAAATATAACAACATTTATATCAGAGTGTTTTAAAAAATCAAAATTTATCTAGACTTATTTTGTTTTTTCATTTCATAAAAAGGTAGGTGCAGTATCACGGCAGTATTTTTTTTTACTCAATACTGAGGGGTCACTTTTCACTTGAATTTTGAGATTATATCTTGAATATTAAAACGCACAAGTGGTGAAACGACTACATTTTATAATCATTTGAAAATGGTTTGCCTAAAATAATAGACTCAAATTATTAATAAGCCGTGATTTATATTTTTCGTTTTTCACTTTTCATTTAGTATATCACCAAGATTGTTTATCAATAACTTAACCTTTTTTTCCCACCTGCTATCAATTGTTCAACCATTTTTAAAAGAGCTTGTGGGGTATATTGTCGCCAGTTAAAATCATTGTAATCTTGTCCAAAATGGACATAATTATCGAGCCGCGTGCTGTGCAATTCATCAGCCACATGGTCAAAAGTATTGAGCATCACTATCCAGCCACCATTATAAGCCTCTTGACATTCCTCTGCCCATTCTGCATAATAATCGTCGCTATCGCCATGAAAGTTTAAAACATTATCCATTAACAAAATATACTTCGAAATCCTAGCATCGAGCATCGCCTCTATCGCATTGCGTTTCAAAAATCGAATATCATTTTCTACCGCATCGTTCCATTCCCCAATCAATTCGATGATGGCATAGTTTTCTTCATAATCAGCAATTAAAACTTTCATATAAAGCGTATTTGATTCAAAATCATCCCATAATGGATGTAAAAGATAATTATATACTTGCTTCCATTCAGTATAAGTCGCGCCATAAAAAGGCGATTTCTCGTCGTCTTCTACGGCATATTCTTCGCGCCAGCGATAAAAAGGTTCAATATTGTGCATGTCAATTTAGTTTGTGGCAAATGTCTTATTTTTGCTCACTTTTTTTGAATACTTATGAAAAAAATAAAAATGCAATATGCTAAAAATTGTCATAACTGGCCCTGAATCAACTGGAAAATCCACGCTTGCATCGGCACTCTCAAGACATTTTAATGCGGTATTATCTGATGAATACGCAAGAGAATATTTGGAAACAAAGTTGACTTTAAAAAAGTTGGAAAAAAATAGAGAAAACACACCCTTATACGATGAATTTGATTTTAATAAGATGTTTTTAGGTCAAAAAAAGAATGAAAAAGTGGCTTTGCAAAGAGCAAAAGATTTGCACACGTTTATGATTTGCGATACGGATGCCTTGACTTATCAAATTTGGTATGAAGAAGTGTTTAGCAAAACAGACTATGGCTCAGTCAAGGAGATTGATTTTTTAAAGAAATCAAAGGATTTTGAGGAAATTTCAAGCATTTATCTGCTTTGTTCGCCCGAAGGCATCATTTGGCAGCCTGACCCACTTCGTGAAAATCCTAATGACAGAGACCGCTTGTTTGATATTTATGAAAAAACGCTCATGGCGCATCAAAAAACATATTTTATACTGAGGGGGCCAAAAAATGAGCGATTGAAGACTGCTATTGCTATTATTAAGTCATTTGTCCATGACTGATTCTTTGCGCCAACCAAGCTACTTTTTTATCGTTTACGAGCGTACAAATCAAAAATAAATCACCACCTTCTTTGACATTTAATGCCGTCCGAATCTGTTGCGTCGAGAAAGGAAAATTGCGCTGTACCACATTTAAAGCATTGATATTCAAGGCTTTTAGTTGTGCTTTTATTTTTTTAGGATGATAATCCCATATCTCTAAAATCTTAAAAATCCGGGCTGGCATGTTTTCAGAAAGGGTATTCTTAGAAAGAAAAAAGCCATTATTTGAAGTCAAAGAGGCTTCAATTTTTTTTAAAAATACTTCATAAAATGAGGACAACATACGTGCTTTGTAGAACGCTACATCAGGTTCAATGATAAAATTGTACCCCTCAGTATTTATCGCATTTTCAAGCGTTTTATCTGTTTTTTTAACAGTTAAAAACTGATTATTGCTATTAATTTTAACAAAAACAGTAGGTTTAAGATTTAGAGAATTTTGAAAATTTCCTAAATCTATATGCTTATTTTCATTGATTTTAAAATCTAAAATCACTTCTTTACACTCATTTTCTATGCTCAAAACACCTACTGAATGAACATCTGGAAACTGCCTAATCGCTGCATCTACGTCATACATTGGCGACATTTTGACCATAATACGCTTAGTCATTTTTTTTAATTGCGGTAATAAGGCGACCAGATTAGGCGAACAATCTTCTGGCAAAAAGACTTTTTTACCCAAGTCATCACGTCTGGCAGGGTCAATAAAAATGAGGTCAAAAGGCTCTCCTTCGTAGGAATTGATATAGTTTTCAGCTGATTCTGTCAGAATTTTGACATTTTTGACATCTAAAAGCCCTAAATTAAAACGCACGACTTCTGCCAAAACTTCATCCTGTTCGATAGCAATAACTTCTTCAAAATGCTTTGAAAAATGCAAGGTATCAATGCCTAAACCACAAGTCAAATCCAAGCACCGTTGACCCGAGGCTTCCTTTGCCGAAGCCGCCAATTGGCTGCTGCATTGTTCAAAAGCCAAAGGCGGTACAATCGCTTGCACGGCGTACAAACTTGGCAACTTTAAGCGACTGCGTTGCATATATTTAAGTTGTGTTGCCAATGTCGGATTGCGATTTTTGAGCGCGAATACGGAGGGGTCGGTTTGGGCATTTTCATAAATTAATTGACGTGCTTCTGGTGTTTTGAGCAATTCGAGTTCATCAAAAGTCATTATTTTTTTTCACAAAGGTATAGTAACATGAGTCATTCCGAATTTGATAATAAAGTAAATTTGATAATTTTGGAACTTAAAAATAGAAGATTGAAGTGAAAAATGCCTTTAGGTATGGTATAGCGGTAGAAAAACAGTCGAAGTCATTTTCTAAGTACCGTAGGTACGGCATATTTTAACACATTTTCGATATGTCATTCCTACGCAATTTTTGTTATGCAACTCCTTTTTCTACCGATATACCATGCCTAACAGCGTTTTTTACTTCAAATTAGGGCATTTGTAATAAAATCACTAAATTTATTTTGTTATAAAATTCCCTCTGACTTACGTTGCTATATCTTTTACTATCTTTGCGGTGTTGGGGTGCTTTTTTGAAAAAAAAGGCTGAGATTATACCCGTTGAACGTAGGCAAGTAATGTTGCTGACGAAAAAGTTGATACTCTTGAAATGATGAGTTATGAATGATGAATGATGAATTTTTAAACATTGTCAATCAAAAATCAAAAAATTCATCATTCCCTTAGTGCCAACTCAACGAGGTTTAAAAAATCGCCGATTGTCCCAACAGTCGGCATTTTTTTTTACCAAATTTTCATTTTTTACGATGTTAAAATCTAACAAAAAAATGCAAGGGAACAGCCTTGCACAGTCGCGCATATTTGCGCTTTTCGCCCTCCTTCTCTCCTACTCTTGTGCTAATGCTCAACAGGCAGATTCTTTAAAACAGCTTGATTTACAACAAGTTACAATCACAGCAACGATGGCAGGGAACAAAACACCGATGAGTTTTACGAACATCAAACGGGAGCAAATTCGACAAAACGATTTTGGACAAGACATTCCTTTTCTCTTAAAAACTACCCCCTCAGTAGTGGAGACTTCTGACGCAGGTGCGGGTGTAGGCTACACAGGTTTACGCATACGTGGCAGCGATGCGACCCGTACAAATGTGACGATCGATGGTGTGCCACTCAATGATTCTGAAAGTCAAGGCGTATATTGGGTTGACTTACCCGATCTGTCCGCTTCCACTGCCATGATTCAGATTCAACGCGGCGTAGGTACTTCTACTAATGGTGCAGGTGCTTTCGGTGCGACGATTAATGTGGTTACCAATCCACTAAACAGCGAAAAATTTATTAGTTATTCAGGTGCTGGCGGCTCTTTCGGCACTTTGAAAAACACGATTTCCTTTGGTTCTGGTTTAATGCGCAACGGTTTGTCGGTTGATGGCCGTTTGTCGCGCACCGTAAGTGATGGCTATGTTGACCGCGCTTCATCGAAATTGGGTTCCGCGTATTTGTCTGCTAATTATTTGATGAAAAACACGTCATTGCGCCTCAAAATTATGACAGGCAATGAACGCACTTATCAATCGTGGTATGGCATTCCAGAATCCTATATGAATGATGCAAAATTGCGCACATACAACCCAGCGGGAAAAGACCGCGCTTCGTCACCTTATGAAAATCAAGTAGATGATTACGGTCAAACACATGTTCATTTGACGCTAAATCATTCATTTTCACGGTTTTGGAAAGTTAATGCTTCTTTGCATTATACAAAAGGTAAGGGCTTCTACGAAGAATACAAAGCTACACAAAAACTAAAAAATTATATCCCAGGACGTAAGGACACGACAGATTTGGTGCGTCGCTTGTGGCTCGACAATGATTTTTACGGCGGCATTTGGTCTGCTACTTTTCAGAAAAATGGTTGGGAATCTGTGACGGGCGGTGGCTTAAATCGCTACGATGGCAACCATTATGGTCAAATTATTTGGGCTGCCAAAGATGCTAATTTCGCTAAAACACCTACGGAATTTTACCGCAGCACATCTTTGAAGACTGATTTTAATATATTCGAAAAAGTCAATTATACCGTTAATGACCTCTTTTCTCTTTTCCTTGATTTACAATACCGCCGTGTGGCTTACCATACTGAGGGGATAGATAGAAAGCTTCGCAATATTGGACGTGACCTAAAATGGGATTTTTTCAATCCAAAATTAGGATTTGTTGTTGAAAACAAAACAGGTACACGTTTTTATGCCAGTGTCGCCAATGCACATCGTGAGCCAAACAGAAATGACTTGATTGACCCTGAAAAAACGAATTTGCCTAAAGCAGAATCCATGATTGATGCTGAAATGGGTTTACAACAGCGTTGGCAAAAAGCCAGTATCAGTGGCAATTTATTTTTGATGTCTTATAAAAATCAGCTTGTTGTAACTGGAAATATAAACGATGTAGGTGAGCAAATACGCGTAAATGTGCCTAAAAGCTATCGTCGCGGCGTCGAATTAGAAGGCGTTTGGTCATTGTCGGATTGGTTGACGGTCAATAGCAATACCAGTTTTTCAGAAAATAAAATAAAAGATTTTAGGGGGTTTATTGACGATTGGGACACAGGTGGACAAAAAGAAGTGAAACAGGACAAAACAGATTTGGCTTTTTCACCTAATGTTATAGCCAATACTTCTCTCATTTTTACTTTATTTAAAAAAGGAAAAAATGAGTTGCTGTTGACCCCCTCAGTAAAATACGTCGGACAGCAGTTTATTGACAACAGTTCAAATACGAATACTGCTTTGCCCGCTTTCAGTTACACAAATTGTCAGTTGAATTATAGAACAAGTTTTAATAAAGTAAAAAATCTAACCCTTAAACTATTGGTTAACAACATTTTTGATAAAAAATATGTTAACAACGCTTGGACTTACCGTTTTAGCTCACCGAGCTATGACCCACGTCCAGACGACCCTTATGCGCGTGCAGAAGGTAATAATGTTTACAATTTAACGGGTTATTTTCCACAAGCAGGACGGCATTGGTTATTGGGTTTGTCAGCAGATTTTTGAATGAATTGAAGTGTTTAGATTGTTGTATTGTTAGATTGTTGTATCTCTATCCCTCTAACAATTTAACAATACAACAATCTAAACAATACAACAATTTAACAATCTAAACAATACGATAATTCAATAATTTAAAAAAAAATAAAAGACGCAAGTAATAGTAGGTCTGAAAATTGTCTTAACTTCGCAAAATATTTGCAAAACAGAGCTTTTGTAAGTTATAGAAAATCAATTTTTCTAAAATATTATTTCTTAACAAAAAAAACATCTATTGGCTAAGTCATACAGACCCTACGTTCCGCGTAAAGAACCAGAAGCAGAGCACCGTATTAATAAACTCATCCGCGTCCCAGAAATTCGCCTTGTTGGTGACTCACTTGAAGCATTAAGTGAATTTGTTGGCGAACCTATTGAAGTAGGTATTTATAAAACGCAAAAAGTCCTCGATTGGGCAGAAAAAGCGGGACTCGACCTCGTCGAAATTACCCCAAATGCTGCTCCACCTGTTTGTCGCGTTGTTGATTACAGCAAGTTTTTGTATCAAAAAAAGAAACGCGAAAAGGAAATCAAAGCAAATACGACCAAAACGGTCATTAAGGAAATCCGTTTCACACCTGAAACAGGCGACCACGATATAGACTTTAAAGTCCGTCATGCCATTGAGTTTTTGAAAGAAGGCTCAAAAGTGAGGGCTTATGTGCAGTTTAAAGGACGTGGCATCACGTTTACGGCACGTGGTGAATTATTGCTTCTACGTTTTATTCAAGCATTAGACGATTACGGCACGCCCGAAGGCTTACCTAAAATGGAAGGCAAGCGCATGTTTGTCTTCATCGCACCTAAGAAAAAAGGGAAATAATTGTTGGTTATTAGGAAATTGGGTATTGGAAATTGGTTTAGACAAGCCATGAACAATACTTAAGGGCAGAAGGCAAAGGTATTTTTGAAAAAAAATCGCCTTCGCCTTTTGTCATTCACTCAATAATATTACTTTTGCACCTCAATTTTTAAAAGCAATTGAATCATGCCAAAAATTAAATCAAATTCGAGCGCGAAGAAACGTTTTAAGGTGACTGGCTCTGGTAAAATCAAGCGCGCAGGCGCCTACCACCGTCACTTGATGCGTAAGAAATCCGCAAATGCGAAAAGCCGTACAGAAGGTACGACCCTTGTTAGTGTTGTTGACACACCGAGAATAAAAACCCTTTTGGGCTTGGGTAGCAACCACTAATTAATGGCGAATGGTGAATGATAAATGGTGAATTTTTGACACCCTTCTCATTTTATTTTGTCACAAGTAAAATCTTTTTTTTTAACGAGAAAACAGAACAAAAGCACGTTTTTTATTGATTATTTATAATTGTTAATTGATTATTCATTCAGCAATAAACATTATTTAATAAAAAGGTCTCTGTTTTGTACTAAAAATCTTAAAATATGCCTCGTTCAGTGAACTCGGTTGCGGCTCGTCAGAGACGCAAAAAAGTATTGAAGGCAGCTCGTGGTTACTTCGGCGCCCGCTCGAAAGTTTTCACAGTTGCGAAAAACGCCGTTGACAAAGCGAATGGTTATGCTTATGTCGGTCGTAAATTGAAAAAACGTGCTTACCGCAGATTGTGGATTGCGCGTATCAACGCAGCGACTCGCCAATTGGGCTTGAGTTACTCTGTTTTTATGCACAAAGTCAGCACAGCAGGTATCGGATTGAATCGCAAAGTTTTAGCGGATTTGGCACTTAACAGCCCTGATGCGTTCAAAGCTTTGGTCGAAAAAGTAAAGTAAGACCATATCTGGTTTAAAAAAAAAGAGGGAAATGGCGAAAGCGGTTTCCCTTTTTTAATATTTTGATAATGAATGGTTTGTAAAATTTATTATTCATCATTTATAACTCATCATTCATAAAAATGATTTCAACAGATATTCTCATTATAGGCGCAGGTCCCGTCGGTTTATTCGCTGTTTTTGAAGCGGGTTTGCTGAAACTGCGTTGTCATTTGGTTGATGCTTTGCCACAAGTCGGTGGTCAATTGTCGGAAATATATCCGAAAAAACCGATTTACGATATTCCAGGCTACCCCTCAGTATTGGCGGGTGATTTGGTCAAAAACTTGATGCAACAAATAGAGCCTTTCAGACCTGCTTTTACCTTAGGAGAACGAGCAGAAACCTTCGAAAAATTAGAAAACGGTCATTTTAAACTCACTACTTCGAGGGGTACACAAATCACCGCACCAGTCATTTTCATCGCAGGTGGCTTAGGTTCGTTTGAACCACGCAAACCGCCCATTACGAATATTACTGAATTTGAAGACAAAGGCGTTGAGTACATCGTGCGTGACCCTGAATTGTATCGGGGCAAAAAAGTCGTCGTCGCTGGCGGCGGCGATTCTGCCTTAGATTGGTCCATTTTCCTCGCTGATTTGACGGATGAACTCACTTTAATCCACAGACGCAGCGAATTTAGAGGTGCTTTGGACAGCGTTGAAAAAGTCATGCACCTACGCGATGCGGGTAAGATAAAAGTCGTGACACAATCCGAAGTCATTGGTCTGAATGGCAACGGCACACTTCATGAAGTCATAATTAAGCACGATACTGAGGGGTTGATTCATAAAAAAACAGACCACTTTGTACCGCTTTTTGGGCTTTCGCCAAAATTAGGACCTATTGGCGAATGGGGTTTAGCCATTGATAAAAATGCTATTGAGGTCAATACGTTTGATTATGCAACGACTGAAAAGGGTATTTTTGCCGTAGGTGATATTAATACATATCCCGGAAAGTTGAAATTGATATTGTGCGGATTCCATGAAGCGACATTGGCAGTGCAATCTGCTTTCAAAATCATTTATCCAGATAAAAAATTGTCGTTTAAATATACCACCGTTACGGGTATTGATGGGCTTTAAATAATGGATAACGGATAGTTGATAATGGATAGTTGATAATGCACAATAAAATATAATAAATTGCCCATTATCAACTATCCACTATAAAATATAAACTATCCATTATCAGACTGTACGGTTTCGCTTTTCAAAGAATTAGGTCCAATCGTTTTAGCGCGGATGACCAATTTAGAAACGAAAGGAAAAGTCAATTCCATTTTTTTACCCTCGTTGTACAAACCATTTTGCCCTTCGCCTTTTGCCTACTTATTTATCTTGAATTATCGCCAAACCGACAAAAGAATCTGCGGTGCCATAATACAAAAACCACTTGCCTTTAAAAAAAACCAAGCCTTCCGCAAAAGTTGTCCCTGCTTGATATTGTCCTGTTATTTCATGCGGTAAAGTCGGCTGCATAAAAGGTTTATCTGACCGTTTTACGACTGTTTCTAAGTCACTTTTATCAAATATCACTTGTCCAACCGAGTAGGTGCCTTTGGGTAATGAAGGGTCAGCTGTGGCATCGTTTTGATTTTTACCATTATACAATAACACGATACCCTCTTTTGTCATAATTGCAGGCGGACCACATTCCGTCAAATGGCTATCGAATTTACCTATTCTGGGGGCAATCACAGCTTTCAATTCGCCTTTGTCATTGAGTGTCGGAAACCAATCGTATAGGTTTTCAGACCATGCCAAATTGACAAGGTTTTCGCCCCAATACATCCAATATTTGCCCTTGATTTTAGCAATTACTTGTTTGCCTTTTACAAATTTTGTCACAATAGAACCTGATTTGCTCCACGACTCGGCAAATTGACCCTTATAAGCTTTACCAAAAGCCAATCCTTTTTTCTCCCATTTAATCAAATCTCTTGAAAAGGCGACAGAGAGCCGAGCCTTATCGTAATTCCAAGCGGTATAAACAACCACAAATAGGCCCCCCTCAGTAACAGCCACACGCGGGTCTTCACAACCCCCTCGATTGTCATATTGATTGAAGGCATCCTTGTCAGGATACAATACAGGCGTTGGATATTTCGTAAAATGAATACCATCGGTACTTTCAGCTAAGCCCAAACGCGACGTTCTACCCCCCAAAGCCGCCGCAGGATTGTCTTCGCAACGATAAAGCAAAAAAACTTTATCATCTTTCACGATGGCACCAGGATTGAATACGTCTGCCTTTTGCCAGCGAACCATTTCTTTTTTGATAGGGTCTAAAAACGTAAAACTTGAATCCGCCCGTAGAATGGGATTCTCTTTAGGTTTTACAAAGTTTTCTACCGCAATGTGTTTCGGTATTTGACAGGCTGTAAAAAAAACAAGGAGTATGAGTAGCTTTTTCATAGACTTGGATTGCGGCGTGTTTTTAAACGAAGTATTTAAGGAAACGAGGCTGTCTCAAAAGGTTTGCACAAATTTTTTAGCCAAATTATATTTTATCAGACGGCGTTTATGTTCGGGGAACTTTTGAAATTCCCCGAACATGATGTCCTCAACAATAGAATATTTTGAATTAAAAAATCCTGTTTTACCTTTTGAGACAGCCTCGCCATTTTGTTTTAAGGCAAAGCCTTTCCTAACGACAACAAATTAGCAAACAACCGATACGCCCCAGGAACGCCCATTGGCAACTCTCTGAAAAACGAATAGCCAGTATAAACATACCAACCTTTGCCGTGTTTGGCAACGACTAAACCACCGTCTTCGGGCTTTTCATTGGTGTCATTACAACTCAAAAGTGCTTCATATCTGCCGTCCCATTCTGAAAGAAAATATAAGCCGCGTTCTTGAACCCAACCATCAAAATCTTTTGGCGATATTTTATTCGGCACATTCAAAGCGGGGTGGTCTGGTTTCAAAATACGAACAGGCGCATCTTCTTCTGTTGTCCGTCCGCGACCGAGTTTGAATGGATAGGGACCAAATTGCTGCAATTGCAAATCACGTCCCGCGGTATTGTATTGCACCACCATCGTACCACCGTTTTCGACATATTTCAAGAGTTTATCGTTGTAAAACTTTAACTTTTCCTTCGTATTGTAAGCGCGAATACCCACTACAATGGCATCAAAGCTTTGCAATTTGCCTTCATGTTGAAAATCTGCGTCTTTGATTTCAGTTACTTGATAACCTATTTGCTCCAAGCAAGCCGGCATATCGTCGCCTGCGCCCATCACATAACCGATGTTGATACCGCGTTTTTTAATGTCTAATTTCACAATTTTAGCTTCCGAAGGTTGCAAAACGGTTTGCGTTGGTATGTGGTCGTACTCAATGATACGCACCGATTTTGTCACGACAGGCATATAATCATCTTTGGTTTTCAAATAGGCTTTTGAGACAATGGTTGCTTCACTTTCGCCTTTTGGGGGGGTTAGTTTAAAGGTCAAGGCAACCTCTTCTCCTTTTAGTTTCATTTTAAAATTTTGAGAAACGGGTTCAAGCATCCAACCTTTAGGCATTTCGGGTTTGAGCATACCTTCCACACCGTCTGCACCAGATTTTACAATAAAACTGACTTCTTTTGGTTCATTATCGCCAAAAACAAGGACTTGCTCCATCACATTGACGAATATTGAGGGGGTAATTTCAAGGGCGCGATACATTTCTCCTTTTGCAGGTAGGTCAAAACGGTTTGTTACATCGCTTTTAAACCAAAAAGTCTCACCCGCAATATCCGCAAAAAACTCGGCTTGAAGCGGTCTCGGTGTTTCGGGCAGACCCCTCAGTAAAAGGCGATCCGCTTTGTACAGTCCTAAACTTCCTTGTTGGTCAAGCCAATAAGGGGAAGAATAGCCAATGTCTTGCGGTATTTTTAGCTTTGCTCGAAACATCGTGCGCATATTATTTTTTAAGTCAACAGCATACGTTGTATCGAGAAGAGGATAGTATTTGATACGTCCAGACTCATCTGTATCATTTTTTTTGAAATAATTAATCGCCACAGATTTGAGTTTAACAGGTACAGCACTGCGGTTGATGATTTCAAAATTGACTTCAAGGCTGTCATTCGGGTTGACGGTTGCCGTGCGCGTTGAGGCTTCAAGATATAAGCCCAGACACCACTGTATCAACTGTTTCGTTTCGCCACGTTTTTTGTTACGCCAATAACTATCGGGCATTTTGTTCATCATTTGAAAGGCTTTGACCAATTCTGGAACGCTTGCCGCGGGATTGTCAAACTTGAAATTGCGTTCAACCTCTGCCAATATTTTTCCAATGATATCCCCCTCAGTACCCAAACGGTGCCACGTCAAATCAATGCCTTGCAAAGGGTCGTCGCTTGTCGGTTTGCCTAACGAGCCTTTTAAAAACTCCAAATATTCAGGGTCAGAACCTCTTGAACTCAACGAACCCATGCCTTGACATTTGTGCATCGAGCGCGATTCGGCAGCGATTTCGTTGTTCGATTTGCCTTTAGTTGGATAATATGTACCAATGTCGAGTTTCAACATTTTATCTTTTTTAGCGGCTTCAAATTTCTCTTGGCTGCCATAAAAAAACCATGAGGTATTGAAAAACAAACGTTTAGGTTGCCAAACCTTCACATATTTCAATTGTTCAGGAAATGCTGAGGGGTCGGCCGCCAAGTTGAAAGCCTCTTCTGAAAGGATAGCCGACGATGTATGATGCCCATGCGTATCAACTGCAGTGTCTTGTGAAAAACGGTTGATAACGATGTCAGGCTGTGTTTTTCGAATCGCCCAAACGACATCAGAAAGGACTTCTTTTCTACCCCAAATCCGCATGGTTTCAGCAGGCGATTTTGAAAAACCAAAGTCATTGGCGCGGCTAAAAAGTTGATTGCCACCATCCACAGAACGCGCCATAAGCAACTCTTCTGTCCGCAAAACGCCGAGCATTTCGCGCAACTCTGTACCGATGAGGTTCTGCCCGCCATCACCCCGCGTCAATGAAAGATAAGTCATATTCATACGCCTTTCGTTTGCCATGTAGGCAATAAGGCGCGTATTTTCATCGTCGGGATGTGCCGCTACATACAGCACCGAACCAAGCGTATTGAGTTTGCGAATGGCATCGAAAATATCTGCTGAAGTCGGCTTTTTGGGTGCAACTTGAGCATTTGTAGATAGAGACAGCAGAATTACACAAAAAGAAAGAAGTGATAGGCGTTTGAGTCCAAGCATTTTAACTAATATTGATTACAGATTATTTATTTTTATTCAAAAAGAGACGTAATGATAAAAATTTTTAAGCGAACAGCCAATGTTTTGCTCAAATCTTGCGACGAATAGACCTACCCATTCGCTAAACGAAATAAACATTAAGGCAAACTTGCTGATGTATACTAAATGAAAAGTGAAAAATATAAAACTTTGGTAATAAATAATTTGAGTCTATTATTTTATGCAAACCCTTTTCAAATGAGTAGATAGCGTCCTACGACAGGCAATGTCATCCACTCCTTATTTCCTTCGGACAGTCAAACACCTCCTTCGGACAGTCAAACGCCTCATTCGTCCTCGATTGCTTGACTTTTGGCAGCCCTTCATTGAACTTTACTACAAATTAAACCTAATGAAGGCGATGTTTAAATGTACAGTGAGACAATTTATATTAAACACTCCCTTCTTCTATTCCTTTTACTAATAAAAAACAACTACATGTCGAGCAACACTACACATCGTTTGCTGGAGTCCTGCGGGATTCGCGAACCTTTGGCTAAGGAGTCAAAGTCTCCTTTTGACTTCCCTTTATTGAACAAAGCAGACTATACTACCCCCTCAGTATTCAGGACAATGTACCCAAGGTTTTCTAAACAAACGAGCATCTCATCCTTTTCTTTGTTCAATAAAGTCTTAATTGCCTTATTGTTCGTTGCCTCTTTCTCGGTTGAATCGTATGCCACACATGATAGAGGTGGCAGTTTAACGTGGCAACAAGCAGGCGGTAATTCAATTAAATTTACGTTGAATACAAGTTGGCGAAGAAGTTATTATGGTACACCTGTTGTGGGTTCAGTGATTACCCTTAATGGTAATCCTAATCAGTTTAATTTTGGCGATGGTAGCCCTATTGTCACGAATATGCAGGCTACTGTCACCTCTATTAATGTTGCCGAAGATGTCCTTACGGCGACTTGGACGGTTACACGTACGTATAGTCAACCAGGTAATTACACAGCCTCCTTTTTAAATTGCTGTCGCCTTAGTACTTTAATTGATGGCAACAACGACACAAATTTTAAACTCGAGACAACTGTCAATGTCGGTTTACCTTACTGGAACCCCGCGACTACCTCTTTGCCAGCCGTCATAAATCTTTCTTTGGGGCAATCCGCTGCAACGTTCCAAGTGCCTGCACAAGGGAAAGATAATCAAATCGTGCGATTTAGACCTTCAACGACTGCGGAATCTGGATTAGTAAAACCCGTACCTACAGGCTTTAACATATCATCATCAGGGGTTATAACATTCAATACAATAGGATTACAAGCAGAGGATTTGTTTGCTGTACAAATAATAATGGAGAGTGTTAATCCCATTAATGGTCTTATAAACAATAAAGTGCCAGTTGATTTTATCATAGAAATCGTTGGACTTTCGATGCCGCCCATTTTTATTTCGCCAACTCCTCTACCACCCAATAATGTATTCAATGTTTTCCCTGGCAATCCTGTGAATTTTACTGTCGCAGCCCGAGACCTTGATGGGGGTCAGTATGTGACTTTAAATCCAGTCGCTGCACCTGTTAGTAGCACTATGAGTCCAACCTTGCCTGTCGTTGGAGCTGTTAATGGTACTGCCAGTTCAACTTTTAGTTGGACACCTACTGCCAGTCAAATCGGTAATTATGTTATTACTTTTGTCGCTGCAGACAATGTAGGTGTTCAAAAGCTTACTGCTGTCACCATCAATGTCTTGTGCGCTTTGAACGCAACTGTCAGTAATACGACTTCTACTTCTTGCACCAGTACAAGCGATGGCGCGGCACAAATCACCGTTCAAAACTTTACCTCAGCCGCTAATCTTTTATATGTATGGACGGGTCCAAACAGCTTTACTGCCAGTACGCAAAACATATCAGGTGTCGCCGCAGGCAGTTATTCCGTTAAAGTCATCGATAATGCAAACGGGTGTAATGTTACGAGACCTGTGACGATTGGTACTATACCCGATATAACACCACCCACCATCACTTGCCCTTCCAATATACCTTGCGTGGAAGCGACAAGTCCTGCGGGTGCGGTTGTTACTTTTGCAAACGCCACTGCAACTGATAATTGCGGTGCTGCGACCGTTACAAGTTCTCCAATGAGTGGTAGTTTATTTCCTATCGGCACAACCACTGTTGTTATGACTGCCACTGATGGTTCAAGTAATATAACGACTTGCCAATTTACAGTTTCTGTTTGCGACAGAACACCACCAGTAATCCACAATACACCTGCTAACATACCTTGTGTAGAAGCGACAAGCCCTGCGGGTGCGGTTGTTACTTACGCCAACCCAACAGCTACGGATATTGTCGATGGTGCAGTTTCTGTTATCTCTGTCCCAGCAAGTGGCAGTACCTTCCCGCTTGGCACAACTACCATTACATCAACGGCGACAGATGCGCATGGCAATTCATCTTCAACATCTTTCACCGTCACGGTTTGTGATAGAACTCCGCCTGTTATCTCTTGCCCAATACCCCTCAGTAAAAACACTGATATAGGCGTTTGTGGGGCAGTGACAACATTTGGTATACCTACTGTAACAGACAATACTTCAGCTACGATAGCACAAACGGCGGGTTTGGCAAATGGTGCAACATTCCCAGTCGGCGTATCAACTATTATATTTACAGCAACAGACGCTTCGGGTAATACATCATCCTGCTCTTTCAATGTGACGGTAACGGACAATGAAAAACCTGTCATCACTTGCCCAACACCCCTCAGTAAAAACACTGATTTAGGCGTTTGTGGAGCCATTACAACATTTGGTACAGCTACAGTAACAGACAATTGTTCAGCAATAGTTACCCAAACGGCGGGTTTGGCAAATGGTGTAACATTCCCAGTCGGCGTATCAACTATTATATTTACAGCAACGGATGCATCGAGCAATACATCGTCTTGTTCTTTCAATGTAACCGTTACAGACAATGAAAAACCAAGTATCACAGCTCCTGGCAACATCACCGTTTGTGCTGGCTCACCTGTTACATTGGGAACACCGACCAGAAGCGACAATTGTGGCATTCTATCTGTCTCCAATAATGCACCTGCTACCTATCCATCTGGAACAACGACCGTCATTTGGATAGCAACAGACGTAAATAGTAATACAGCTACAGCGTCACAAACCGTCACCATCCCAGTTATTGCCATTGGCACCCCCTCAGTAACCAACGTTAAATGTTACGGTGGTTCTGATGGAAAAGTCATTATCGCAGCTACAGGCGGCACCAATACTTTCACTTACAAACGCTCAGGTAGTGCTACAACCAATACAACTGGTATTTTCACTGGTTTAGCCGCAGGCACTTATACTTTTACTGCTACCGATGGTAACGGTTGTACTGTAACTGCCACAGCAACTGTCACTCAACCAACACAAGTAAGCGTCAATGCAGGCAATTGTCAGTTTGTTTATTATGGTTACGGCAGCAACTGCGCTACTCTATTAGCAACGGCAACGGGCGGTATAGGTGCGTTTACCTATGCTTGGAGTGCGGGCAGTGCATCAGGTAGTTCGACTCAAGTTTGTCCAACTACCACGACTACCTATACAGTCACGGCTACTGACCAAAATGGTTGCACAGCTACGAATACAGTAAAAGTGGAAGTGATAGACGTGCGTTGTGGTAACAAGAATGACAAAGTATCCATTTGTCACAATGGCAATGTTTTATGTGTCGCCCCAAGTGCCATCCCAGCACATTTGGAACATGGCGACAATTTGGGTACTTGTGGTGCCACATTGCCCTGTGGCAGTCTGAATTCAATAGTCCATCCCTCAAATGGCGCGGCAACCGCTATACATACTAAAGAGGGCGAAATAGGTATGACCGTCTATCCTAATCCTGCTCAAAACGAGGTAAATGTAACTTTGGAAAATATCACAGAAGGCGATGCCACTATCCTTATTTTGGATATTACAGGAAAGGTTATGTCTAACACACAACAACGTTTTTCAGAAGGATACAATGCCTTAACCTTAGATGTCAAAGACTTTTCAAGCGGTTTATATTATATTAAAGTCCAAATGCAAGGCGAACAACCTATCGTTCAGAAATTGCAAATCATCCAATAAACAAACGTGCTAATTACTATAAAACTGCCAGATGCTTTGAGATATAAGCATCTGGCTTTTTTTTTTAATAATTGTCTCTATACATTTACTCCAATTACTTGTATCCTAAAAATCTTAAATTGACTCGACTCTTGCTGTTTTTTTGTAAATTTACGCTACAAAATAATTATTCATATTGCCACAAGCCCATGCAAAGTATAAATCCAAACCTCCATTTTCAACGACGACCGACCCCCTCAGTATCCGAGTACGTCGAAGGCATTTTGCAAGGCAACCGCGTTGTATTAAGCCAAGCCATTACGTTGATTGAAAGTACACGAACAGAACATCAAGAATTATCGCAACAAATCATCGAGCAATGTCTCCTTCATGCGGGCAAAAGCATACGCATAGGCATCACAGGCGCACCGGGCGTTGGGAAAAGTACATTTATTGAAGCATTTGGCACTAAAATTACTGAGGGGGGCAATCAAGTCGCTGTCTTAGCGATTGACCCATCAAGTCAGATGTCGCACGGCTCAATTTTGGGCGATAAAACGCGGATGTTTCATCTTTCTACCAACGAAAAAGCATTTATACGCCCTTCTCCCGCAGGTGATTCCTTAGGCGGTGTAGCTCGAAAAACAAGAGAAAGCATCGTGTTATGCGAAGCAGCAGGTTTTGATGTCATTATTGTTGAAACCGTTGGCGTTGGTCAATCCGAAACGGCTGTACACTCGATGACCGATTTTTTTCTTCTTCTTTTACTCCCTAATGCTGGCGATGAATTGCAAGGCATCAAACGGGGCATCGTCGAAAGAACCGATTTAATCGCTGTCAATAAAGCCGATGGCGACAATAAAAAAATGGCAAATCAAGCCAAAGCGTTTTACAATAACGCCCTTCATTTGTTGCCTATGAAAGAAAGTGGTTGGACACCCCAAGCCGTTACTTGTTCCGCTTTGAGCGGTTTAGGTATCGCTGACATTTGGCATCTCATCAATGACTATCAACGTTTTACGAAAGAAAATTCTTTTTTCTATGATAACAGAAAAGCTCAATCGCATTATTGGTTGACAGAAAGTATTGAGTCAGCATTGCATCATTTATTTTACAAACACCCCTCAGTATCAGCAGCATTTTCAGAGATAGAACGGCAGGTTTTGGAAGGAGAAATATCTTCGTTTAGGGGGGCGGAGATGTTGATAGCGGTGTTTTTAGAGAAAAAATAAAAACCTCACACATGCTCCCCAATATAAATGAACTCCTGCTCAATCGCTTTTTTAGACGTTTCCCCAATAAAATTAGACAATGCTTTACCAATGAACGGAATGGTGCAATTGACTTCCGTAATGGCTGCGACCGCCGTGCCGCCATCATGCGCCATTAGTTTCATTTGTCCTTGAATATCAAGTGGTGCGCCTTGCACTTTTATGTTGATGTTGCAGTAATAAGGTCCGCCTACTGCACCTTTCCAAACTTCCGTTTGTGTCATTTTGCTCCACGGCTTGATGAATGATTTTAAGGCATTGGGTACATCAATGGGCATTTCACGGATGATTTCAATGGTTGTCGTATCACCTTTCTCTTGAATGTTCACTTCGATGTTGCGTGCGCCAAGGGCTGCCATCTTCGTTTTTATGAAGCCTTTATTCATACAACTTGTATAAATGGCATCAATCGGCTGTTCGTAGATATGGGTATTTGTGAGTTTCATAATTTTAAAAAGATTTTGGCAAATTCAATACTCAAATTGCTTTACCTCAGGCGTTTCTAACAAAAATTCATTGAATATATCGAGGTGCGACTCTCTTCCAAAAATCTCATAAGAGCAAGTTGTTTCGTTTTGAGTTCGTTTTTCTTTCAGCTTTTTATACTTTAAATTACATTTTCGCAACTCATTTTCAATATGTGAATCGAACACATGACCATCAAAAGAGATGAAATACAAGCGGCGTTTGTGTAACACATCTACTTTGTTTTGTAAATATTCAAACACAGACAGAATCAATAAAGTCACACCCGTAATCACGGTTGCCAACAAATAATCGCCCGCCCCAACTGCCATTCCAATACCCGCTGTCACCCAAATCGTCGCTGCCGTTGTCATGCCATAGACATTTACGCCACTTTTAAAAATCACACCTGCCCCAATAAAACCAATGCCAGTGATGATATTGGCGGCAATACGGTCATGCGACACGCTGTCGCCTGCTAACCGAATAGATAAAATCGTAAACGCTGTCGCACCGATACAAATCAGGGCGAGTGTCCGAAATCCAGCCGGTTTGTTTTGGTACTCGCGCTCCAAACCGAGTAAACCACCGAGAAAAATGGAAATGCCCATTTTTACGAGTTCATCAATGAGTTCTTGGGTGTTCATTGTTTCATTATTAAAGCATTGATTGTCAATTGTTATTAAACTGATAATATCCTCTTAGTGTATATATGGCTTTGAAGTTTATCCTAAATACTTTTTCACAAAATCATAATCTTCATATTCGTCATCTTGAAGTGGGTTAATTGGTAAAAGCTCATAAGGTACTAAGGGTGAGTCAACTTGAACTTGGAAGCCTTTGTACCAAGCTAATTTTGCGTATTTAAGAGCCGTATATGATAAATAATCTCTAAAAGGATTGTACTTATTGCTATATTTATGAAATTTAGATGTTGTAAAAGCTGCTAAAATAGATTCCATTTTAGGCAGATTTTCTTCCATCAATGCATCACAAAAAGCGATTGTTTTTTGATTAAAAACACCAATATTGAATCTATTCATTTTTATCACATCGATAACATTTTTATAAGCTTCATAATCTCCTTTGATAATACATTGTTGAGCATATATCCAAGATCCTTTTGTTTTTATAATTTTTTGTTCTGCTGAATCTAATACGCGTGTGTAGTTTTTTATGACTTTTCTATTGTCACTTAAAAGTACAATATTATCATGTCTCCATGCGCCCTTTCCAAAGCGTTTTAAAGAATATTCATGTAAGCGGCTACATTTATAAAAATGCTGCTTCGCCTTTTTTAAATCCTTTTCAATAAAAAGTGCGTGAATGGCAAAAACCTCATTATCCCTCCAAAGGCTTGAGATTGTTGATTGATTGAAATATTCATCGTTTATCTTTTTAAAATCATATTTATAATTGGCATAAAGCTCTTTTTGTCTTTGAAGATATTCATCTTTATTGGGTATTTTTGAAATCCAAAACGCTTTTTCAACTTTAGTTGGCTTAACAGGTTCATCATATAACACAAAATAGCGAATTTCAAATGCTTCATTAATTGAACTGTCTTCGGATAATCCAACTTCTTCTAAAAGAATATCATCCATTGCACAGGCAGTTAAATCGGCGTTCAAAGAACATAACGCGGCTATTGTATTCCCATCATAGTCTTCTTCTATATTGCCTTTATAATCTTTAATTGATATGGGCGTTTCAAACCATTTCGCTTCTACGCCATAAGGTTCTCCAAATTCTAAATTGTAACCCTCTTCAAATCCAGATATTCGACATCGTATAATTTCTCCATTTTTTATTATTGAGTAACCATAGGTACTTGAAAATGAAAAATGCTGAAATCCAATTATCAATGTATTACCGCCAAAAAAGGCATTAAATTGTTCATAAATAGGTCTTTTTTCTTTACTGAAAAATATTTCTGCAAACATATAATTAGAAGTTAGCCATACAGCTTCTTTTGTTTTGTACACAATAACACAACTTTTTTTAGAATCCGAGTACCAACTATTAGAAAAATCTTCTTCTTTAAATTCTTGATAATTGGGGCTAAGCAAATGCTTTATTATATCCTCACTATCAAACTTATGAACATCTGTTTTTATAGCAATACCTGAAATGCTCGTTCCCATTAATTTATCTTTTTAATTTTAAAATTGCGTTTTTTACATATTCCGCCGATACTGTCCCCCAACTTCATACAACGCATGTGTAATCTGTCCCAAAGTACAAAACTTCACCGTCTCCATCAATTCTTCGAATAAATTACCATTTTTCAAGGCAATTTGTTGCAAACGAAGCAACATCTCTGCTGATTTTTCTGGATTGCGGGCTTGCAAAGCGTTGCGTGTAGCAATTTGAGCGTCCTTTTCTGCTGTGGTTGAACGAATCACTTCCTTCGGCAACACCGTTGGCGACCCCTCAGTATTGAGGAAGGTATTGACGCCAATAATCGGCAATTCACCGGTGTGTTTCAGCATTTCATAGTGCATACTTTCTTCTTGGATTTTGCCGCGTTGATACATGGTTTCCATAGCACCCAAAACGCCACCACGCTCTGTTATACGGTCAAATTCAAGCAAAACAGCTTCTTCTACCAAGTCTGTTAATTCATCAATAATAAAAGCTCCTTGCAACGGATTTTCGTTTTTTGACAAGCCTAATTCATGGTTAATTATCATCTGAATGGCCATCGCCCGACGAACGGATTCTTCTGTGGGTGTCGTTATCGCTTCGTCATAAGCATTGGTATGCAAGGAGTTACAATTGTCGTAGATGGCGTATAAGGCTTGGAGCGTTGTGCGTATATCATTGAAGGCAATCTCTTGTGCATGAAGCGAGCGACCCGAAGTTTGGATATGATATTTGAGTTGTTGGCTGCGCTCATTAGCCCCGTATTTCAACTTCATAGCTTTTGCCCAAATCCGACGAGCGACACGACCGATGACGGCATATTCTGGGTCAACACCATTGGAAAAAAAGAAGGACAAATTGGGTGCAAAATCGTCAATATTCATACCGCGACTGACGTAATATTCGACAAAAGTAAAACCGTTTGACAACGTAAAAGCCAATTGTGAAATCGGATTCGCCCCCGCTTCCGCTATGTGATAACCTGAAATGGAGACGCTGTAAAAGTTGCGGACTTTATTTTGGATAAAGTATTCCTGCACATCACCCATCAGTTTTAAGGAAAACTCTGTTGAAAAAATACAGGTGTTTTGCGCTTGGTCTTCTTTCAAAATATCGGCTTGAACAGTGCCACGTACTTGACTTAATGCTTTGTTTTTCAACATAGTATAAACACTTGGCAAGAGTATTTGGTCTCCCGTTAAACCTAAAAGTAACAAACCTAAGCCACCATTTTCTTCAGGTAATTCACCCAAATACTGAGGGGAGTTACCATATAACTTTCGTTTTTTCTCATCCACTAACGACTGTAAGCCATTTTCAAGAATATATTTCTCACATTCTTGGTCAATAGCAGCGTTCATAAAAAAAGCGCAAATGATAGCGGCTGGTCCATTGATGGTCATCGAAACAGACGTTTTCGGATTGGTTAAATCGAAGCCCGAGTAGAGTTTTTTAGCATCGTCGAGGCAACAAACATTCACGCCTGAATTACCGACTTTGCCATAAATATCAGGTCTAAAATCGGGGTCTTCGCCATATAAAGTGACCGAATCGAAGGCTGTTGACAACCTTTTGGCTGGTAATCCCTTGGAAACGTAGTGAAACCGGCGGTTCGTACGCTCTGGATTGCCTTCACCTGCAAACATACGTGTCGGGTCTTCTCCTTCACGTTTGAATGGGAAAACACCTGCCGTGTAAGGAAATTCGCCAGGCACATTCTCTTGTAAGACCCATTTCAGAATTTCACCCCAATCTTTGAATTTTGGTAAAATAACACGCGGTATCTTATTGCCACTCAACGTTTTGCGATAAGCAGGTACTTTGATGTCTTTGCCGCGTACTTGATAGACAAACTCATCAGCAGCATAGGCTGCCCGTTTCGCTTCCCAATTGTCTAATATTTTTTTGCATTGACCATCGAGTTGTAATTCTACTTCTGTGTATAGTTTTTGTAACCCCTCAGTAATTTCCTCCCCCCAACCCCCAGAGGGGGCGTTTGACGAAGCATAATCCCCCTTCGGGGGCAGGGGGGCAAGGATTTCTATGGTGTTTTTTATTGAAAACAACTGTCGAGCTACGTTCACTTGTTTTTCAACCCATTTATCATAAGCACGATTATTCTCTGAAATTTCAGATAAATAACGCGTCCGATTAGGTGGAATGATATACGTTTTCTCACGCGAACCTCCCGAAGGTTTGAAACCTTTGGAAGGTTGTTGCTTGAATGGGACGCCTGTTTTTTCTTCAATAATAGTCAACAAATGAGCATATAAATCATTCATACCCGCATCATTGAATTGCGAAGCCATAGTACCATAAACAGGCATTTGGTCGGGCGCCGTATCCCAAAGATTGTGGTTGCGTTGATACTGTTTTTTGACATCACGCAAGGCATCAAGCGCACCCCGTTTGTCAAATTTATTGATGGCAATGAGATCGGCAAAATCGAGCATATCAATTTTTTCTAACTGCGTGGCAGCACCATATTCAGGGGTCATAACATACAAGGAGACATCAGAATGGTCAACAATTTCGGTATCTGACTGCCCAATACCCGATGTTTCAAGGATAATCAAATCAAAATTTGCACCCCTCAGTATATCCACTGCTGATTGCACATATTTTGATAAAGCCAAATTAGATTGCCGTGTTGCCAAAGAACGCATATAAACCTGTCCATTATTGATAGCGTTCATCCTAATTCTATCACCGAGTAAAGCCCCGCCCGTTTTGCGCTTTGATGGGTCAACAGAGACAATCGCTATCTTTTTGTTTGGAAAATCCATCAAAAAACGGCGCACCAATTCATCTACAAGGCTCGATTTACCTGCGCCGCCTGTGCCTGTGATGCCGACGATAGGGGTTTTGAGTTTTGGGTTTTGGGTTTTGAGTTCACTCAACCATGCTTCATTTTGTTCTGGAAAGTTTTCAGCGGCTGAAATAAGACGTGCGATACTGAGGGGATTATCCGCTGATATTTGCTTGATTTCACCATTTATATTTTGCCCTAAAGGAAAATCGCATTGTTGCAAAACATCATTAATCATGCCTTGCAAACCCATCGTGCGTCCATCATCGGGCGAGTAAAGGCGGGCAATGCCATAGGTATGTAGTTCTTCAATCTCATGTGGCAAAATAGTGCCGCCGCCACCGCCAAAAATTTTGATGTGGTGGGCACCTCGTTCTTTCAACAAATCGTAGGCATATTTAAAAAACTCGATATGACCCCCTTGATAACTTGTAATGGCAATACCTTGTACATCTTCTTGAATAGCTGTCGAGACAATTTCTTCGACGCTGCGGTTGTGTCCTAAATGAATGATTTCAGCACCAGAAGACTGTAAAATGCGGCGCATAATGTTGATGGCCGCATCATGCCCATCAAAAAGCGAAGCAGCAGTGACAAGGCGGATTTTATTGCTGGGTTGATAAATACCGGGCATTGGCATGGGTAAAATTTGATTTTATTAGATTGAGTCACAAAGTTAATTATTTTAGTTACTAATGTAGCTATCAGCTTTTAGCTATCAGCTATCAGCCATCAGCTATCAGCTATCAGCCATCAGCCATCAGCTATCAGCCATCAGCCATCAGCTATCAGCCATCAGCCATCAGCTATCAGCTATCAGCTATCAGCTATCAGCTATCAGCTATCAGCTATCAGCTATCAGCTATCAGCTATCAGCTATCAGCTATCAGCTATCAGCTATCAGCTATCAGCCATCAGCTATCAGCCATCAGCCATCAGCTATCAGCTGATGGCTGATAGCTAAATAGTACGTTATTTTTAATACCAAAATTATAACAAAAGCCTTGTTTATGTCCGAAATTAAGAGGTATTAACAAAATTTTAATGCTTAATTAAAATAAAATGAGCATTTTAATAGAGGAACTGTTGACAATACAAATATTTTAATCATATATTTGTAAGGCATTTAATCATGCATCTCTATTATTTTTATTCATTTACTAAACCGCATCTAATCATGCCCAAAATTCTGCCGAATCGCACTTCTAAAACGTTGACAGAAGTCCAAGTCACAGCCGCAAAAGCAGCTATTCAAACCGTTATTGACATCATCGGCACACCTGTCGTTATCACCGACGATGACTACAAAGCCTTAGCCAAAATGGGTGATGTTTTAAAACCTATTTGCGACGATGTTTTTAAGGTCGCTCAAATAGACACTGGCTATCTTGAAGAAGAACAACCTGTCGTAGAAATTCAAAAAGACAAGACTTACTTTGAGCAAACGACCGACATTCTTGGCTCACTCTACGATGCTGTATTCATCTATGAGCGAGAGCAAGGTACGACGGGCGCGGAATACCGCAACGCCACGAGTAATTTTGAAGGCAATGTCAAGGCTAAAGTTAAAAAAGGCAATGCACCTGAAGCTCAATTGGTCTTAGATAAGCTCAATCGGATTGACAGAGGGGCGAAACCCAAACCTAAACCGCCAACGGTGGTTGCTGCGACGTAAGCACCCCCCTCAGTAAAAAAGACCGTTTTGGAGCATCGTGCCTCAAAACGGTCTTTTTTACTGATTCTCTGAACAAATAATCTTTGCTATTAGCCTTCGCTATCTTGATGAAAGACCTATTTTACTTCTTACAAGAAGTAAATTGCTTCTTACAAGAAGTAAATTGCTTCAAACTATTATCAATTTGGTTATACTACGAAGCATTTTGCTTCTTGTAAGAAGCGAATTGCTTCGTACTGTTATCAATTTGGTTATACTACGAAGCAATTTGCTTCGTGTGAGAAGCAATTTGCTTCGTGCGTGAAATCATTTACTTCGATTTTATCTTTCAATCCAATAGCACATTTCCAATACCTCCACTATTGCTTTACTAAACGTCTCGTTGTGTGTGTTTTTTCACTAAAAATTTCCAATAGATATATTCCTTTGGAAAGATGATGTGGCGGCGTTATAGCGGCATTCATTTGCACGTTTTTGTCAGCAAACACAAGCTGACCAAGTGCATTAAACAGTCGAATATGGATAGGGTGTTCTGAATTTTTACAAAAAATGGTAAAAGACGTAACAAAGGGATTAGGCGATACTTGAACATCTAAACCGTTGGATACTGAGGGGTCTTGAATGGCTGTGCGTGTATTGAAACGCCAGACTTTTGTCGTGCCATTCGTCATTTTTGTTATCAATTTATTGGGCAAATTGTCAAATTGGTTTACTTGGAAATGGTAAGCATTTGGAATGAAAGCAATATCATTAGCTCTTTCATCCGTTATGCGTAGTTGATGAGCAAGAGGTCTTGCATTTGATGTGTCAGTTCGCTCAATCCAAATGATTTCAATTAAAGAATCTGAGTTAACAATATTATCAGAAATAAATGGTGACAAGGAACTCCATCTATAATTAGAACTGTACTTTAATGGTAAATTCTTCCACAATCTGTGGTTAGAATCAAACAGAGAAATCGCATTACTAAAAAGCTGATACTTATAAACTGCGCCAAAATGGTTTAAAACAATCCTTTCAATTGGTGCATCATATGTCTTTTCTCTAGGTGTTGTCGCTGGATATATAAAGGGGAAAGGCAAACTAATAACGCGATATTGATTATTTGCATTAATATCACCTGTTTGATAATTCCAAATGAGTTTATCTGGTTGCCGAGCTTGTCTATCAATTATAAAAGAACTAAAAGAGTTTGAATGAAATAGTATCTTTTGGTTCTCATTGGCAATGCGTACTTGGTCAAAGCCTCTCATATTGTAAGAGTAAACGACCTCAACTGAAATATCTGCATTAAACGTTTTGTCATCTGCAAAAAAATAAGGGTCATCCTCACTTATTCTGGAGCTACTGCTAACGGGAATAGCTAATGGAATCGATTTACAAAGACTGTGATTCGGATAATAAATTTCAAGTCTCTTATCAGGTGTGTTTTTAAAATAATACACTTCGCCTTTATATCCGAAAATTTGCCGATGAAAGTTGCTCGCTTTCATATACGTTTTCTCTAAAACCATATCGGGCAAGCCATAAACTGTTGTTGAATAAGTACCATTTGCTTCTTGTTTCTCAAAAAACAGCTTAGTCGGGCGGTCAATCAATTCATTGACTGTAATTTTTGTTTGATTGAATGGAAAAAAGAAAATAGAATCACCAAGTTCATTTAGAATTTTAATCCGTTCCTTTCGACTTACAGTGTCTTTAAAGAGCCAAACAAATTCCAATAGGTTATCTGCTTTGAAAGTCGTTTGAGAAACAGACAAATTCATCGGTGCTAAAGTGATTTTGTTATTGGTCTCTGTTGGGTAATCAATGATTTTCCAAGAAGAATGGTTTCCTTTAAACAAATGTATTTGTCTTGCAATGTCATCTGCATAATACCAAACCTCGCCTTCTAATGGCAGTTTCACTCTTTGTAGATTTTGGGTTATATAAGTCGCTTCGTCCGTAATTTGAGCAAAGACAGAAGTATAGGTTAGAGTAAACAAAAAGAAAAAGGTTCGTTCCAAGTGTAGTTTTGGCATGAATTGATATTGTTTTAGATGATTTAATATTACAAATATAGGCTTTGTTCTTATACTCCCCGGCGTGAATGAATAAAAGTAAAAAGGCAATGGCTGTGTAAAGCTAATAAAAAAGGTGTGAAGGGAACCTCAGTATTTTTTGCTTTACATTCTTATTGTATGTGTAAATAAAATGTATTTTATCAACCTTTTTGATTTCTAATAACACTGTATATTTGAGCCAAGAAACTTATTTTAAAACAAACGACACGGTACTATGAAAAAACGCCGCACACGACAGCACATCATTGAAGATTTAGGACTCAATCATATTGAAAGGCAGATTCTACTTTCGGGGAATGTATTGAGACGCTTTTCGGATAATGATTATGGATATGATGGGATGATAGACACCTTCGATGAACAAGGGTTAGCGCACAACCTTCAGCTCATGGTTCAACTAAAGTCAACTGATGTAATTCAACAATCACCTCAGAATAGCGGTTTTATCGTAGATTTGTCAAAACGAGATTTAGAGCTTTGGCTAAAAAGTGCCCTTCCGGTTTTGCTCATCCTTTATGATGCACAATTAGAAATCGCTTACTTTACAGATTTACAAACTTATTTCAATGCGAACAAGCTTCTATTGAAAAATGTCCGTAAATTTGTAAGGATTTATCTACTCCCTCAATTTGTTTTCAATACAGCAGCAATCAAAGAATTACAAAACATTCAAAATAATTAAGATTATGAGACCAGTACCAAGCATCTTCGTAGAAGTACCCGTCACATACGGTGAAATGATTGAGGTATTGACCAAGTTAGGTTATCATCAAGAGTTTGATGGTAAAAACAACCGCTATGTCAATGAGAAACTGGGGTCGTTTGTACTCCTACCTGTTAAACCTTCTGATGAAATACTTGAAAAGGCTTATGTTGCGGCTTATTCTTCTCGTTTGTATTTACAAGGAGTCATAAAGGACGAAGAAAGCCTTATTCATAAGATTCAAAAAAATAGATTGAAAAAGAGTAAAAAGGTAGCCCATAGTAAGGAAGTAACGGCTTAATTCTTTTCTTCGATATCTGATTGAACGTCGTCGAAGTTTAAAACCTCGACGACGTTTGCATAAGTCGTCAATGGCTGTATTTTAAAAATCAGTATCTAAATCGTAACGCACTAAATAGGTAGTGACGAGAACATTTTTATCCGTAAAGACATCTTGTGCTTCAAGGACATCTTTATGTGTGACTGTCGAACTGATAAAAACTAAATAAGTTGCTGTTGTCAATCCCATTCGGTTGGCATAATATGCCACTTGTTCTTTACCTTTATTGAATTGGGAAATATTTTGATAGACTTTGCTTTCAATGACGGCTTCTTGCCCTTTGATATTGATAATCATATCTGTTCTTCCCAAATTTGTATGGGCTTCGATATAAGATGTGCCACCTACAACGCCCAAAAAAGCATTGATATAGGTCTCGAAGCTATACATCAAAGCGGCTTCTTTGATAGAAGTGACATTGCCATCTTTGTCACGCTCTAAGAAGTAACGAAATCCTCGTTTCGCAGCATATTCTTTGTATTTTGACATTACTTTTGGCATATGCAACAAGCCTTCGGATTTAAAATAGTCACTAATATCTATATTTTCTTGAATCCGCCCTTGTTCGCCATTTAAGTATGGATAAAAAGCATCGTACAAACATTTGCGATAAAGCGGTACGCGGAAGATAACGAAGTTTTCGCTGTCATACGTGATGATGCCATTGGCATAAAGCTCTTTGATGTGGTCTCGATAGATTTGAAAAGGTATTTTAGCCTCTGTAAACAGGAGTTGTTCTAAAAAATGTTGATACTTTTTACCTTTATTGATGATGTTGGAGATATTTTTATCAAGCCCCAATTTCAAATACCATGTTTCAACGGCTAAATAATCGTTGTAATCAAGGACAGGTTTATCCCGATGGTCTTCTACTAACTTTGCTGCAAAACCATTCACTAAGCCTGGTTGATTGGCGGTGATGTCTGAAATCTTTGTTTTTACTGAGGGGTCAAACAGTTGCCCTGTTTCGGCTTCGTGTTGTCCTAAAAGTTCAATCGTTTCTTCATTTGTAAAATAAGGCACGTTGAGATTGTCGGCAATATTAAAAGGACTGGCATTGTCTTGAACCACACCGACTATATTACTGACACCGACTAAAATAACCGATTTAAGCCCGTGCATTTCACGCGAATGATAGGCATTGCGAATTGAATGCAGGAATTGACCGAAGAACTCGGGGTTAATGCCTTCGACTTCATCAATAATCAGGACGAGTTTTCTGTGTGTTAAATGCTCTATCTGCTCAAACACAGCCGCCAAGGTCTTTTCTTGAAAGACAGTACCCCAAAATTGAGTCAAGTGATTGTTGAGTCGAATTAAAAAGTCTTTTAAGCTGGCGGTTTTAAAGTTTTCAAAATTGATGTAAGCTACCTTATAGCCTTCAGTTTCAAGCCTATTGGCGAGTAATCTGAAATAAGTGCTTTTACCAGTTTGTCGAGGTGCCCATATCGTGAAGTAACGTTCATCATAGATTTTTTGAACGCCCTCTTCAATGATATTAAGACGTGGCAAAGTGTAATGTTTTGCTATTATATTCGGGCCAGAAGTATTGAAGTAACGCATAATTTTATTCTATTTACGACAAAGATAAATCATTTTTACCAACTCTTTACTAACTTCACCCCCTCAGTAATCCTTGGGTTTTGGGTTGTATATTTTGGGTTATGCGTCCTTCATTCAAAACTAAAAACTCAAAACCCAAAACTCATTAAAGTAATCAACCATTTTTTAAGAAAACTAAACTACATTATGTTACAACTAATCAAACCAACGCTTGCCTGTTTTCTGCTGTTGTGTTTTTGTTCGCTTTCTGCACAGACTTACAAAATTCCCTTGACACCTCTGTCGCTCAACGATATGTCGTCGTTCAAGCCCCAAGCAGGCAATTGGCAATTGGTGAGCGATGTGCAAATGGATAGGAGCATTGACGTGCATGAAAAAGGCAATGGCTCTGTCAAAACCAAGCCTGGCACTGGCATAATTATCAATTTGAACAACGAAAAGATGCGCGATGCCCTATTGACAACGTGGGAACATGGCGATATTGACCTCGAACTCGAATTTATGATGCCACACGGCTCAAATTCAGGCATTTACCTACAAGGACGTTACGAAATCCAACTGTACGATAGTTGGGGCGTTCAGAATCCCAAGTTTTCGGACTTAGGCGGCATTTACCGCAATTGGGAAAAAGAGAAAGGTAAAATCTATATGGGCAAAGCCCCCCTCAGTAATCCTGCGAAAGCAGCGGGTTTGTGGCAAAAGATGGAGGTTTCGTTCCGCGCCCCTCGTTTTGATGCCTCTGGTAAAAAAATTGCCAATGCGCTCATCAATCACGTGATCATTAATGGGGTAGCGATTCACGAAAACGTCGAAATTCCTTTGCCCACAGGCGGACCATTGGTCAATAATGAAACGGCCATGGGGCCATTGATGATTCAAGGCGACCACGGTGCGGTGGCGTTTCGGAATATCAAATACCGTTTGTTCAAAAACATGGATGTGAAATTGAGTGCGCTTACCTATAAATATTGGAACGGCAAAAATGAACATGAAAACGATTATAAATCCAAGACACCTACGAAAACGGGGAGCTTATCGGCTCTCAATTTTGACTACTTGGCAGGTTCAGATACATTTGGCGTTCAATATAAAGGCAAAATAACGGTGCCTGAAAACACAGCTTATTATTTTACATTGGTCTCAAACGGTGGTTCGTCTTTGTTTATCAATGGCAAAAACATTCTTGCCAATCATCGGGCTTGGCGTTGGGATACAAAGTCGGGTGAAGTGATATTGCCCGAAGGGACGCATGATATTGAGTTGTTTTATCATCGTTCCGATACTTGGATGCCCCCTGCTTTGCAGCTGTCAGTCGAATCTGCCAACATCGGCAAACGTGCCTTGAATGACCCTGCGACCTTTCCATTAGGCGATGCGGTTTCACCCATTTTAGTCCGTGTGGGCGGCGAACCAAAGATATTGAGGGCATTTTTAGACTATAAAAATGATAGAAAACTAAGGCGTACACACACCGTAGGCGTAGGCGACCCAAGCGGTATCAACTATGTTTTTGACACCAAACTCGGTGTTGTGTCTTGCGTTTGGCGTGGCGATTTCGTGGATGCGACACCTATGTGGCACGACCGAGGAGACGGTTCTTTTCGTCCTTTGGGCAATGTCATGTTTCTGTTTAACACCCCTCAGTTAGCGGTGCTGGCGGACAAAAATTCGACATTTCCAAGCACTTTTGAAGAAACAGATTATAGAGGTAAAGGCTATAAGATTGAAGAAAACACAGCACGACCCATGTTTAAATACATCGTTAACGGTCTTGATGTTGAAGACAAAACCTACCCTTCTGACAAGAACCGCAGCCTAACACGTGAGTTGAAAATAAGCAGCGTTGCGGCAGGTCAAACGACTTATTTTAAGTTAGCCGAAGGCAAAAATATAGAGCAACTCGCTGATGGCACTTATGTCGTAGATGGCCAGTATTATCTCACTGTTTTGTCAACTGAAAAACCTTATATGAGAGACGTAAGTGGACAAAAAGAGTTGGTTGTTGTCGCCAATAGTGGGGTTAAATATGAAATTGCGTGGTAATGTTTGAGCAAAATACCTGTCTCCATTGCCTCCATCTT
>JANOAU010000050.1:0-8711 GCA_031411275.1 Saprospiraceae bacterium | reverse complement strand
GTCCTATTGGTAGAAAAGCCATAAAAACAGCTTTAAATCCCAGAGGGATGGCATATTCTGATTTCGATATGTCGTGGCTATGCCACTTTTGAACATCTCTTTACCATTTTCTACCAATAGGACATGCCTAACGGCATTTTTTAACCCATTATGCGCATTTTAAGTTAATTAAAACCTAACATCATGTAGTCTAATTTTTGAAAAACTATTTTTGGTGGCGTATAAATCATCATGAATATTAAGAAGTGAAAATTTGGCAGTTTTCTTGATAGGGTTTAGTGCATCGAATCATTATCAAAAATATGCAGAAATGCCTTTCTATACTGAGGGGTCAACAATAAAGGCAAAAACAATACTATCTCATTTTTCATCCTTTTGTTTGCCGATGTTTTTTTAGAAAATGTATGTATTCGGGAAATAAACTTTTCAAGAAGCCGTTAATTTGATATTCGATTTTGATGGGAAATAGAGCAAAAAACTATCTTTGCGCGTCTAAAAATTTAAAACCGTTTTAACCTGCAATTCAGAGCAATGAAAAAACTGTTCAAGTTAAGTTTAATGTTGATATTGGGTGCAAGCTTTGTACTCTCAACATCTTGTAAGAAAAAAGAGCGTTCATCAACAACAGGATGGGCTTACAATGACCCTAAATGGGGCGGATTTGAAAAACTACCTTACAAAGGTCAAGCAACTGGTCCTAATCTCGTTTTGATTGAAGGTGGCACCTTTTCGATGGGTTTGACCGAACAAGACGTGACATTTGAGTGGAACAACGTTCCGCGGCGCGTAACGGTTTCTTCATTCTATATGGATGAAACGGAAGTTGCAAACACAGACTACCGCGAATATTTGTACTGGTTAGATCGCGTTTTCAGCGGCTCTTATCCAGAAATTTACCAAAAGGCGTTGCCCGATACACTTGTTTGGCGCGAGGAATTATCCTATAATGAGCCTTTTGTTGAAACTTATCTCCGCCACCCTGCTTACAACGAATACCCCGTAGTGGGCGTCAATTGGTTACAAGCCAACGAATATTGTAAGTGGCGGACTGACCGTGTCAATGAGATGATATTGATTGAAAAAGGCATCATCAAGCCACAATTGGAACAAAAGGATGCCAATAACTTCAATACCGAAGCTTATTTAGCGGGTCAATACGAGGTCATTCCGCGCAATCAATTGCGTGACTACAGTGCGGCTGGTAAAGGAAAAGGCAAACGTCAAGTCAAATTTGAAGATGGTATCCTTCTCCCCTCTTATCGTTTACCAACTGAAGCAGAGTGGGAATACGCTGCATTAGGTTTGAAAGGTAATATGGCTTCTTCAAAAGATGAACGAATTACGGATCGTCGTATTTATGCTTGGAATGGCAATACCGTTCGTTACCAACGCCATGACCGCAATCAAGGTGATTTATTAGCCAACTTCAAACGCAGTGGTGGTGACTATATGGGTATGGCTGGCAACTTAAATGACCACTCGGCACGTCCTGGACCTGTCCGTTCTTTTTGGCCTAATGATTATGGCTTATACAACATGTCAGGTAATGTTAATGAATGGACAATGGATGTTTATCGCCCCATGACAAGTTTGGCGTTGCGAGATGCAGACAACCAAGACCTCGACCCTTTCCGTGGTAACTCTTTCAAACGCAAAGTGTTGAACGAAGAAGGTAAGCCCGTAAAAGATGACACAACAGGTCGCCTCAAATATCGCGACGAACAAGACGATGAGGTGGCTAACCGTGAAAACTACAAACGGTCAAAGCTGTATGACTACATGGACGGTGACTCAACTTCTAAATATTTCGATAAAGAGCCTATGTATGATTATGGTAAGAAAACCCTTATCAGTGACAAAGCGCGCGTTATCAAAGGTGGTTCATGGGCAGATCGGGCATTTTGGCTGTCGCCTGGCACGCGTCGCTTCAAGGATGAAGACAAATCGGATAATAAACTCGGTTTCCGATGTGCCATGATTCGGACAGGTTCACCCGGTGGTAATAATGACAATGGGGGCAATATGTTTAAAGCCCGAAAAAAGAAGGAGAAACGAAAGTATTAGGGGGAATGATGAATTTGTAAAATTTTATTTATAATATTTTAGATTTATATCACTATATTCTCACAAACAAAAAAGCTGTTTCGATATACTCGAAACAGCTTTTTTGTTTTGGTTTAGTTCACAGTCTTAGTAAGCCTTTGAGGCTTACTGTGAACTCGTGATAATGCACCCCTCAGTATAAAAAGGAAAAGGAGCGTTATTTATTTGAAACTCATTAACTAATAATCAATCCCCAGTAACCAAGCACTAAAAAGGTAAGCCAATAGCAAAATTAGGATTGACATTGCGTTTCCAAGAATAATCTTTAATGGGAATCCAGTTATTGCCATTTATTTCATAAGGTTCTCGCAATTTGAAACCAAAATCTAAACGGATCGTAGCATAAGTAACATCAAGGCGTAAACCAATACCAGAACTGATGGCAATTTGGTCGAACCAAAACTTATCAATATTGCCATTGGGAAGTTTATCATCTTTTTTAATATTCCAAATATTACCCGCATCGAAAAGAATCGCCGAGTTGAAATGCCAAAAAAGTGGGAAACGAAACTCCGAATTAAATTCCAATTTTACATCACCCGCTTGAAAAGGAAAAGCTTTGGTTGCGGCTGAATCCAGTGTAAAATCATGATAACCTCCGGGTCCAATATCTCTAATAATCCAACCGCGAATACTATTAGGACCACCTACATAAAACTGGCGAGAATAAGGGACGGGTGCATTGTCCAAACTTTTTGCAATACCCATCGCAAGCCTTGCGGCAAATAATCGTTTGGCGGTCACTTGTCGGTTATAACGCAATTCTATATCCGCACGCAGAAACTTTGAAAAAGGTAAGGAATCGGTCAATTTATAAGCACTCCCATTGTTAATCAACTTTTCCAATAATAAAATCTCCAAACCCGATTGTTCTATATTCGTAATGAACTGCAAGCGTTCTCCGAGCGAATTCACCTTTCCGTTTCGCTCAAAAGAAAGAGAACGTGCAACCAAACCTGTCATCAACTGAGGGGTCAAACTGCGTTTGAGACGTTCATCCGCTATCTTATCAAAGTTGGCTGTCCGACGTGTCAATTGCAATTCAACGCCTGTGGGGCTGATGATAAACTGCTCCATACCGTTCTTGCGCTTTAAAACATAGCGTGTGCCTAAGTTAAATTGTTGAATACGATACAAATCCAAACTCAAACGGTCGCTAAAAATATAATTTAAGGTCAGTTCCGAACTCGCATTTTCTATCAAATCTTTATAAAAAGCCGATTGAACCAAACCTATTTTATTGAATACAAACCATGATTTTGAAAAATTAATAAATTTTGGAATCGAAAGTGTATTGTCAAAACGAATGTCAAATGATAGACCATTCACTGCTTCCTTATTGAATGATAAAGAACGATCAAGACCTGCCGAAAATCGAGAATTAAAGCGTTCAGCACCTCCAAATAGGTTTTTATGATTAAATCCTAAATCAGTAGCCAAACCTATTCGACCTAAACGATTGCCTCCAGTGGATACATTGATATTGGAATAATTGACTTCAACACCCGCATCAAAACTCATTTTCTTGGCAGGTGTCAAAAATATTTTATACGAAATCGCGGTGGGGTCATTTGTATCAATATCTGGTTTAATATTCACAAATTTATAAACACCCAAATTGGTCAATTGTCTAACCGTCTTATCGCTTTTTTCTTTACTATACAACTCTCCTTTTTTCAATTGAATAGCATTCGTCAGCGTTGAAATTTTTAAGCCTAATGCACCGTCATAAGTACTGAATTTAGTTTGATTAGCAATAATCGTATCAAAGGTGGTTGTCTCCCCCCTTCTGGCATCGAAATCGGGAAAGACCGTTATTTCACCTGTTGTATATTTTTGGTGGGTTGGTCGGTCATTGGGTGTTTGTACGGTTAAAGTAATATTGACAAGCCTTTCATTTTTACTATTAAACCGCAAATAGGTCGTGTCGCCCTCTAATTGAGTGATGTAGTTGGGCGTAAATCGGGCATAACCAAAATTATTCAATACCGTTGTTATGCGTTGTTTTTCTTGATCAAAAAGTCTTAAATCCAGTGGTTGCCCTTTCGACAAAACGGTTTTATTGCGTGTATCATTCAATAAATACAAAATGGCCGTGTCATTTGACATAAAGGTCAATGTATCAATGACATATAAAACCCCTGGGTCTACGGTATAGGTAATAGTCGCTAAGCCTTTATCTTTATTTTTAAAATCATGATCAGCCATAACTGATGGATAGTTGTAGCCAATATTTTTTAGATATTGCTCCATATTTTTAACCGTTGCATCACGGAATGCCTGTTTATAAAGGGTGGGTTCACTCGCAAAACTTTTATACACCCAGCGTTTAAACTTATTAGGAATCGAATCTTCCTGTTGCTTGTACCAAAACCAAGCCCCCGATTTCGATTTGCCGATTAATATATCAGGCAAATCTTTTTGTTTATACAACGTCGCTAAATCTGTTTGAAGCTTCACTCTTGTGCGTCGGCTTGCAACGTTTTTAATTTTTATTTTATTTGCGCCAACGATATATTGGTCTTTCTCTAAAAATTTATCAACATTGCATGACGAAAGCACCAGTAAAATTAATCCAATACTGAGGGGTAAAAAAAGGTTTTTGTTATTCAGTTTAATACGCCCCAATCGCCCTATAGCCTTAGACCATTTATTTTTGAATATCAAAATATGTATAAAAAAATTCAAGTTCATCTGTTGTTTTTCAGTAAAATGAAAAATTCGTAGGACATTATTCTTTCAACCGTTAGGAAAGTTATAAATCTCTTTAATGGTTTGATGAAAAAAATCATTCACATACGTTTCAATCTGTGATATATGGTGTTATCCAAAGTAAAACATAAATACATCGTGTCGCTTAAAACAGCTAAGATGCGACAAAAGTACGGTGTTTTCATCGTCGAAGGAGATAAAATGGCACAAGAAGTTTTAGCGCATAAAAGTATCGAAATCGAAACGATATGTGCTTTAGAAACGTGGATTCAGAACTATGAGTTTACTCTCCGCCCTTTTTTTAATAAAATAATAACGGTTACAGAAACTGAATTAAAACACATTTCTAACCTTACGACACCTAACAAAGTCCTCATTATTGCTAAAATACCGACCCCTCAGTATGATAACGTTTTGATTCAAAAGTCCTTCTCTCTGTACCTCGACGGCATTCAAGACCCTGGCAACATGGGTACAATTATGCGTATAGCAGACTGGTTTTCAATACCTTATATATTTTGTTCAACAACTTGTGTAGATACATGGCAGCCCAAAGTTGTTCAATCCAGCATGGGTGCTTTTTTGCGTGTTCAAGCGTTTGAAATGGATTTTTTTGACCTAAAAAAACACTTCCCAAACCTACCTACATTTGCCGCTATACTGAGGGGGGATAATATTTTTGAAAAAAACACATTTCCAAAACACGGCATCATCGTCATTGGCAATGAAGGCAGGGGTATTTCTGACAATATCATCGCCCAAGCCGATTACAAAATTACAATTCCTGGCGGTGGTGGAGCGGAGTCGCTTAATGCCGCCGTTTCAACCGGTATTATTGCCGCTACATTGATTCATAATTGAGCTGCTCATCTCACTGATTTTATGAATTGAATAACCCTTAGAAACTGTTTTAAATAGGTTCTATGGCTCAATCACTTGGTCGGACTATTCCAGAAGCATGAGGGCGTTTACAAGTGGATTGAATGTACCCCCTCAGTAAAACAGCCTTTGCAGGAGAATGCAAAGGCTGTTTACCATAAAATTAATGTTAAGATAGGTAAATAACTACGCCTCAGGCATCTCCTTCTTCCCCTTACCCCAAGACTCCAACAACTTCAAGCCCAGCAAGTCCATCACGCTGCCCCCCTCAGTACCGCCGCCTGCGATGAGCACATCGGGCATGATTTTGATGCCTTCTTTACCAATGGTTTCTGTCACTTTCATCTTCACAAAACCGTCTGCACCGATGCTTTTTACCTGTAATTCGTAGGCTTCGGCATTCGATTTACCGATAGCAAGGATTTTAGTGGCTTCGGCTTCACCCGTTAAACGGGTTCTTTCGGCTTCGGCACTACCCATCATACGCAATTTTTCGGCTTCTGCACCCGCTATCAGTTTCACCCTTTGTGATTCGGCTTCGGCTTGTACTTTCGTACTGGTTGCCTCACCGTTGGCTTTTTTGACAGCGGCATCTGCGATGCGTTCAGCAATCTGAACACCTTGTTGAGCTTGTACGATTTGCTTTTGCATATCCGCCACAGCCGTTTCTTTTTCGAGCGTTTGACGGGTTTCTTGCGCCATCCGTTGTGTTTCGTAAGTAACTTTTTGTTCTTCAGCTAACTTACGATCCGTCAATGTTTTCATCAACGATTCGGGCGGCACGATGTCGCCGATGAGCGTATCCACGCCATTGACATTGTATTGTTCCAACACTTCGCTGATATGCTTTTTGGCACTGTCTTGACGCTCTTTACGTTGTGTAAGGAACGAAATGACATCAGCCGTTTGCGCCGAGTTACGGAAATAGTTGCCAATCGTCGGCTCTAAAACTTGGCTGACCAAGTTGAGCATCGTACCGAATCGCGCAATGACTTTGGGTGCATCAATACTTGGAATATGTATAATCTGCGACACGTCCAAATTGAAAGGGAAACCATCACGAGAACGCACTGTTATCGTTGACAAATGCCTATCCAAATTATGGCTTTCGTTGCGGGCGGTTGCCCAGTTCAAAACCAAATTAGTAGTTGGCACCAATTCCACTTTCATAATGTAAGGATTCAAAGGATACTTACCGGGTCCGAGCGGTTCGTTCCATACGCCTTTGTTGCCTTTCGCTACGATATTGCCGTGTTTGAAATCCACGCCGCTGACATCCGTACCGTCAGGACCGACATAAGAGTTGACAACGCCCACCGTACCAATGGGAATCATCACCATATCCACTTGCTCAACTTGCACGAACCATGGATTAAAAATGTACATACCAGCCAAGACAATTTGCTGTTGCAAACCTCTGCGTCCACCGTTTTTCAAAAAGACATCGGCATCTTGAAAGTTGTTGTGTCCTTTCACATCGTGTCCAGCAATTTGACCCGCATCGAGTGGATCGCCGTCGAGGGTTGTAATGATTCCCACTTTGTTTTCTTCAATTTTAGTCATTTCTGTCAATACCAATTCAAACAAAAAGGTATTGATACGGTAGGTACCGGCTGTAATGAGTGCCGCTTGACGACCTTTTTGACCACCGTTTTTCAAGAACATTTCAGCATCTTGAAACGAATCAGAAGGTACAGAATGAGCCAAAACACGACCTTTTGGCAATTCAGCACCGTCTTTTGCGACTATCAAACCAATTTGACCCGAAGGAATGATGGTTAAGGGCTGCAAGATGATTTCATATTGCCAAATCCACATATTGAAGTGAATACCAGGAGGCAGTGGCTGTGCTTGATAGCCCGCCTCCCCCTCAGTAGCGAGGATACGTCCAGCAGGCAGTTCACGTTTATCGCCAAAAAGGACGAATTTTTTGATGACCAATCCAATTTTATCTTCAGGAATAATCACGATTCCAAGCAATTGGAATAATAAACGGTGTAAAAGAAGAAGGATAACCAATGCAGGTATCCACCAATAAGACAATAAATCTGTCATGATTTATTTAGTTTTTTAATTGTTTTTAGAAATAAAATTTAATACTTGATGGCATATTAGAAATGGGTCAACTGTCACTTACGAATGTCGAATAACCATCAACGAACAACGAAAAGAACAAAGGCGCGTCAGATGTTTGCAGATTTTTCATTTTACAATTTGATTAAAACGAATACGCCAACAGAACCAAAAGGGGGTTCGGTTAATTCCATACCTCCGACGAAATGAAGTGAATAAACGACAAAATGAAAGGTAAATCAGTCAGATGTGAAATTTTTGTTAAAAAAGGGTAAGAAATACTGAGGGGGGCTTTAAAATACAAAAAAGGCAGCTTGCAAATGAATGCAAACTGCCTTTTAAATTTGGAAAGTGGAGCTGGAGGGAATCGAACCCTCGTCCGGTCAAAGCATCAGAGAGCTTTCTACATGTTTAGTTGTCGTATTTGTTTTATTCGAGCTGTGGGGAGGTTGGACAACACACCCAGACCGCAACCTTATCTCTTTGGAGTTCGCCAACAGCCAGAGCGCTCTGTTGACTATTCTGATTAGGGATGATACACCGCACGGCAGAAATCAGACAATCTGCGTAACTCCGAAGAGCATGTGCTAAGCGTAAAGGCGTTCTAATTCCTAGAATTAGGCAGCCATGGCATATTGATAGTTGCCAGCTAAGGTATAAAGTACCGTTTAACGGGTGGTAACATCATAGCCCGACATGCTTACTAACCAATTCACTTTCCTGTCGAATCCGGTCAGCCCCATTTGTAAAAGAACTTTTCCCTGTAAGGGGAGGCAAAGATAAGTTTTTTTTTGAGAATAAAATTCTACTTTTTTATTTCTCTTTTATCTCTTGTTTTTTACGTGCTAATGACTTGTAATACTGAAAATTAACATTCGTTAAGAGATATTCATCCCCCAGTGGCGGGTGGTAATCGCCAAGTCACACCATGTCGAGGACCCGCT
>JANOAU010000049.1:0-38255 GCA_031411275.1 Saprospiraceae bacterium | reverse complement strand
AAAAGAACGCTTGCCCCACTCGGTGTATAGCTTTTGCCAAAGTGCGTTTTTATAAAATCAATCACCTCATACGTGTTGATGTACAGATAATCTTGTAGTTCTTTATCCAACTGGGCTATTTCTGTAGGTGTCAACTTGCCTGCATAGCCTACATAATGGAGCCTTAGGTAGTTGGATAGACCTGCTTCTTCATACGCATTTATATACCGATTAACTGTCGTTTGGTCTATCCCAAGACTTGCTTCTATTTGCGGGATACTGAAATGACTATCTAACATCAATAGAACAGTGATACGGATATAGAGTTGTTTGTTCTTCTCTTCCCGTTGTCGCTTCCGTAAGTCTTTTCGTTCTATGTCTGTTAAATGTATCATCGGGCAAATTTAAAAATTTATGCTCTTTTAGGCAATCCTTTTTCATTCAAGTATAAATTGGATGATGTTCTTAGGAAACTAAACAATCAAGACCAAATCTCTCTTATTCAAGATTTTAAATCGTTCTTGGAGAAGTATAGTTTTGATGCAAATGATTTGAATTATTCTTCAAGTCTAAAAGCATTGCAAGAGCTTACTGTCAGAGCAAAAAATATTTTTGGACTAGAAAATGCAAGAGCTATCTTATTGAAAATAGATAACAATAGCTTAGATATTGTCACAAGAACTGGAGGAGGAGGAGGAGGAGAACCACAAGCAGATTGTGGTTGTTCACAAAGTAATGACTGGTGTCAAAGTCCTGGTAAATGCGAGTCAGAAAGATGTACTGTTTCATCATGGGGATGCGGAACTTTATGGTGGTATAAATGTGATGGAAAGTGTAAATTATTTAACGACTAAGTGAAGAAATGTCAATTGACTGATTATTCTCTTGTAAACTTTGTAGATAAGGCTTTATTTTATATTCTATGCTTCATATATTTTTTAAAATATTAAATATGATTAATTATAAACCTATTCTCTCCTCAATTCTTTTGTATAGTTTTGGCTATTTTCTAATTATTTTATCAAATGCTACATTTGTATTACAAAGTGCTATTCTGTCTATTCTTATTATAAGCACATTATATAGTTTAATTGGCTTTTTATGGGGTAAAAAAGATAGATATATTTTTATCCCTTTAGCTCTACATTTTCTTATTGTATTCATACTTACAAGTAAGTCTGATGAAACAATTTCTTCTATGTTTTTAAAAATAGGGATTTTATTTCTAACGCCTATTTTATGTTTTTGGATTGCAAAATTTTTAAAGGAAAAGAAAAATAGCTATTTATATCTAATACTTTTTTTATTAATAGTAAATATACCCACAGCTTTAATATGCTCAAATCAATCCTTTGAAAAAAGTAAATATCAAATTACTACAAATAACAATATTGATAGTACATATATTCTCGTTGAGAATAACTTCATTAATTTTAAAGATTCTACTTTTAGTCGTTTAGCTCTAACAAACAAAACTGTTGTTTTAGATTTTTGGTTTGTAAACTGCAAACCTTGTCGTGAACTGATGCCTTATTTTGTTTCTTTAAGTGAAAGCTATAAGCAAGATACGAATATCGTATTTTTATCTATTAACAATGGGGAAATCGATAAATATGCTAAAGCCAATAAATTTTTAGAAGACCAAAATGTAGATAAAAGCCATTTTGGATATGACAGGAATGGTAACATTTCTAAATTCTTTCAAGTTAATAAATATCCAGAATTGATTATTATTAATAAAAATGGAAAGATTTCCTATTCAAGAGGTGGATTTAATTCCGATGAAATATTTGTTTTTTCAAAGAAAATGCACGAAATTATTGATAAAATAAAACAAGAATAGTTAAAAAAAATAACCCCATCCGAAGAAATCGAATTGGGCTTGCGATATGAATGATTTACTAAATATTCTTAATCAACATTGTCGTGTAAAAACGGATTGCCACTTTTTTTTAATTCATCGTGTTCATCAATTGACCAACCGGACATCATATTTTCAGAAAAATGTTGAACAGAATTTAATTTAACGCCCCGCCTGGGGCTTAACTCTATTACCTGAGAGTCTATATTGCAAATAGCAGCCCAACAAAATCCTGTACCAGTCATTCCTATCGTCTTTTATCATGGCAAAGAGAAATGGGATTACGAACCGTTTGACAGCTATTTTGGTATTGTTGAGCCTGAAACGCTGCGGTATTTGCCCTGTTTTAATTATATTTTAATCAATTTACAAGATTTTTCTGAAGAAAAAATCAACAGCTTACACTCCATTTTTTTGCAAAAAACAATGTTGTCCTTTAAACATTATTTGGACAAAAACTATTTGAGATTACATATTATTGAGCTACTATTTGATGGTTCTGAAATAAAAAAAGATTATAACACTGATTCTTTTTTTCGAAAAATTGCTGTATATTTGACAGCAATTTCTGGCATCACTTGCCAGGAAGTCATTCAATTAGCAAAAGAATCTGATAACAATTTAAAATCTGAAGCCATGTCAATTATTGATGAATTTATCGAAGAAGGTAAAGAAATAGGTAAAGAAATAGGTATCGAGATAGGAATTGCGAAATCTATTATCAATCTCTATAAAAAGGGTATGGCTGCCGAGTTAATAGCAGATTATTTAGATTGTCCCCTTAGTAAAGTCAAACAAATCATTACGGATTACCTCGTAAAACAGCACAATCATTAATGAAGTTAAAGTATAAAAAAATTGATTTACAACTAAAACACCCTTTCCGTATTGCCAATTATATCCGAACTTCAACGCCTTTGGTACTGATAGAAATTGAAAAAAATGGGCAAGTAGGCTATGGTGAATGTTCGATGCCGCCGTATCTTGGAGAAAACCAAGATACGGCTTTTGCTTTTTACAATGACGTTTTAGGAAGTAAAATTTTAGAAAAATTCGATTCTGATATAATTGATATTCAAGCAATTATATCAGAAATAGACGCTTTGCGTGAAGGTCATACAGCTGCCAAAGCTGCCATTGACATCGCTTTACATGACTTAAAAGGTCAATTAGAACACAAACCAGTCTGGCAAATTGTCGGATCAAATCCTGAATTTATGCCACCGACAAGTTGTACTTTGGGCATTGATACCCCCTCAGTATTACGCCAAAAAGTAGCCGAAGCAGCCGAGTTTTCAGTCCTAAAAATCAAACTCGGTTCTGACAATGACTGTGAAATCATTCAAACCATTCGGGAAGTAACTGATAAACCCCTTTATGCCGATGCCAATCAAGGTTGGACGGATGTAAATGCTGCTCTCGATATGATTTTTTGGCTCAAAGAGCAAGGCGTTCTTTTAGTCGAACAACCTTTGAATAAGCATGATTTGGACGGAAATGCACGGATTACTGAGGGGTCGCCTATTCCAATTTTTGCGGACGAAAGTTTCCAAAGATTCGCAGATTTTAGTAAAATTGCAGCCGCATTTCATGGCATCAATATAAAATTGATGAAGTCAACTGGCTTGTGTGAGGCAAAACGCATGGTTGACGAAGCCCGAAAACGGCATTTGAAAGTTATGATTGGTTGCATGTCCGAAACATCCTGTGGTATTATGGCAGGGGCAGCCCTTGCAGCGCAATGTGATTTTGCGGATTTAGATGGGCCGTGGCTAACGGTAAATAATCCGTTTGAGACGCCCCTTTTGGGGGGTGGCAAAATACAGTTGAATAACAATTTTGGTTTAGGTATAAAAAAAAGAGTTGTATGAGAACGAATGTAGATTTGGTTAAACAACAATTAATAGAGGGTGACTTGGACAAAGCTTTGAAGTCGCTTAGTAGCTCTTTGCAAAATACGGAATATGGCGACGGACTTGTACTGCTGCAAGGTCGTTACAATAGGCTGCAAAAAAATAAAAATCTGGGTGTTATTGAAAACGATGATTTTGATGCCGAAAGCAATAAAATAACGCTATCGGTTTTGAATTTGTTGAAAACGGTGAAATCAGATTTTTTTTCAAATGAAATGAAATTTGAATCTAATTTATACTTTTTTGAATCCGCTCAAGAGCAAATGACGGCAAAAGAAAACCGTGTGTATCTCACTGAATTTGAAAACGATAAAACGCGCTCAATTGGTTGGGAATTGCGGGGCAGTTTCCCTCAGCTTCAATTTCCTATTTCACTCGCTATCAAATGGCGGGGCTTGAATCCAGAAAATGTTTATTCTACTGATTATTTTGCTGACTTTACTTTGTTAGAAGGGTGGGGCGTTTGTTGGTTACACCGCTTGTGGGGCTATAAAGACTACGGCAAATGGAAAACAGGTAAATATCAAATTGAAGTGTTTATAGATGACAATCAAATCGGAAAAGGCAACTTTACCATCATTTAAGACCATGAAAATAACAAAAATTGACCTTTTTAAGCTCAATGTGCCGCTTACCGAACCCTTTGTCATAGCTATAGAAACAATCACAAATGCAGAAAGCATCGCTGTTAGAATCACGACAGAAAACGGTATCGTCGGTTGGGGCGAATGCAATCCCTACCGCAGCATTGCAGGTGAAACTCAAGCAACCGCCTTTGCAGCGGGTCAATTTTTGGCTAAAATACTGAGGGGGGAGAATGCTGTAGAAACCACCCATTGTCTCCGATTGATGGACAAAATGTTGGCTGGAAATCGCTGTATCAAGTCAGCTTTTGACATCGCTTTATACGATATTGCGGCGCGTGTAGCCAATATGCCCCTTTATCAATTCCTCGGCGGGGCTAATAATCGTCCCATCACAACTGATATGACGGTGGGTATCAATACGCCTGTAAAGATGGCGGCTTCTGCTTTTAAGTTCAAAAATCAAGGTTTTCCAGCTATAAAAGTCAAATTAGGTACAACTTTGAAAGAAGATGTGGCACGAATCCGAGCCATAAGGGAGACCATCGGCAACACAATACCCCTCCGCATTGATGCCAATCAAGGCTGGGATGAAGCCACAGCTATAGCGACGTTAAAAGCTCTTGAACGTTTCGATATTGAACATTGTGAACAACCGATTGCAGCTCGAAATATAGCAGGTATGGCTCGTATTAAAGCAGCGAGTCCGATTCCAATTATGGCTGATGAATCTCTTTTTGACCATTTTGATGCCTTAAATTTAACCCATCACGCGGCTTGTGACTACTTCAATATCAAATTAGCAAAATCGGGTGGCATCGCTAATGCCTTAAAAATCAATGCAATAGCAGAAGCGGCGGGTATCAAATGCCAAGTTGGTTGTTTTTCAGAAACCCGTTTGGCTATGTCTGCCTTGATGCACTTTATTTTAGCCTGCCCAAATGTTGTTCATTTCGATTTAGATGCCCCTTTGATGCTCTCGTCCGACCCTGTTATAGGCGGCGTTGTGTATGGTGAAAAAGGCTCCGTTTTTATTGATGATGGCATCGGCATTGGGGCAAGTTTCGATGAAGCATTTTTAAAAGATTTAGAATGTGTTGTGGTTGAATGATTAAGAATATAAAAATTAAATTTGGATAATAAAAATAAATATCATTTTAAATTTTGTTTATTTATTTTTATTTATTTTAGTTAAGAATAAAATTTTGTCACTTAATTTTAATTAACTTAATTTTATTTGGATAATAAAAACAAATTTCATTTTATATTTTGATTTTAAATTTTTATTTATTTTTGTTAAGAATAAAATTTTGTAAATTTACTATTTACTTAAAAAATAAGGTACATGAGACAATTTTGCACAACTATCCTTCTTTTGTTTCAAGTTTTTATAATTTTTGGCTCGCCTATAGTCCTAACGCTTAATATCAAAACCGACCAATTTGGTTATCGCCCAAGCGATACAAAAGTTGCCGTCATTGGTCAACCAAAAGTTGGGTTCAATGCACCGAGTAGCTACACGCCTGGCACGACTTTCAAAGTGCGGCGTTGGGACAATGATGCGGAGGTTTTTAGTGGCACAATTTCGAGTTGGAAAAATGGTATCACGCATACACAATCAGGTGATAAAGTGTGGTGGTTTGACTTTTCAAATGTGACTATAGTGGGCGAATATTATGTGGAAGATGTGCAAAACGCTTTAAGTTCAAATAAATTTGTCATACATAACGACGTATATACCACACTTTTACGTGCCGCAACACATGCTTTTTTCTTCCAACGTTGTGGTGCAACAATAACGGCAGCACACGGTGGTGCTTGGACACATGCCGCTTGTCATATCGCTGCCAACCAAGATTTGGCGTGTCGAGATGTTGAAAATCAGAGCAATGCAGCGACTGCAAAAGACCTGTCGGGTGGTTGGCACGATGCGGGTGATTACAATAAATACGTCAATTTTGCTTACACGCCTGTTCATAATCTCCTTTTTGCTTATCAAGAGAACCCCTCAGTATTTACAGACGATTGGGGCATTCCAGAGAGTAAAAACGGTATTCCCGATATTATAGATGAGATAAAATACGAGTTGGATTGGTTGATAAAAATGCAACAAGCCGATGGTTCTGTGCTAAATAAAGTTTCTGTGACGGATTTTAGCACCGCTTCTCCGCCCAATAACGATGTTGTAAAACGGTTTTATGGTAAGGCTTCTACGAGCGCAACTTTAACCGTTGCCTCTGTTTTTGCCCACGCTGCCTTGGTTTTTAAGACGATTAACCCGACTTATTCCGCTACTTTATTAACAAAAGCACAAAATGCTTGGAATTGGGCTGTAGCGAACCCCTCAGTCATTTATCAAAATACAGGCTTTCAAAGCTCATCCGCAGAAGTGACCACTTATGATATTTTAGCACGAAAAATTGGGGCTGCCGCTTTGCTGTATGCCGTCAGCAATCAAGCGACCTATAAAACATTTTTTGAAAACAATTATTCAAGCCTACATTGCCTTCAATGGGAATATTTTTACTCTTTTGAAGCCACTTACAATGATATTGCCCTTTTTTATACAACTTTAACAGGTATTACACCCGCCGTTTCCACAACGATTTTGTCGGGTTTTAAAAATTCAACGGCAAACACAGCTGAATTTTATCCGAGTACAGTCAATGGTACGGATGCCTACCGAGCATATATGAAAGATGGAGACTATGTCTGGGGTAATAATATGCAAAAAGCCTTAATGGGTGTTATGTACGAAAACATGATAAGATACAACCAAAGTCCTTCTGAACACGTTCATTTCCGCACTCAAGCCCTTGATTACCTTCATTTTTTGCATGGTGTCAACCCCCTCAGTATCGTCATGTTGTCCAATACAGGTTCAATGGGTGCAGACAATTTTGCTACTCAAATCTATCACGGATGGACGGGTGACGGTACGCCTTTTGACCAAAATCCTATTCCTGCGCTATTAACAGGTGGCTTTAACAAAGATTTTTCAGTCAAATCTATATCGCCACCTGCCAATCAGCCTGTTCAAAAATCGTACAAAGATTGGAACACCAGCTATCCTGAAAACTCTTGGGAAATCACTGAACCGAGCATTTCGTATCAAGGCGCATACATCCGTTTGCTTGCCAAATATGCCACAAAAACAGCTATTTCTCCTGCCGTTTCACCTACTATTTTAGAGAAAAACGACCCCCTCAGTATTTTTCCGAATCCAACAAAAACGACCTTGAATTTTCAATTTAATACCCTTTCCAGCATTTCTCTTTTTGTTGAAGTCATTGACTTATTAGGAAAAGTTGTTTGTAAAGAACAATTTAAAGATGTTGACAATCAACGAGTTATGAGCGTTTATATTGGTAATTTGCCAAATGGCAATTATCACTTAAAGGTGTTGGTTGGTCAGAATAGTTATTCAAAACCATTTACGATGGCGCATTAATTTTTTAGCCTTTAAACGTTTTTTGCGGGTATGAAACCCATTACTCACCGTTTTTCGCTTCGCCCACAAAGCGTATAAGAAAGTATTTTTTAAGGGAGCGAAGTGATTAATCACTGCCCAAAGAGCATAAAATTTTCTAAAAAAAACATTCTCACGCAGCATTTCATCGCTTCATTGACGTATTGTATAAGATGAAGGCAAAAAGTGAAAATCCATTTATTCAAATGATTGTGGGTTGCCGAAGCAGCAATCTCAACAGTCAACGCAGCCTGTATGAGCAATACTATGGCTATGGTTTGGCTATTTGTTTGCGCTACGCCCACAATCGAGAGGAAGCTGTGGAGATTCTGAATGATGCTTTTCTTAAAGTTTTTTCCAAACTCGACCAATACCATATCGAACAACCTTTTAAGCCTTGGTTGCGCCGCATTTTGATTCATTCAGCCATTGATTATCATCGAGCACAACATAAATTTCCGATACCGATTGATATAGAATCGGTGTATTATCTCGAAGCAGATGAGCTGCCGATGCCCGTTTTGTCGCCCAATGAAGATGCTTTGCCCCTTGTGCAAGCCTTACCCCCTCAGTATCGCATCGTTTTTAACCTATTTGTTATGGAAGAATACGACCATAAAGACATTGCCGCAATGCTCGGTATTTCGGAAAGCACTTCGAGGGCAAATTTAGTGCGTGCCAAACAAAAATTAAGAGAAATGCTCGTTGGTCGGTTGCCCAAAAGGGAGTCATTGACAAATCTTAAATTAAAATCACTATAAAAATGGATAATTTTTTTCAACAATTTAAAGACAATTTGGACAATCAGCCCGAACCTAATTTCGAGGAAAAAGACTGGTTGTCTCTATCTGAAAAACTCAAACCTGAGCGGGAAAAGCGACCCCTCAGTATGTGGTTGTTGTGGTGTCTTATGCCTTTGTTTTTAATGTCGTTATTATCCAATTACTTTTTTTATAATGAAATGAAAAAAGCACAACAAACGGCTTTACTCGACAGACGCTTGGATGCTGTTGAGCATAAAACCATTGTCTTTCAAACAGATACGATTTATACATTTCAGACCATTTATGAACGCGATACGATTTATCGCACAAATAATATTTATGTTGCTTCGCCTTCTATTTTGCCTTCAATTTCTAATGCTTTACATAATCCTACAGCGATAAATATGTCTTCTAATGCACAACAAAAAACGGAGATTAGTGAGACAAAACAGGATACCAATTTTCTAATCTCTAAAACCAATAATTTAGACAATATATTGATTGTAAATGATTTACAAAAATTAAATAAACGTTTTATCACTCCTTTGCCATTGGAAAAGCAAATTAAACAACCCATTTTAGGATATTTACCCATTGTTGAAAATCATCATAAAATGCTGTGGCAACGCCTTGACATTTTGCGTCCAAAGGATTATAGCGTGGGTATTTCAGCAGGTCTGGTATTTCCTTTTGGAGAGGGTTTGAGCCGACCTTCTGGATATGCACTTGGCTTAAATGGGGCAATGATTTATTCAAAAAATATGTCTATTTGGGCAGATGCTCAGTATATGCAATTGGGTTACAAAGTAGATAAAATGGGCGATGCGATAGGTGTTCCGATTGTGCCGCCGCCGAGTAATATGTTCAATTTTAACGGTGCGTTTATCAAACAGCCGACGATTCAATATATGGCGGGCATTCGCTACCTTATTGAACATCATAAGCATGGACAACCCTATATATGTTTAGGATTTGGCGCAGTTACTTCATTGCCTTATGAAGTGAGTTATGAGTTTAAAAACAACAGTTTAGGCACGACATGGGATTTTGACCAAAAAGTAAACCGTAAAGGCACACAATTGGGTTTCCTTTTGCTTGAAGCGGGCTTTGAAAAACGATTATCGAAACAATATCGCTGGCAAATTGGCGCAAATTATCGAGTCAACCTTTCTACAAATGACTTACAACGGCAAAGAGTTTTAGGCTTAAAAAGTGGCATTTCGTATCAGTTTTAAAAATCTTTTCTAAAAAAATACAATAGTTTTTTTACCCCCCTCAGTATTTTGACATACTGGGGGACGCAAACGCTTATCTCAAAACTTAATTTATGATGAAGAATAAAACATTGATTATCATTTGTTTGTGGCTACCTACTTTTGGGTTCACTCAAAACATAACACTAAGTGGTTATGTCCGAGATGCTAAAACGGAGGAGGCACTTATAGGCGCAACGCTGTTTGAAGCCACTCAAAAAGTCGGTACAACGACCAATGCTTATGGCTATTATTCGCTTACAGTCTCGACAGCAGATACCATCGGTTTGGTTATTTCTTTCATCGGCTATAAACCACAAGCGAAGAAGGTTTTTTCAAAGGAAAACCTGCGTTTGGACATTGCCCTTGATGATAATACGGCTGTTTTAGGTGAAGTAATTGTCAAGGCTTCTCGTAATAATGACAATGTGCAACGCGCTCAAATGGGCGTTATTGACGTGCCGATGCAAGCGATTATGAGCCTACCAGCTATCGGTGGTGAGCGCGATATTTTGAAAATTATTCAACTCCTGCCGGGCGTTCAATCGGGGCAAGAAGGCACGACAGGCTACTTTGTGCGGGGCGGCAATCTCGACCAAAATTTGGTGCAATTAGATGAGGCAACAGTCTATAATCCTAATCATTTGTTTGGTTTGTTCAGCACGTTTAATGTCAATGCGATTAATCATATCAAGCTCATAAAAGGCGGTTTTCCTGCCGAATTTGGCGGTAGATTGAGTTCTATTTTGGATATTCAGATGAAAGAAGGCGACAAAAATCGCTTTCATACTGAGGGGGGCATCGGCTTATTGTCCGACAACTTAACGGTGCAAGGACCGATACAAAAAAGCAAATCGTCTTTTATTGTTTCGGGACGACAAACGCACCTTAATCTATTGTTGAAACCCCTTACTTCTAACGCAACGTCGTATAAATTTTACGACCTCAATGCCAAAATGAACTATGAATTTGGTCAAAAAGACCACTTATTTATTAGTTTTTTTAAAGGCAATGACAATGCCGCTTACAATGCTGCCAATAGCTTGAATTATGCGACTGATTTTGGCAATACAACCACCACTTTACGTTGGAATCATTTGTTTGGCAGTAAGGTATTTTCTAACACATCTATCATTTACAACGACTATCATTTGGCTTTAAGTACCGAACAAAATTCTTATTATTCGGCACTTTATACAGGCATAAAAGACTTGTCGGCAAAAACAGATTTTACGATTGTTCCTAATGCCAAACATACTATAAAAACAGGTTTTACTTATACTTATCACACTTTATATCCTGCAGCGTTTTCTGCCAATGTGCCAAGACGTGGCAATCGGTTAATTATCAATAAAGACAGTATTAAAGAATTGTATTCCAATGAGTTAGCTTTTTATGCGCGGGATGAATTTGATATTTCAGACAAATTCAGTGTGAATTATGGGCTTCGGATGCCTGTTTTTATATTATCTAACAAAACATATTTTGATGTTGAACCTCGTTTAACGGCTAAATTATCGCTTAATCCGACGAGTTCAATCAAAGCGTCTTATACGCAGATGAACCAGTTTTTGCACCTCATTCCTAACTCTACGGCGGGTCTGCCAACAGATATTTGGCTGCCATCGAGTGCTACGACAAAGCCGCAATTTTCGGCTCAATATGCTTTGGGTTATTTCAGTAATTTTCAAAACAATGCCATCGAAACGAGTGTAGAAGTTTATTACAAAAAAATGAATAATCAAGTGCTTTTTGCCGAAGGCAATCAACTAAAACTGACAACAAATTTGGACAGCAGCCTCGTCTATGGCAAAGGAGAAAGCTATGGCGCAGAGTTTTTTGTAAAGAAAAACAGCGGCAAATTGACGGGCTGGATTTCTTACACTTTGTCATGGTCAAATCAAACATTTAAGGACTTAAATTTCGGTAACAAATTTCCTTTTAAGTACGATAGACGACACGTTTTATCAGTCACTGGCAGTTATGAATTGACAAAAAGATGGAATATGAGTGCGGTTTTTGTCTTTTCATCGGGCGTACCGTTTACGATTCCAACAGGACGAGTAACTGCGCTCAATGCGGGGACTATTTTTGAAGGCAATTATTTCATATATGAAGGCAGAAACAACTATCGCCTAAATCCTTATCACCGTTTAGACTTGTCAGCGACGTATAAAAAGCCATGGCGTGTTTTCAAAAAACCTTGCGAAATAGAGTGGATTTTCAGCATTTATAATACATATAGCAGGCAAAATCCTTATTTCGTTTATTTTTTAATTGACCCCCTCAGTAATAAACCGCAAGCAAAGCAAGTATCGCTTTTGCCTATTATTCCCAGTGCTTCCTTTAATTTTAAATTTTAAAACAATGAAAAGATTACCTATTTTATTTATTTGTTTGGTGTGTTTTGCTATCATGTCTTGCCAAAAAGATGTCACAATAGATTTTCCTGTCAATCATAATGACGTGATTTTCATTGAAGGTATGTTGTATCCGAACGAAAAACCTAAAATATTTATCAGTAAAAGCAATCCTTTTTTTAGTGCGAAGGTAACGCCAGAAGAGATTTTTGCGCGGGGTGCGTCCGTGACAATTACAAGCGGTACGGTGGTGGATGTGTTGATTGCAGACTCCACTTTCAATAAATTTAGATGCCGTTGGGAACCGTTTTATCATGGCAATATCCCTTCAGAATTGGGTAATACCTATACACTTAACATTCGTTTTGAAGGTAAAACCTACACGGCAAACACTACTATCAATCAAAAGGCTGTGGCGATTCAAAAGATAGAATATACGCCCGATTTTTTTGATGTGTATGGCTCACATGATGGGGTGATTATTGACATCACAGACCATGCTGGCACGCAAAACTTTTATCGTTTTCAAATGAATCGCATGATTGATACGAGTGTACATCATGCCCATGTTTTGGATATTTTTATAAATACTTGTACCTCAAAAGGTGAATTATTTCCTGTAAAAGACGTTGGGCGCATCGTTTTTACAGATGAGAATGCGGACGGTAAAACGATGCGTCTGCCCATTGAAGTCTCATTTGAATACAAAAAAGGCGATAAAGGATGGATTAGTATGCAGTCATTGGACAAAAATTCTGCTGAATTTTATAAAGACCTCGATGACCAACTTCAAGCAATTCAAAACCCTTTTGTGGAACCTGTTTTCATTAAAACAAAGATAAAAGGGGCGGTGGGTGTGTTTGGTTCGGCTGTTTTGTCTGATTCGGTTTTGTTTGTTTATCCAAGGAAAAATCCTTAGTTTGAAAAAGAACGCACCGAAATGACCCCCTCAGTATAAATTATAAAAAACGGCTAAACAGTTGAATAACAACTATTTAGCCGTTTGTATTCATAAAAAAATATCTAAGTTAAACTACTCAAATCACGCACAAAACCCGCAATACCCGCTGCCTTCAAACTGGACAAAAAGCGATTCGCATCACCCAAGGTATTGAATTGCCCCATGAGAATACGATACATCATCGTCGTAGGAGTCGAGCCAGAAACGTGAATGAGGGCGGGTTGATTGAATCGAGACTCAAGCCCTGGGGCTGTATTTTTGACACTTGACCACTGATTGAAACTGCCTGCTTGTACAGAAAAGCCACGGGTTGCTAAACGAACATTTGTACCATAGCGAAAGAGTCCTGTCCCTTGTGGACTACCCGAAGCTGTCGGGGTGCTTGGTGTTATTGGGGTTGGAATTGGAGTCGTTGTTGTCTTTCCAGCACGGCGAAGTGCCTCTGTCACGGCTCTTGCTGCGTTAATGCGTCCATAGCCATATTTGGCTGAACGTCCATTAAAATATTCGCTTGGTGAACCAATTTTATCAGCTGTTGCACGCACAATGTCTTTTACTTCACGTGCTGTCAAATTTGGGTTGGCGGATAAAATCAAAGCACAAATCCCTGCTACTAAAGGCGTTGCCGCGCTCGTGCCGCCAAAATGCTGATAACGGCTGCCACGATCAATGCCATCGCCATAATACCATCTGGCAGCCCCTATTTCGCCTGGAATACCTTGATCCCAATAGGCTCTTGCTGACAAAATGGGCCATGAACCGTTGGAAGGCGCAACGACATCTAATTGGGAACTGGTGTTAGAATAATCCGCATGTCCATCCTCGCTTGTTGATGCACCCACAGATATTACGTCAGGATGTTGTGCATAAAAATTGAGATAATCAACGCCTTCATTGCCAGCCGCATAACAAATAACGCAGCCTTTGCCATTACGCCCATCGCGGGCAGCTTTAGAGATAGCTGCAATTTTATCTGAACTCAGTTGATAACCATTTTCTACTGTTCCCCAAGAACAGCTGACCACATCCGCACCATTGCGAATAACATAATTGAACATGGCTTCGGTACTTTCAATACTGAAACCCGTTCCAGACACAGGCATAAAACGTGCAGCAGGTGCAGATCCACACATACCGCCCGTTTGAGGCGCGATAGCCACCCCTGCACAGGGCGTACCATGCGTGAAAGAGGCATCACCTGCCCGTAATTGAGTTGACCTATTCCATAAATCCCAAGGGCGGACGATTTTTGTATTGAGGTCAGGGTGAGAGACATCGAAGCCATTGTCAATGATGGCAACTACAATATTGGGATTGCCATAACCGTCTAATATTTTCCAGGCGTCAACCACCTTTGCATCTGCGCCAGCTCTCATACGCACTTGCGGATTATCTGGAATGCGGCCATTGTTTTGTAAATGCCACATTTGACCCATCAAAGTTGCCTGTGGATTGGCGTAAGCATAATGTTCTACCTCGGCATCCATATCAGGTTCAGCCCATTTGACTTCATCTTTTTCGCCCAATGCCATGGCCGCTGTCACAGGGTTTGTTGACTGAGGAGTGCATTGAGCCACTAATTTCGTATCGGTGCGACGTTCTTTTAAGGCGAGGTTGAGTTCCTTCAGAATAGCTTGTTGTGCCTGTTCGGTAACATTGTTGGCAAATTGAATATAGATACTGCCTGTTGGCACAAGTGGCTTTTCGCTGCCCGGTATGTGATAAACATTTGTGACGATTTCAACTTCATCGAGCGCGCGCATCAGTGTTTTTTTGTCGTCTAAATTTTCACTTTTTTGTTTGTTTACCGAAACAACCTCAAAGCCGCCGAGGTTGGGGTGCTTAACTTTCTTGATTTCAGCATCAAGTTTGGATTCATCCATTAAGTTACGCGTATTGGATTGCGATTTGCGAACACCGACGTATTTTGTACTTTTAGTTAGCACCATCTCGCCTTGTCCAAATCTAACTTTGATTTGTTTAGTCATTAGTTAATTATTTTGAATTTTAGAATTTCATGGATGTTTGAATTTGTTTTAAAAGTCTTTTAGTTCTTAATTTCCAACAGTTTTTTGACGTATAAATGTCTAAAATTATTTCAAGAAAAAGAAATTATTTTGATATAGTTATGCTCTGTCCTTAAAGTTTTAGAAAAAGCTTATAAAATCAAGCATTTCTTTAAAATTAAATGTTCAACTTTGAAGTATTCAGTATGGATTTTAAAAAATATGCTTTAACGATATTCATCCTCCACCATTAAAATAGTCAATAGTAAAAATGTTTGATTTTCAAGAAAATATAGAACTCCTTGATGCTAAAATAGTCTTTATAGAACACTTTTTTACCCCCTCAGTATCTGACCAATTTTTAATGGATTTGATGCATACTATTGAGTGGCAACAAGGCAAAATTACAATGTTTGGTAAACGTGTACTCGAACCTCGACTCTCTGCTTGGTATGGCGATGAAGGCAAAATCTACACCTATTCAGGTAAAAAACAAGAGCCTATGCCTTGGCTTGAGTCGCTTTTTTTTATCAAAATAGAAATTGAAAAGATACTTCAAAAACTACCTATGGATTATTTAACGCCTCAAAACACCCCCTCAGTATTTAACAGTGTTTTATGAAATTTTTACCGACATGGCAACGACTCCATGGGTTGGCATCAGGATAATGAAGCCACTTTAGGCAAAAATCCATTAATTGCTTCTGTTAATTTTGGTGAAAGCCGTCGTTTTTTATTTCGTCGAAAAGAGGATAAAAGGATTAAACATGAATTGTTATTAACGCATGGGTCACTCCTTATCATGGCAGGTGCAATGCAACATCATTGGCAACACGCTGTACCCAAAGAACCACGTCGAACAAAACCACGTATTAACCTGACATTTCGTCATATTTTATAAAATTATGCTTGGGTTACAAGTTTTTTTTATTTTTGTCAAAATTTGTTCCCCCGACCCCGAAGGGGAGTACACTTACTAAAAAGGCATTTGCAACTCCCCTGGGGAGTTGTGAGAACAACTAATAACCAATAACTAATTTACCAATAACAAATAACAAAAATGAAAAAAGCCTACGTTTTTCCAGGTCAAGCAGCGCAATTTGAGGGTATGGGCAAAGACCTGTATGAAAATTCACCTTTGGCAAAAGACCTTTTTGAGCAAGCAAATGATTTACTCGGCTACCGCATCAGCGATACCATGTTTACAGGCAGTGCCGAGGAACTGAAACAAACCCGCATCACGCAACCGTCCGTATTCCTACATTCGGTGATAAAAGCTAAAATGGCGGGCGATTCTTTTCAACCTGATTGTGTAGCAGGTCACTCTTTGGGTGAATTTTCGGCTCTCGTTGCAGCGGGCGGCATGAGTTTTGAAGATGGTTTGCTGTTGGTGCAACAACGGGCGATGGCCATGCAAAAGGCATGTGAAGCAGAGCCAAGTACCATGGCAGCTATTTTGGGTTTGGCAGATGAAAAAATTGAAGAAATTTGTGCTGAAATTGATGATATTGTCGTTCCTGCTAACTATAATTGTCCCGGTCAATTGGTCATAAGTGGTTCAATAGCGGGTGTCAATGAGGCGTGTGAACGGCTTAAAGCGGCGGGTGCGAAACGCGCTTTGATTTTGCCCGTCGGTGGTGCTTTTCATTCACCTTTGATGAAACCAGCCGAAGAGGAATTGCGTGCAGCAATTGAAAATACTGACATCCAAGAGCCTGCTTGTTGGCTCTACCAAAACGTGGATGCTGGGAAACATCGCAACCCCTCAGTTATCCGCGAGAATTTAATTAAACAATTGACCGCACCTGTTCGATGGACGCAAATAATGAGAAATATGCTTGAAGATGGCATAACAAACATCATCGAAGTCGGCGGCAATGGTAAAACACTGAGGGGTATGTTTGCGCAAATAGATAGAAATCTGGCAACGGAAGCACTTTGATAGGGATTGGTTACTGGTTATGAGTTATTGGGAATTAGTTATTGGTTGCTCGTTTGAAAACTTGACGACCAATCCCCAATAACGAGTAATCAATAACTAATAACCAGTTACCAATCGCCAATAACCATTAATGGCATGACAATTAACAATCAGATAAAAACGGGTAAAATAATGATTGCCGAGCCTTTTATGCTCGACCCACATTTTCGGCGTTCTGTTGTCCTCATCACAGAACATCGGGCGGACGGTGATGTCGGTTTTATTCTCAATAAAATGCTCGATATGCGGTTGAATGACGTGATGATGGACTTTCCAGACTTCAACGTGCCACTTTTTTATGGCGGTCCGGTGGCGACAAATTCCCTTCAATTCATTCACAATATTGGTGAAATGTTGGAAGGCTCTACCCGCATCAGCAGCGGTGTTTATTGGGGTGGAAGTTGGGATAATCTTAAATTCTTAATTGAAGCTAAGTTGATTGAACCTAAACACATTCGTTTTTTTGTCGGTTATTCAGGTTGGATGGAAGGGCAATTGATAGGTGAATTACATGAATCTTCTTGGATTTTAGGCGATATGCACGCCAATTATTTATTTAATGCACAACCCCACACGCTTTGGCGAATAGTTTTGCAACATAAAGGTGATTCTTATTCCATTATAGCTGATATGCCCGAAGACAATAATTTGAATTAGATGATAAATGATAATGGATAGTTGATAATGTGAACATGCAGCTTATTATCCATTATCAACTATCCATTATCATTTATAAAAAAAGAAACCTCCGAAACATAACGTTCCGAAGGTATCCCAGCTAAACCAAACTCATGAATGTATGAAAAACCAAACTCTATTTCTATTAATTATGGACTATTGCCGATTGATTAATCAATAATCATTCAATAATAATCATTTCTTATGGGCGAGCAGTTGTTTTACCTCCGCCACCAAACGGCACTGTAAAACCTGCACTTACACCAAAACTTGTATTTTTAACTTTAGCACCAATGATAGGCACTTCATAAACCTCATTGAAACCCTGTGTATAACGTCCTTCGGCAAACAACTTCGCATTACCAATCGGCACTTCAAATCCTGCGCCGACTACACCACCAACTTCAAAACGTTTGTAATTGACATTATCTAAATTAATCGGCGTTGAAGCCACTTTAATGTCAATAATGACTTGGGCATGTGTTTCTATGTTGCCATTGAGGGCATAACCAACTGAAGGCCCTGCAAAAACATAACCCGAAGCACCTGCACCTCTAAATTTATATTTTGCCAAAACAGGCACATCAATATATTTAATAGCCGTTACAGCACTCACGCCCACAGGAATTGGCACATCGTATATTGTCAAATCCTTACTTTCTTGGATGCGGAAACCTTTTTGAACATAATTCAACTCAGGTTGAATTGAAAAATTGTCTGTCAAACCAATTTGGGCAACCAAACCAAAATTAACATTGGTCATCTTTTTGAAATCCAACACACCGTTAAACGCAGGTGCTGAAACGTTGTTCCAATTATACCCAATTTTACCGCCCAAAGAAATAGTTTGAGCAGAAAGGGTTGCAAAACTGACGAAAGCGAACAGGGCAGTTGCCAAAATTGATTTTTTCATTGTTAATAAAGTTCTTAAATCGTTTGTTAATTAAAAATTGTGATTGTCATTTGTTCTTGTTTCAGAACCGCTAAAAAAAAATGTGTTGTGATTAATAATTTATCCTTGTTTCAGAACCGCTATTATGACACAAAGAACGGCATAGGTATCGTTAACAGGGGTTAACGCCTTGTTATTATGGATTTAATATTTAAGTTAAAATGTTAATTTTAGTGAAAATGAATAAAAAAAGGGCTTTCTGAACAAACAGAAAGCCCTTTTTAGGATGATATGTTCCCCCTCAGTATCAAGAATAAAAAAGAGGTTGCTCGTCTGCACGAACAACCTCATTATTTTTATATCTAAGTAAGCGATTACATCATGCCACCCATGCCGCCCATACCTTGACCGCCGCCATGTGAGTGACCTTCTTCTTTCGCTGGTAAATCGTTGATGACACATTCTGTTGTCAACACCATACCTGCAATAGAAGACGCATTTTCTAAAGCAATACGCGTTACTTTAGTTGGGTCAATGACACCTGCTGCTTTCAAGTCTTCATACTTATCTGTACGGGCATTGTAGCCATAAGAATCTTTGCCTGTTTTGACATTCATCGAAACAACCGAACCTTCAACACCTGCGTTTTCAGCAATGGTACGAAGTGGTGATTCAAGGGCTTTACGGATGATGTCAATACCTGTTTTTTCATCAGCATTCACACCTTCCATACCGTCCAATGCACTGATAGCACGCAATAAAGCGACACCACCACCTGCAACGATACCTTCTTCGATAGCAGCGCGAGTTGCGTGTAAGGCATCATCAACACGGTCTTTTTTCTCTTTCATTTCCACTTCGGTCGCTGCACCTATATAAAGAACCGCAACACCGCCTGCCAATTTAGCCAAGCGTTCTTGCAATTTCTCACGGTCGTAGTCACTTGTTGTGGTTTCGATTTGACCTTTGATTTGGTTGATACGCGCTTTAAGGTCGTTTTCGTCACCTTTACCATTGATAACGGTTGTGTTATCTTTGTCAACAGTGATTTTTTCACAATTACCCAAATGCTCTAACCCTGTGTTTTCAAGTTTGTAACCTTGCTCTTCCGAAATAACCGTACCACCTGTTAAGATAGCAATATCTTCCAACATCGCTTTACGACGGTCACCGAAACCTGGAGCTTTAACAGCAACAACTTTCAAACCAGCACGTAAACGATTGACAACCAATACGCCCAATGCTTGAGAATCCACATCTTCTGCGATAATCAATAACGGACGACCAGTACCAAGAGCTTTTTCCAAAATTGGCAACATTTCTTGCATGTTGCTGATTTTCTTATCATAAATGAGGATAAGCGGGTTTTCATATTCTGCAACCATTGTATCAGCGTTGGTTACGAAATAAGGCGACAAATAACCTCTGTCGAACTGCATACCAATGACTTCCTCAACATAAGTGTCTGTACCTTTCGCTTCTTCAACTGTTATAACGCCGTCTGTTGACACACGTTTCATAGCATCTGCAATCAACAAACCGATTGTTTCGTCGTTGTTAGCAGAGATAGCCGCTACTTGTTGGATTTTATCAAAATCGTTGAGGATATGCTCGCTTTGTGTTTTCAAGTTTTCAACAACTTTAGCCACTGCTTTATCCATACCGCGTTTCAAATCCATTGGATTTGCACCCGCAGCCACGTTTTTCAAACCTGCACGAACCATAGCTTGAGCCAAAACAGTTGCCGTTGTTGTACCGTCACCAGCTGCATCAGCCGTTTTCGATGCCACTTCTTTAACCATTTGCGCGCCCATGTTAGCGATTGGGTCGCTCAATTCGATTTCTTTAGCTACAGTCACACCGTCTTTTGTGATTTGCGGTGCGCCAAAACTTTTTTGGATAACGACGTTTCGACCTTTGGGTCCCAACGTTACTTTTACTGCATCTGCCAACGCATCAATACCGCTTTTGAGTTTTTCGCGGGCGTCGGTATTAAAACTAATTTCCTTAGCCATAATGTTTTTTTAAAATTGATAATTAAACAATTAAGAATTTTTAATTAATTAGGAATTAGGAATTAGGAATTAAGCATTATTACAGCTTCAAAGCAGCTATAAATCATAATTCATAATTCACAACTCATAACTAAAGGATAATGAGGATGTCGTCCTCGCGCATGATGAGGTAGTCCTCACCTTCGTGGCTCAATTCTTGTCCAGAATATTTGCCATACAATACGATGTCGCCTACGCTGACGGTCAAGGCAACGCCTTCTTTACCGGGTCCAACGGCGACAACTTCGCCACGTTGTGGTTTTTCTTTTGCTGTGTCAGGGATGATTATGCCTCCCTTTGTTTTCTCCTCCGCTGGAGCGGGTTTCACAACTACTCTGTCGTTTATCGGCTTCATAGTCCTTAAATTTTTTAGTTTTGTTAAATGAATTAAAATAAAGTTTGACGTAAAAAATACGTCGAAAACAAGGTCGTACCGTTATTTTCAACGATTACTCTCTATCATTTCTCGTGCCACCCGATTTTTGACTGACAAAATTGCAGATGCGCTTTCAAAAAGTCGGCAAATGTAGCCAATTATACTGAGGGGGGTCAATTTGACAGGTTATTTTGTCAAAAAATAAAAATAACTTGCCCTAAAATGAGAAAAACGTAGGTAAAGTTGTCCAGCTCTTAAATGACCCTATTTTATTTCAGAAAAAAGCCCTTACTTTTGCACATATTTTTAAAAGAATCAAACAAACTTTCGCAAGGCAGCATAGAACTGCTTGCGAAAGTTTTTATTTTAAGGGGTACTACTCTTTTTGAATTGTGAAATACCTACATTTGACATCCATTTATCGTCATGAATAATTTGCATAAAATCTACAACATTTTGGGCCCGTGGCGGACTCACTATATTATTGCCAGTTTACTGTTAGCGGTTTCATCTGTGCTGCGGATGATAGAACCCAAAGCATTGCAAATAGCGATTGATAGCCTAAATGCCATCCATAACAACAAATCTTTGCCCGAAGGGAGTGATTTTTTTACAAAAATCTTTAACCAAATCCTGCTTTTACTGAGGGGGTCAGAGATTACTAAAATATTGATGGCAGCAGCCTTGACTTTTATTCTTTTATCCATTATTCGCGCAGCCACTTGGTTTTGGTCGGGACAATTGACCGCAGCAGCTACCGAAAATGCCATGCGGGCATTTCGCAATCGCTTGTTTAAGCATATTCAACTGTTGTCGTTTACGTCGTTGGATAAAATTCCAACATCTGAAATCATTCAACGGGCAACGGGCGACATCGGCACGGTACGTACTTTTGTGGCAACACAAGTGACGGAAGTGGTGCAAATGGTTTTCTTCTTTGTTGGTGCTGTCTGGATGATGTGGTCGGTTGATGGACTTTATACAGTTATTGCCTTGGTGGTTGTGCCGATTATCACGTTTCAAGCCTTTATTTTTTTTAAAAAAGAAAGCGTGGTATGGGAAGCACATGAAAAAGAACAGGACAAATTGACAGCGATTGTCAACGAAAATCTAAATGGCATCCGTGTCGTTCAAGCCTTTGCCCGAGAGGCGTATGAAATTGACAAGTTTACCAAACAAAACCAAGCGAAATTGGCGATTGCCTTGCGCCATGTCAATTTACATAAATGGTTTTGGACGATTTCTGATGGTTTGATTTATACACAAATGACGATTTCACTGGTCGTTGGGGCGTATTTTACTTTGACTGGACGTATTTCGATGGGTGAATATGCTGCTTTTTTCACCTATTCGATGACGGTTACGTGGCCTCTGCGTCAAGTCGGGCGCATCGTTTCGCAAGCGGGTATGACTTTCGTGGCGATGAGTCGGATTGATGAAATATTAAAAGCCCATGAAGAGGTTTATGAAGGCGAAAATACACTCAAACAACAATCCCTTTTAGGTGATATTGAATTTAAAAACGTGCGTTTTCGTTATCCAAATGATGAAAAATGGGTGTTAGACGATATTAGTTTTCATGTCAAAGCAGGTGAAAAAGTTGCTTTGTTGGGCGGTAATGGTGCTGGTAAATCAACGATTATCGCATTATTGTCTCGTTTTTATGAACCTACTGAGGGGGTGATTCTTTTAGACGGCAAACCGCTTTCGAGTTATAACAAAACGGCGTTGCGGTCAAAATTAGGTGTGGTGCATCAAAAAGCCTTCTTGTTTTCAACCTCTTTGAAGGAAAATATCGCTTTTACGAATCCCGAATTGGATTTTGAACATGTCCAAACCGTTGCTCAGGCAGCCGCCGTCGAACATTTCATCGAAAAAATGCCCAATGGTTATGACACCGTTGTTGGCGAAAAAGGCGTGTCGTTGAGTGGTGGTCAAAGGCAACGGGTGGCTTTGGCTCGGACGCTGTTGCAAAATCCTGATATTATCATTCTCGATGATGCCACTTCTGCGGTGGATACCGAAACAGAAAGCCATATTAAAGAGGCCCTAAACGCCGCGATGGCTGGCAAAACGACTTTTATCATCGCCTATCGTATGACGACGATTGAAAATGTGGATACCATCCTTGTTTTTGAAAAAGGACGTATCGTTCAACATGGCACACACGAGGCGTTATTGACAGATGAAACAGGCTTTTATCGTCAAATGTATGAGATACAAAGAAGTGTGGAGACGGAAATTGAAGCTGAAATGGCAGCGGTAATTCAAGTATGATGCTGATTATAGTCTTAGGAAGCCTCCAAGGCTTCCTAAGACTTCTATAATCCCTATTTTAAAGCCCAAACTTTCCCAGTTGTCAAATGTGCCGCTCCGCTTTTACTGAACAAGGTCAATGCCTTAAAATCCTCATTCGGAAAAAATATATCTGTCATCACTGTTTCGCCCTCATCAGCGAAAAGTTCAACCGAAGCCACATCTATATACACATTCATTTTCAATAAGTTATCTGTTGATGTACGAGGTGCATAGTGACGACCTGCAAAACCTTTTTCAAAATCTTTTTTGCCCCCCTCACTACGGTCAACGTAAAAACGATTAGTTGCTTTTTCATAACCCATTAACACCTTTTCACCTTTCGCATTGGATAACTCAATACCAAAATCGGCTGCTGTTGTTTTTGATAAATCAAACGTCAGAGATAGTTCGTTGGTAGCGGTTGTAGGTTTTAAATTCAAAGATTCTGAAATCGTTTGTTCTGAAATGTCTTGTGATGATCCCCTCAGTATTTCCGTCTCTTTCACAGCTTTTTGAATCAAACGAATGCCTTGTGACGTGTTTTTCAAAGTTAATTCACGCGGCAGCGTCGTGGCACTGCGCCATACAACTGTCGGTACTTTATTGGCATATTGCCAATTACTCATCCAACCCAATGAAATGCGGCGATTGTCGGGTGCATTTGACCATGTAACCGTAGCATAATTGTCTGTGCCATGATCAAGCCACAGCGTTTCGTTAGGTTTATTATCATTTTTGAAGGTTTTACCATCAAATTCACCAATAAAATACTGCCCCGCTGAACCTTTATTGGGCCCTCCTGGGTTGATATTGACTATTAAAACCCATTTTTCTGTATTGCTACCTTCTACTTTCAAAGGGAACAAATCTGGACATTCCCACACGCCGCCATGACTGCCTTCGGTTTTGCCAAACTCACCCGTTTTAGACCAATCTTTAAGGTTTGTGGACGCATAAAACTCTGTATGGTCAGCAACCGCTAAGGTAACTATCCATTGTTTTGACGCTTCGTGCCATGTAACCTTCGGGTCTCTAAAATCCTTTGAGCCTTGATTTTTAATCACAGGATTGTTGACGTATTTTGTCCAAGTGCGCCCTTTGTCAAGACTGTACGCAATGCTTTGGGTTTCATAATCTGTTCTACCTGCTTTCTCACCTACCATATTATGTGAAGTAAACATAGCCACTAAAGGCGGTTCTCCGTCTGTGCTAAAGCCACTTGTATTGTTTTGATCAACAACGGCACTGCCTGAAAAGATATAACCCAACGAATCAGGATATAAAGCAATCGGCAAATGTTCCCAATGCATCAAGTCTTTGCTGACGGCATGACCCCAGTGCATCGGTCCCCAAACTGTTGAATCGGGATAATATTGATAAAACAAATGGTATTCGCCTTTGAAATAGACCATGCCGTTTGGGTCATTCATCCAACCCGATTTTGGTGTGAAATGGAATTGTGGTCGGTGTTGTTCTACCACTTGCGTTGTTTTTTTATCAGATGAACAGGCATATATAAAGGATACGCCTATAAGGAAGAGCATTATTTTTTTCATGAAGAAAAGATATTTTAAGTGAAATTCGTGTCTAACCTTAGTGTTTACGTAAAAGGTGCATAAAAGTAAGGCAGACTTTCGTCTGCCCTAACAAATGTATGGAAACAACAAGAATAGTTTTTTGGAATTAAGATATTATTGATGTTCAAAGATATTTTAGGATTTAGATGAATAGGCAATGCCTAAATCCTAAAATATCTTTGAACATCAATAATATCCTAATTCCAGAAATCAGTATCCTGGGTTCTGCTTATACAAACCGTTGGTAAAAGTGATTTCAGCTTGTGGAATTGGGAGATATTCGTCTCTACCTGCTGTGAATTTAGCGGTAGCTAAGAATGTTCTTTTCACTTTTTCCTTAGCAATATAGGCATTCAAGGTTGGTTCAGCGATGCCCCAACGGACTAAATCGAAGAAACGAGGCCCCTCAGTAGCGAACTCCAAACGGCGTTCCCATTGCAAGGCTTTACGAGCATACGCTTGTGTCCAACCTGTTGCTGTGTATGGTTTCGTATTGTATTTTGATGCGAAAGTGCCGTCTGCTTTTTTCAATCTGCCTGTACTGGCAGCCGCGCGGTTTCTAACTTGATTGATAAGCGGCAAAGCGAGGTCTTGTTGACCCAACTCGATGTAGGCTTCAGCTTGCATTAACAACAAATCATCGTACCTTAGAATGTCCACATTCTTAGCTGTTCCCATAAAAGGCCCGAGTTTGAAATAAGAAGAACTGGTTGACAATTGTTGGTCGCGCATGGTGTGGTAGTTGCCATACACACCAGGGTCACGTACCCAACTATTGCTAAAGGGCTTTGTGTTGTCGTATTTGTACGGATGTCCGTCAATACCAACGGTGTGGTCGAGACGTGGGTCAACGGTGGTTGTTTCTAAGTTCGCATCTGTATTATTGAACGTATCGAAATTGGGCAAACCATTTGCATCTGTTGTGTGTGCATTGACCAAGTTTTGACTGCCCGCATGGAAACCACAGCAACCATACTGAGGGGCGCCGTGCGGATAATTCAAACCATTTTCATAACTCAAACGACCAGAGGTTGTACCGTCATTGATGGTGAACTGGATAGCGAAAATAGACTCGCCACTGTTTTCTGTTTCTGGCAGAAAGTTGTCTGCAATATCATTATTCAACTTATATTTTGTTGATGAAATAACAGCTTGCGCCAGTGTAACCACTTCTTGCAATCTGGTTTTGTTGATATTTGTTACTTTATGGGTGGCGTCTTGTTCATACGCTTGATACAAACGCAATTTTGCTAAATAGGCTTGGGCTGCATATTTGTTGGCTCTTGCCAAATCAGGTTGTGTTGTCGGCAAATTGTCAATCGCATATTGAAAATCGGCAGCTATTTTGTTCCAAGATTCATCATTGCTCAATGTGTTGGCTGTTTTCAAAATGTCTTCATCTGTTGCCGTTTCATCAAAAAGAGGAATGTTTTTATACAACTGCTTCATTAAGAAATAGCTGTGTCCTCTCAAGAAATGCAATTCTGCCAAACGCGTTTTCTTTGCTGGAAAACTGGCATCACTCAATGTGTTTACAGCACGTAAAGCCACATTACAGCGTGAAATAGACTTAAAAAGGTTTTGCCAAGTGCGTGTGACGAACCAACCCATTGTCGGTGTGACCAAATTGTAATGCTCCATCGCATCCACATCGCCCACGTCACCTGTACCACCGCCGCCTTTGTACGCATCGTCGGAACGCACACTGCCAAAAGCCCACATACTGTAAATAGGGCCAATCATATCACCGTTGCCAATGGCCGCATAAGCGGACGTAACCAAACCGTCAATCGCTGTGGGTGATGTTAAATCTGCTGATGACAACACGCCCGTCGGTGTATAGTCCAATGAATCTTTACAAGAACTGGCGATGAGCAGCCCTGTTATCATGATGATGGATAATATTCTATTTTTCATTTTATTCTTTTTAAATTTATTTTATTTAATGAATGATTAAACCCCTATCTCACAAAGCGTAATAAGCTCCATAGATTAAAAATTGCAGTACGACTTAATTGAACTTTTTAAAAATATTCAATAAATCTGGTTTTATAAATACCTTTCCAAATAACATGTATACACCATCAAGTCATTAGGTATGCACCATCAAGTCGTTAGGTATGTGCTACCAAGTCGTTAGGTATGTGCTACTAAGTCGTTAGGTATGCGCTATTTGACCTCAGTATAAACGGCATCTTTATACCGTTTTATGTCTAAAAGGACTTGTAGCTGCATCTATCATCACGAAACCTGCCGTTTCAATGGCGGGGTATAATCGGAATAGGTTTCAATTGCCTTCATCTTTAGATGGAGAATAAGAGAATTTATATTTTTCCCCATCTAAAGATGGCGGCAATTGAAACCTGTGCAGAGCCATGTCTATGACTCTTTTGTGAATAACAAACTCCTAATGCCTACTTAAAGGATTCCTAATTCAAAAAGATGCATTAACACCCACCGTAAACGTCTTAGGAATCGGCACAGGGTCGAGGTCAATACGTTCTGGGTCTGGGCTCAAATAACTTTTGCTTTTGAACCAGAATAGATTTTCAGCCATGCCGTAGAAACGGATTCTTGTGAAGACCGATTTAGGATAAAGACTGTAACCCACTTGCAGATTGCGGAACTTGAAATAAGAGGTGCTGACCATGAAATAATCAGAAGTCCGTCCTTCGCTGTTGTTGTCTTTCAACGTTAAGGCTGGAATCGTTGAACCTGTATTTTTCGTTGACCATGCATCGAATACACCAGGCCCTACATTTTCCCGACCTCTGATAAAGTTATTGAACAAAGTATAAACATCAAAACCTGTTCTGCCCGCTACACCTGAACCGAAGATAGATGCATCAAAGTTTTTGTAAGTCATATCCACACGCACACCATATTCTAAAGCAGGAAGTGTTGTGCCAATCCAAGTACGGTCTAAATCATCAATTTTGTTGTCGCCGTTGATATCCACGTAGCGAATACGGCCGGGCCCTGCGCCAACTTGTTTGGGTGCAGCGTCCACTTCTGTTTGAGATTGGAAAAGACCGTTGGTTTTGTAACCAAATATGTCGAATTGAGAATGTCCAATGATGGTATTGACGAGGTTACCCGCATAAGCTGGGCGGACGTTTTCAGGCAATTCAGTGATTTTATCTCTAAATCGTGTAAAGTTTGTCACGATATTGTATTTGAAATCGCCTTTTGCTTCACTGCGATAACCCAAAACAAATTCAAAACCTTTGTTCGACTTTGAAGCACCATTGACGGCTTTTGATTGACCTTCACCGAGAGCAGAAGCAACAGGCGGCGTAATCAAAATGCCAGATGTTTTGCGAGAGAAATAATCAAATGAACCATAGAGATTGACTTTAGAAAATGCAAAATCAATACCTGTATTGGTTTCATCTGTCGTTTCCCATTTCAAAGCAGAGTTAGCGGCTTGAATTTGAACAAAACCCGATGGCAATGTGCCTGTATTCGCTCCATTTAAGGCATAGGCAGTGCCAATATTGTAGTATTGTTCAAAAAAACCACCTGCGACTTGCGCGAGTGTTGTACCATAACGTGTATCAAACAAGCCGAAACGCGCCAAATCACCAATTTGTTGATTGCCCACACGACCGACACCGACGCGTACTTTCAACTCTGAAAAGATTTTATTGCCATCCATGAAACCTTCCTTGTCAATACGCCAACCCACCGAAGCGGCAGGGAAAACACCGTACTTATTGTCTGTACCAAAACGGGAAGACCCATCTCGACGAATCGTTACAGCCGCCAAATATTTATCAGATAAATTGTAATCAATCCGTCCGAATTGAGAAAACAAACGATGTCCTGTTGAACCACCTGAAACCGTTGTATTGCCTGTGGCAGCACTCAAAGTAAAATAGTCTTCTGTTTGCAGTGCAAAACCTTCTTTCTTAGTATTTTGGAAATCAAAGTCCGTTTTGATATACTCCGTTCCGGCTAAGAAGTTGAAATGATTATCTTCATTTAAGTCCCAATTGTAGCGCAATGTATTTGACCAAGTTGTACTTAAATAATGGTTTTGGTCAAATGTTAAACTGTTTGTCGTTCTGTTGAATGCGCCTTCTGAAAATGTCGGTGCAATGACTTTACTTAAATAGTTGGCATTATCCGCGCCGAAATTAGATTTAAAAAAAAGGTTCTTAATGGGTTGTATTTCTAAGAAAACATTGCCGAAAGTGCTTAAACGATTGGCATTGTTCCATTTAGCGATGTCTTGCATGTGCAATGGATTGTTTCTATCGGAATAACCGCCGCCCGATGCACCTGCATACGTCACACCATCTTTTTGATAAACAGGAATGGTCGGTGCTAAAGTCACAGCCAAAAAGGTTGTGGATGCGCCGCCTAAGTCTCTTGCCGTTAATGTTTCGTTTGAATTAGCAATACGCAAATTGACACCGAACTTGGCTTTGTCATCAAACGCCTTTGTTAAGGCACTGATACTGCCGCTCAAACGGTCATAACCCGTAAAACGCAACATACCTGTATTTTTGAGTTGCCCCAAGTTTATTTCAAGTGATGATTTTTTAGAACCATAAGAAGCAGTAAAGTCATTCCTTGTCACGATGCCTGTTTTATACATCACGTCTTGCCAATTCGTATTGCCCGCAGGTGTATTGGGGTCGCCACCTACAAAAGGTTTGACGGTCACGCCGTTCAAAACAGGGTTTTTATAGTCTTTATTCCAATCAAAACTGTAAATATCACCATAACCACCCGCAGGGTCTTGATTGTCATTGACCGATGCTTGCCACAAGGCTCTGCCTCTTTCAACGGAGTTCAGCATCTTGAAACGCATGGCTTTTTCAGATTGTGCTGATACGCTGCTGTTGAATTGAAAAGTGACTTTACCGCCTGTATCACCCCCATTTTTAGTGGTTACGATGATGACACCGTTGGAGGCACGTGCGCCATAAATAGATTCTGCCGATGCGTCTTTCAATACTTGAACCGACTCAATATTGGCGGGGTTCATGTTTTGAAACACTTCTGGACGTGTTGTCGGAATACCGTCAATGACATACAACGGGTCGTTATTGCCCAGAGTATTCGCACCCCGTATGAGTATGCGTGAATTGCTACCGTTTGGCGAACCGTCGCGCTCAATATACAAACCGGGTACTCGTCCTTGCAAGGCTTGCATGGTATTACCTGAACTGTTGTTTTTGACTGGATTTAACTCCACAATAGCCACTGAACCTGTCAAGTCTTTTTTCTTCTGTGTGGTGTAACCGACGACGACGAGTTCTTGCAATGACCCACCTTCTTCAAGCGTAATCGTCAGATTCGTTTCCCCTTTTTTAAGGACAATATCTTTCGACGTGTAACCGACAAAAGAAACCGTGAGTATTGTTGCATTGTCAGGAACGACGAGGGAAAACTTGCCGTCTATATCCGTTACTGCACCCGTTGTTGTTCCTGTTACTGTAATCGAAGCCCCAATCAGCGGCTCGTTTTTTACATTTTCGACAACCGTACCTGTAATGGTCTGTTGTCCGAAAGTCAGTTGCGCCATGAATAGCAAGGGCAACCACATAGAGAGATACTTTTTCTTCATAATTCTAATTGTTTAATTAAATAAAAATGTGTGATTTATAGCTTAAAAACTATGTTTATACTGAGGGGGTATTTCATTGCTCTGGACTTGCCTCAATTGCCTCCATCTTTAGATGGAGTATGAGAGAATTTATCTAAAGATGGAGGCAATTGAGGCAAGTCCAGAGCAATGAAATACATAGGCTTATGGAAAATATTATGTAATCTTAATGCCTAAGATGGTGATATTAGACTTTGAATGGCTCACTCACTATACCAAATTCTGACTTCAAAAACCCCACATTTACTGAGGGGGTCGCGCCTGCTTGTGTTGCGACATAAGCCCCCATCGCACAAGCCGTTTTTAAGCAATCTTTGGCATGTTGTCCTTTCATTTTTTCGGATAAAAAGCCTGCAAGAAAGGCATCGCCACTACCAATGGTATCTTTTACAATGATATCAAAGGCTTTTTGGAAATAAAGAATATTGTTTTCATAGCAATAAGCCCCTTTGCTGCCATGTGAAATAATGAGACTATCCATATTATATTGTTCTTGAACGGCTCTGACTTGTTCCGTAAAATCCGTTTCGTTGCTGTGCCACTGGGAAATGATGTGCAACTCCTGTTCATTCATTTTCACAATCTTTGCTTTTTGCAGCAAAGGCTCAATGATGTCTTGTGTATAAAAAGGTTCACGCAGATTGACATCAAAAACAGCACATTTTGATAGGTCTAAAAGCTCAAACAGTGTTTGTTTAGAGGCTTCATTGCGGCATATCAAACTACCAAAGACAAGGGCATCGGCTTCTGAAACGGTTGTCTTAATATCATCTGTCAACATGATGTTATCCCAAGCCACAGGCTGAACGATTTTATAACTCGGGCTGCCTTTTGCATCCAATGACACATCTACCACACCTGTTGGCAAGACATTATCGGTTTGAATAAAAGCCGTTGAAATAGTTTTTTCTGTTAAAAAATCCTTCAATTCTAAGCCTAATTCGTCATTTCCAACCCGACTGATGATATGAGCATCTATTCCTAAACCATTGAGATGATAAGCGACATTCATGGGTGCGCCTCCCGCAATTCTGCCGCCCAATTCTTCGGGCAGTAAATCCCAAAGCACTTCACCGAAGCAGATTATTTTTTTATTGTCCATTTTATTCTTAGATGATAGATGATAGATGATAGTTGATAGTGCTTAGATGATAGTTGATAGTTGATAGTGCTTAGTGTAAATAATTGATAACCAACTTACTGTGGGTTAATTTTTAGGTGAACCCTTTTGATTTAAGTTTAATAAATATAAAAACCGTAGGAAATACTGAGGGGTGGTAATAATGATGAATGATAAAGTATGAATGATAAATGATGAGCTATTCATCATTCATATTTTATCATTCATCATTATTATTCAGTGTCCAAAAACAACTTGCGCTCCTTCTAAAGAAGTCCCTTTTGTTTCAGGCATGATGCGCCAGACAAACAGGAGTTGAAAAACCATCATAAAAGCAAAGAAGGCGAAAGTCGCTGCGCCACCAAATGTTTCAGCGATGTATGGAAAGGTGAAAGCGATGACCGCCGCCAAAATCCAATGCGTGAAACTGCCCAAAGCCTGACCGTGCGCCCGTACTTCACTTGGGAATATTTCGGAAATAAAGACCCAAATAACAGAGCCTTGACCGACGGCATGAGATGCAATGAAAAGGAAAATGAAGATGGACATACCCTCAAAACTGTTGCGATAAAAAGCAAAAGCAATGAGACTCAATGAAATAATGTAACCAACTGAACCGATATACATTAACATTCTGCGTCCAAATTTATCTATCAATGAAATGCCGATGAGGGTTGCTACGAGGTTGACTAAACCGATACCTGCCGAAGACAACAAGGCAGTACTTGCCCCAAACCCTGCCATTTCAAATATGCGGGGCGCATAATAAATGATGGCATTGATGCCCGACATTTGATTGAAAAAAGCAAACAGAACGGCTAAAGTGATAGGGGTTTTGTAGGCTTTTTGAAATAAAGTAGCAAAGCTGCTCGGTGCCGTTGTTTTCACGTTATTTTGAATATCATGGATAACTTGCTCGGCGGTTGCAGCGTCAATGATATTCAGCGTTTTACGTGCGGCATCCACCATTCCTTTTTTCAAAATCAACCACCGTGGGCTTTCTGGAATCATTAAAATTGTAGCGATAAACAAAACGGAAGGAATGGCTTGAACGCCCAACATCCAACGCCACGCATTGTCACCGATATTGCCCAATAGATAATTGGACAGATACGCCATCAAAATACCAAAAACGATATTGAATTGGAACATAGCAACCAATTGCCCCCGTTTAGCAGGTGGGGCAATTTCAGAAATATACATTGGGGCAACCACTGACGACACACCTACGCCTAAACCGCCTAAAAATCTGAAAATCAAAAAGATAGACCAATCCACGGCATAAGCTGTGCCGATGGCAGACATGAGGTAAGCAATCGCCACCATATATAAGGTGACTTTTCGACCATACTTTTCTGTCGGTATGCCGCCGATGAGTGAACCCAACACGGTCCCTATTAAAGCAATAGATACGGTGATGCCATGTTCAAAGACACTTAAATGCCATAATTTTTGTAGCGTTTGTTCGACACCTGAAATAACAGCCGTATCGAAACCGAAGAGGAAACCACCTAAAGCCGCTGTAAGCGACCAAAAGAAGATTTTGGAATTTTGATTCATTGTCTCGTTGTTTAGAATTTTTTTTCTTGTTGAATCAAAGGTAGGTGGACAGCGAAGAAAGGCGTTTTAGTATTCGTTCAAAGAATTTAAAGTTTGATACATGGATATAAGTCTTTGATTTTGAATGCTTTGTATGGAAAATTATTTTTATTCCTATCAAAATTGTTACAGCACTATCAAAATTGTTACATCGGGGCTTGAATAATAATTTTATGAAAAGGAGCTTTTATAAAATACGTTTTTGCTTATCAACGGTTTTGCAATTAATTATTGGGAATTTAAGGAGGGGAAAATGGATTTCATACTGAGGGGGTGCTTAAACTGCCGAATTTATGAACTTGTTAAACTGCTTTGTGTTGTGATATTATACTCTCTTTAAAAGATTTTCGATTAATCTTAGAAAGATATAAAAATGCTTAAACAAAAAAAATGCTCAATCACTTAAAAACCGCCCTCCTTTCGATTTTGTGGTTCGCGCCCTTGGTGTTATCAGCCCAATACAGTAGCCATCGGCGTGTGCTTATTTTTACAGACACAGAAACCAACGCAACTTTGATGCAACAAAAGCATATTTTGGCATCCGATGAAGCAGGTTGCATAGACCGCGATATGGTAGTCGAGACTTATGTGTGGAACAAAACAGATAGAAAGTTCTTGACGAAATATGGTATTTCATCTGCTCCCTTTACTTTTTTATTGATAGGTAAAGATGGACATGTGGCTTTGCGTTCTTTTAAAATAATATCCAAAGCTCAATTATTTGCCCTTATTGATGGGATGCCGATGCGGAGAGATGAGATGAAGCGAAAACGTCAGTGAGTTTAAAAGTGGAGTAGTTGTGTTTCAAAAGTTATCCATTCCGCCACTCACTCGGCGTTTGATTGGTCTTTTGTTTAAAAAAAGTGGTGAAATAACTGGGGTTGTTAAAGCCTGTTTCATAAGCGATTTCAGCGATTGTTTTATCCGACCCCGTCAGTAAAGCCTTTGCTTTTTGGAGTTTGAAATCAGCGATATAATCACTCACATTTTTATTGGTCAAAGCGGATATTTTACGGAATAATTGGACGCGCGACATACCGAGTTCGTGGCTCAATTTTTCAACTGACAAAGTGCTGTCTGCTAAGTATTTTTCAATTAAGGCTTCAAATTCGATTAAAAACTTGCGTTCACCCTTCAAAACATGGGTAGGGTTCGTGATTTCATTCGTAAATCGCCGCCGCATACGGTCTCGGTTTTCAATCAAACCCTTTATCTTTTCTTCTAACAGATTTTGATTAAAAGGTTTGGGCATATACGCATCTGCACCAGCCTTTGTGCCTTCAATTTGGCTTTCCATTTGCCCCTTTGCCGTCAATAGAATGACGGGAATATGTGAAGTCCTAAAGTCATTTTTCACCTTTTGAGTCAATGTAAAACCATCCATGCCAGGCAACATAACATCGCTGATAATCAAATCGGGAATGTTTTCGAGAATAGAAATCCATCCCTTTTCAGCCGTTTCATGTGTGACGATTTTGTAGTTTTTACTGAGTCTTTGTGTCAAAAAACTATTCAAATCTTTATTGTCTTCAATAAGAACTATTGTATTCTCAAAATACTGAGGGGTGGCATTTGACTCATTGATTTCTGTTTCTACCGTTTCAATGATGTGGTTAAAATGTGGTTTGATGGTTTCAGTCGTTTGTTCAGAAACCCATTCGGGTTGATGGAAAGGTAAAACAATCTTAAAAGTTGTGCCATGACCTTTTTCAGATTCTAAGCGTATTTCGCCTTTGTGCAACAAGACAAACTCATGCGATAAAGCCAAACCCAAACCGCTGCCCAATGACATATTTTGGCTGCCCCGATAGAACAAATCGAAGGCATGTTCGCGTTCCTCGGTCGTCATACCGATACCGTTGTCTGTAACAATGATTTCGATTTTATCCAAATTTTTCAACAAAGAAACATGAATCAAACCGCCTTGTGGCGTGTATTTGAAGGCATTAGAAATGATATTGAACAATACTTTGTCTAATTTTTCAGCATCAAACCAGAAAGGCAGTTGAGGGAAAGGACATAGAAACTGTAAATCAATGTTTTGGCTTTTGGCTTTTACATTAAAATCGCTCACGATGTCCTTGATAAAAGCGACTAAATCAGCTTGGTTGCCTTCTAAAGTCATTTTACCAGCATCAATTTTACGCAATTCGAGCAATTGGTCAACCAATCGCAAAAGCCGATTGGCATTTTTACGAATGAGTTGCAATGTGCTGCGTGTTTCCTTGGCATCGGTATTTTTACGGTGCAACAAATCCTCTGTTGGCGTCAATATCAGACTGAGGGGTGTTCTAAATTCATGCGATATATAGGAGTAAAAACGCAATTTATCTTCGGTGGCTTTACGGGCTTGTTCCGACACCTCTTCAATTTTGTTCTTTTGCTCCAAAATAGCTTGATTTTGGGCAGCTAACATTTGATTGGACAACTGTTTTTCTCTGAAAAGATAGAGCAAAATAGACCCTAATAAAATGACAATAGACAATAAAATACCTACGAAATACAATCTGCTCTTTTGAGACGAATAAGTTCTATTAAGTTCTTCAAGTTTAAGTGCTTGACGTTCTACACTTTCTTGCAAACTATTCACTTTCTTCATTTGATTGTGCAGAATATTGGCATTGTCGCTATTAATAACGATGGTTTTTAAGTCATTTTGCTTCATAAACGACCCTTTAGTGAGTATAGACAAAGCCAAACGAATGGCCTCCGCACCGCCTGTGGGATACAACAAAGAAGCATTCAAAACCCCTTCTTCAATGGCTTGAATACCGCGTCCTGTGCCTGGAATGCCATCAATGCCTACAAAAAATAACCCCTTTGCTCGCCCTTGTTCTTGGGCGACTTTATAAGCCGTTTCTGCTAAAAGGTCGGTATGTCCAAACACAACATTGGCTTCGGGATGCTGGCGCAAAATATTGGGAAAATTATGGGTTACATCGTCTAAACCTAAGACGGCTTCAAGCGAATCAACAAGTTTTAGCTTAGGCGAAGCGTTTACCGCATCTCTAAATCCTCGATTCCGTTCTTTAGCAGGTGAAATGGTCATTTGCAACTTAATCTCAATGATATTAGCCTGACCATTAATTTGGCTCGCAATGTACTTTCCAGCCGTTTTTCCGATTTCGTAATTATCTGCACCGATGAAAGCGGTATACAGTTCCGATTCCGTTTTGCGGTCAATCAGTATTACAGGAATACCTGCTTTGTAAACTTCCTCGATGATGGGTGTTAGTGGTTTCGATTCATTAGGGGAAACGATGAGTAAATCAATCTTTTTTTTGACTAATTCACGAATTTGCTCAATTTGCTTTTCACTATTATTATTAGCGACCCATGTTTCTAATTTAACTTCTGGATGAAAAGCCAATTCTCGAGCCATTTCACTGTTCATTACATCACGCCACGGGTCATCGCAGCATTGGGAAAAACCAATATTGTATTTTTTTTCTATGGTATCTTGTTGACAAGAAAATAGGAAAGTTGATAAAATGAAAAAGCAATACTTTAATTTATGATACATATTGGTTCTATCTTTAAAACATACCGCAAAGTAAGAAATAATATAAATTGGACATGCCCTTTGTCCTTTTAGCTTTTTCAAATTAGTTTTAGAGATTTATGTTCTATGGCAAGGTTTGCCCCTCAGTATTTTATGATAGGTAATGGGTAATAAGTAATGGGTAATTTGTGAGTAGCGCCACCCATTACCCATTACCCATTACCTATCATAAAATACTGAGGGGGCAACCCAATCTAATTAAATAACTTTATTGACGACTGCAAAACGTATCAATCCCGCTACGCCATTGACGTTTAGTTTTTGAATCAAATTATTGCGATGCGTATCTACCGTGCGCGGACTAATAAACAGTTTTTGACCAATTTCGGTACTCGAATAACCTTCGGCAACTAATTTAAGGATTTCTATTTCACGGTCTGTTAATATATCAAGTGATTGAAGGGAATTGTTTGTTGTTTTACTCAATAATGTTAAAGCGACATCGCCTGAAAAATAAGATTCACCTTTAGCCACTTTCTTAATGGCATCGGATAATTCGTTAGAGGAAGCATTTTTAAATAAAAAGCCTTTCGCGCCTTTATCCACACTCTTTTGAATCACTTCTTTATTATTCAACATGGTAAGCATGATGACTTTTACGCCGAAATACGTTTTTATAATCTCTTCTAACGTTTCTAAACCGCCCATAACGGGCATATCCACATCCATGACAACCACATCGGGTTTTTTGCCGTTTTTCAATAAATGTAAAACTTGTTTGCCATCGGATGCTTCGCCAATGACATCCACAAAATCAAGGTCTTCAAGCAAGGACTTGAAGCCTTGTCGGACTAAATGATGGTCATCGGCGATGATGACTTTTATTTTTTGTTCCATTAGTCTATGAGTTATGAGTTATGAGTTATGAGTTATTTTTTAGGTAAAAGATTTTGTTTAGACGTTAGAATAATACTTCTAAGCATTTTTAAGAGTTCACAACAACCAATGTGGATTGAACTAAAATAAGCTTCGTCAATATATTCGGTTTCTTTTAGTAATTCTAACCAATAAAGCGTTTCATCAGCTTCTTTTTGAGCGATACCTAATTTATGAATAAAATCCGCTCTACTTTCAGCATTCAATGCTTCTCTGACATTTGTCCCAACTGATGTTCCACATCTTAATACTTGTTTACTTATAATAAACTCTTTTTTAGTTTCTCTTAAATGACGGCTCATTTTCACTATTCTAACTGAAAATCGAAATGATTTCTCTTTAATTAAGCTCTCTTTCATAGTAATTAATTTTTTTATTAAAATAACTCATAACTCATAACTCATAACTCATAACTCATAACTCATAACTCATAACTCATAACTCATAACTCATAACTCATAACTCATAACTCATA
>JANOAU010000048.1:0-46745 GCA_031411275.1 Saprospiraceae bacterium | reverse complement strand
CACATGTCCGACACCCCTCAGTATCAGCACTGATTTAGGTGTTTGCGGCGCAAAAGCAACGTTCGACGTTACAGCAACCGATAATTGCAGCGCAACTGTCGCTTTCACAAGCGGTTTACAAAGCGGTTCTGTTTTCCCTGTGGGTTCAACAACCACTGTATTTACAGCAACAGATGCTTCAGGCAATACAGCAACTTGCTCTTTCATTGTAACAGTAAAAGACAATGAGTTGCCCGTTATCACCTGTCCGACACCCCTCAGTATCAGCACTGATTTAGGTGTTTGCGGTGCAAAAGCAACATTTGACGTAACCGCAACCGATAATTGCAGCGCAATTGTCGCTTTCACAAGCGGTTTACAGAGCGGTTCTGTTTTCTCTGTGGGTTCAACAACCAATGTATTTACGGCAACAGATGCTTCAGGCAATACAGCAACTTGCTCTTTCACTATAAAAGTTATAGACAACGAGTTGCCTGTCATCACCTGTCCTTTATCTACCAGCCGAAATACAAACGCAGGTTTGTGTACTTATACCGTAGTTGGCACAGAATTCAATGCACTTGCAACAGATAATTGCAGGGTAGCGGCACTTACTTTCACATTAAGCGGTGCAACGACGGGTACAGGTAACTCTTTGACAGACGTTAAACTTTACAAAGGAACAACAACAGTCACTTGGACAGCCGTTGATGCCGCAGGCAATGTCTCAACTTGCTCTTCCACTATCAATGTGAACGATGATCAGAATCCAACGGGTTATATCATTTATGCAACTAAAGAAGTGAAATTCGGGGAGTATAACTACATCAATGGCAATATCGGTGTGACGGCAGCTGATGGTAAAGCTTCGTTCAAAAAATATGATATTCTGGATCCTTACTTTGTTAAGGCGAAAAATATTGAATTTGATCTGCCATCGAGTGTCGCAAATAGAATATATAGCCCTGCTACGGATGGTCCGAATCCACAGTTTTTTGCTTATAGCGGTAGTACCTTAGGTTTAAGTAATTATAATGTAAGTACAAATACTGTACTGGCAGGTAACTACAAAGACTTGACGATAAAAAAAGGCGTAGTCGCGACCCTTCAAGGTAATAATTTTGGCAAAATCAGCATTGAAGAAGGCGCACAAGTGACTTTCAGCAGTGCCGTTATCAATGTGGAAGAGATTGACATTCAAGGAGGTAAAAAAAGTGTCAATACGACCAATGTTTATTTTGCAAACCCAACTTCTGTTAAGGTTAAAGCCAAAGTAAAAATTGATGCAGATTGCCGCGTCAATGTCAATGGACCTAAAGTTACATTCTATTTGGGTGATAATAAAGGTGATGAAGAGAAGTTCACGGTCAAAGGTGATAACTCACAGGTAACAGCAAATGTCATGATACCAAATGGTAAACTCAAAGTCAATGGTGGTGAAAGCCGAATGAGTTTCATGACAGGTTGGTATGTCATTGAAAAATTAGAAAGCACAGGCAAGTACATCACTTGGAATACTTACGACTGTTCAATGCCCACACCAACACATCAACTGGTAAAAGAAAAAGTAACGCCTAAAATCACTGCTCATGTTGAGTCGGAGCGCAATGTCATAACCTTTGTGACTAATCAAGAAACAAATACTGGTTTCTGGACTGTAGAAAAACGCAATGACGTGACTGGTTCTTTTGACAAGTTAGTAAATCAGAACAATACTCAGTTAAAAGATGCCTTGCAATACCATACTTTCTATGACAATGACGCGAGCGAAGGCGAAAATTCCTATCGTGTTAAGCTAACATATCTAAATGGAGACGTGGTGTATTCTGCCATTAAAAGAGTCACCAACAAAAAAATCAATGACTTTACAGTTTATCCTAACCCTGCCATTAATGAGGCATGGATAGACTTAAAGTCTTTTGAAGGACGGCAGGTAACCCTTGTATTATCAGATATGGCAGGCAAACCAGTGAAACAACAGGTCATTCAGACAGCGACCTCAGCACCTTATCGCATAGATATTGCTCATTTGCCAACAGGTTTGTACCTCATCAAAGTACAAGCACAAGGCAGACGCGTGTTGATGAGAAAGATTCAAGTCACTAAATAAGGTCGAGTGAAGGCTTGTACAACAATAAAAAAATGCACTCGTGTATCTTCTCTTAATTAAAAGGGGGTCTCTTTTCAACGAAAGAGACCCCCTCAGTATAAGTGGAAAAAACGAGACATCCGAAGGTCATTTGACACAAAAAATTTGGGTTGACTCTGTTTTTTAGTGCCATTTGCCGCTTACCGCTTATTTCAGTTTGGCAAATTCACTTTCAAACAGTTCTTGAAGCTGCTCGGGTTTGAGGTTTTTGCCAATGATGATATTATTTTTATTCAAAACATACAATTCAGGGGTAATGTCCACAAAATATTTTTCATGGAAACGACTTTCGAGTTGAGGATCATATACGTCTGTCCAGTTGACACCGTACTTTTTTTGAAAATTTAACCATTCTTCACGATTTTTAGCGTTGGCAACAAGGCTGAATATTTCAACACCTTTTTCTTTCCATTTGTCATAAAATGTACGCAGTTTAGGGGTTTCTTCTTGACAATGTTCACAATCGGGATTGTAAATAAAGACAATTTTGAAGGTGGATTTAAGGCTATAAAGGGTTCGACGTTGATTGTTTTTATCAACACCCCACACGTCTTGACCGATTTTTCCTAAGAGACTGGGTTGCATCTCAGCAGCACGTTTGCGAGTGCTTTCGAGGTCAGCTTTAGTCACACCGTCAACTCGTTCTGCTGTAAAATACTTCAACACGATGTGCGAATAAACAGCTTCTCCATCCATCAATTTAGTTGTTCCTGGCTTAAATTGTCCTGCAATCCAAGAAGCGGCGGCATTGAATAAATCGTTATTAGCCAATGTTTTATTCAATAAATAATCCGATGAAGCAATGAGGGAGTCTTGATGTTGCACAGTAAATTCTTGAATATACCTTTTGAGTTTTGTAAAAAAAACGGGTGTCCGCATCAAGCGACCATCGGTGAAATCCACGTCATTCCACCAATCAACTCTATAATTATACATAGTCGCCAAACTGTCAACTGAACCATTTGGACGATAGACCATCCTGATTTTAGGGTTCTGCCCAGCGAGTTTAAATTTTGTAAAAAGAGCTTTGGGATGCTGCTGTTTGAGTGTTTGCACCTGAGCGTCGCGGTCATCGAGTAGGGCTTGCATCTGTTTTGTGAGTGTCGCATACTGAGGGGTATTCGGTTGCACACTACGAATTTGTTGACTGAGTGCATTGTACTTCGTTTCGAGAGCTGTTTGATAACGGGCATTATCAAAAAATAGTTTATTTTCTTTTGAACCTTCGACAAGCATGCCCAGAATTAGGTTGTCTTTCGATGTTTTAAGTGTAAAATCATTCTCTCCACTGGCAATAAAAAACTGAAAATTGGTTTTGTCAGGCGTCAAAAGGTAATAAAGTCCTTCTTTAAATCCTTCTGCATTGGTGAAGGAGACGCTGCCATCAGCTGCTAATTTGGCCGTATCAGCGAGGTAGTTTTGGTCGAATAGACTGCCTAAGAGTTTGACAGTACCCCCCTCAGTATAACCACTGATTTTGAAGTTAATTTTCGTCGTTTTTTGAGCCGAAATGAAGGAGAAAGGCATTAAGCAAATGAGTAAAAACGCTTTTGAAATGTTCATTGGATACAATCATTTTTTATTAAAAAATTCAGACTGACGTATTTAAAGGTGCAAAGCAACGGTAATTTGTCTATGATAGCAATGTTAAAAGGATACGTTTGTATAAAATTAACAGTTTATGGGGGAGTGGTGAATATTTTAATGGTGAACAGTGAAGGGTAAATTAAGTAATGAGTAGGAAGTAGTGAGCCGTGAGACTAAGGCTAAGTGATTGAAATTTAATTAAGGACAGAACTCAATATACACGCCTATCTATACTACTTAAAGATATATTTCCGCTTTGAAGTCTGCCCTTGTATAAGGCGTTTCACCTATGGGCACCTCGACAAAACCTAATGATTTATAAATATTCAAAGCAGGTGTTAGGCGTTGATTTGACTCCAAAAACAAATAAGTACAGCCCAAACTTCGGGCTTCATCAATCACTCTACGCACCAATTTTTTGCCCGCTCCTAAACCTTGATATTGAGGGGAGACGCCCATTTTTGCCAATTCATACGTTGTTTCGGATACTTTTATCAAGGCGCAAGTGCCAATGATGGCTGCGTCATGTTGAGCAAAAAAGATTTTACCCCCTTGGCTCAAGATGAAGCCTTCAGGGTCGTCTAACTGCTCTAAATCGTGAGGTTCGAGGGTGAAATAGGTTGAAATCCACTCGACGTTTAGGCGTTTGAAGTCCTCTTTATAAGAGGGTATGTAGTCTATGATTTCTATAATGTGATGAATTGTTTTATATTGTAATTAACGCCGTCTTAAACCCCAACGGTTATAGCCACGCACAGGTATGATTTCTATTAAGTCAGAAGGTTCGTCATCTAAGCCCCGTGACCGTGTACCATTGGCGACCAAAGGCGACCCAAGCGTCCAATCTCCAGCTGCGATGGCTGTCAAAAAAACTTGTGTGCGGTAAATTGTTTTGTTAAGTGGTTCGCCCTTTCCCGACAACCATTGATGACGCGCTGTGACATAAGCTTTAACCCATGCTTTTTCGTCGCCTCCTCTCACAGGTGGAGATTCAGGGAAACGTTTACGCAGAAAATCGAGAATACTACCCGAATGGATATAGCTGTCATAAATGACCAACATACTGAGGGGGTACGAAAACCCATTGTCAGTAAAAAACTTTAAAGCGGGTTGGTAATAAACTTTATCAAAAAAGGCATCTTGCGTCTTAATCATCGTTTCGTCTTCTTGAGCGGCACGTTTGAGTAGAGCGATAAAAGCCTTGTCATCAACGAGTGACGTCACGCCTATTTTGTCAACATATGGCTTGAAATCGTTAGAAAACATACCTTTATTGGCAATATATGCCTGTACGAGTTCTTTCAAATTGCCCTGTTCAGTCGTTTGGCTTCGACCAAAAGTGATTTGGCGAGTATTGCCTTTGCCATCGTTAAAAATGCTGATGTCATCATATTCACCATCTGGTGTACCTGTTTCAAAAATATTAACGACACTTAATATTCGTTGCTTATTGTCAACACTAATCATTTAGAAAGCTGTTTTTATTGGTTGATTGAATAAATTTATTTTTTTGTAGAGTCACAAATTTATATTTTTGTTTTTAAAAACGGAATAATTACCTTCAAAAACTTATTTATAAATAGTATAAAACCAATTATTGCTTCTAAATTCATAATTGAAATCTCACCATTATCGTTCTTGAAAAGTCGAAAATATATAAATCGGTTAATTCAAAATATACTTTTAAATAGTCTGTGTGGGGCAATAATTTCATAAAAGTCGTTTTATTTTAATGGATATGTCACAATTATTAGTCCATGGCTTAAGACTGTTTATTTTGCTTAATTTGAAAACAAGCTAAATTTATTTGTATAAACAATTAAATATCAACTACTTAGACTTGATGAGGGACAGAAATGATACAACCAAACACTCCCCTCAGTATGAACTAAGTACCCAAGTATGAAAAAAAAAATTGTTTTACACAAAAACTCGTTGTAATTTCATCTCAGAAAATTGACTAACAAAGCAAACAACACAATGGAAAAAACATGGCTTAACAATATCATGCGTTACGTATTGCGAAAACGAATGCGTCGTATTCGCTATTTCTCGGGACATCCCCATGTGGTGCAGGCGGGTCTTTTGAGCCAATTTGTCCACAATGCGCGTTCGACCCAATGGGGTAAAATGCATGATTTCAAAAATATAAGGACGCCCAAAGATTTTGTTCGCAACGTTCCCATCCAAGATTATGAAACGATGAAACCTTATATTAGCCGCATGATGCACGGTGAGCAGGATATATTGTGGCCTGGTCAAGTGCGGTGGTTTTCAAAATCAAGTGGAACGACCAACGATAAATCGAAATTCATACCCGTTACTATTCAAAACTTAAAGACTTGTCACCTCAAAGGAACGTGGGATTTGAGTGCTTTAATATATAATAATCGCCCTGAAACGACGGGTTTTGCTGGAAAAATGCTTGTTATGGGTGGTAGTACAGAACATTTTACACCATTTCCGACAACTCAATTTGGCGATGTTTCGGCTATCATGCTTAAGCATTTGCCCGCAGTAGGCAGTTATATTTATGCCCCCAGCTTGGATATAGCCGTAATGCCGAACACAGAACATAAAATTGAAAGGATAGCTCATGCCCTTATTAAAGAGGATATGCGGAGCTTAGGCGGTGTGCCAACTTGGACAGTCGTGTTGTTACGCCGTGTTTTGGAATTGACAGGCAAACAAAATATACTTGAAGTATGGCCCAATTTGGAAGTGTATGTCCATGGTGGCGTTAGTTTTACACCCTATAGAGAGACGTTTCAAGAATTGATTCCTAAAAAAGACTTCGTTTATTGGGAAATTTACAACGCTTCAGAAGGCTTTTTTGCGACGCAATGCCAGTTAGGCGCAGACGATATGCTTCTTTTGTTGCAAAATGGTATCTATTTCGAATTTTTACCTGAAAGTGAATGGCAGTCTGCGCGTCCTATTACGATACCCCTCAGTGAAGTGGAAGTTGGACGGCATTATGCCCCAGTCATTACGACAAATGCAGGCTTATGGCGTTATATTGTTGGAGATACGGTTATGTTCACATCTGTTCAACCTTATAAAATCAAGGTGAGTGGACGCACAAAACAGTTTGTCAATGCATTTGGGGAAGAAGTTATGGTGTCCAATACTGACAAAGCCTTGGCAGAAGCCTGTGCCTTAGTAGGGGCGCAGGTGAGCGAATACACCGTTGCACCTATTTATTTTGAGGGAAAAAATAAAGGAGGACATGAATGGCTCATTGAATTTGAGCGAGAACCACCTGATTTAGAGATATTTAACAACCTTTTAGACTCCAATTTACAGCGTATCAACTCGGATTACGAAGCCAAACGATTTAAAAGTATGGCTATGGAACGCCTACGGTTGCGCCTTGTGCCACGTGGTACATTTCACAATTGGCTGAAAGCTAAAGGTAAATATGGTGGTCAACATAAAGTGCCGCGCCTTTCCAATAATCGGCATTATATTGAGGATATTTTGAAATTTACGGGTGGACGCATGACTTAATGAATGTTGTCAACTTAAAGAAATGCCAAAAAGGGAAACGGATATAAACGCTCAAAATGTTCAGGGAAATTTCAAATTTCCCTGAACATAATGCTGTGCGTCACATTTTACTTTTACTAAGCTGATGACATTAGAATTAATGAAAATTGACACCCCTCAGTATTTTTTAATACCAGGCTAAACTACTTTCCCCAAAGCCCTATCGCGCAACCGCTGCAAGAAGGGCGAAGCAAAAATGAAAGACTGCAATTCGTCATTGTTGCTTTCCAGTACTTCGGCTTTATTACCTTGCCATTCGAGTTCACCCAGATGAATGAAACATATATTATCACCAATTTCCATGACAGAGTTCATGTCGTGTGTATTGATAACAGTGGTGATATTATTTTCAATCGTAATGGAACGAATCAATTCATCAATCACCATCGAGGTTTTTGGGTCAAGCCCCGAATTAGGTTCATCACAAAACAAGTATTTTGGATTCAAAACAATGGCGCGTGCAATGCCCACCCTTTTTTGCATACCACCCGACAGTTCTGAAGGAAATTTTTTATTTGAACCTGTCAAATTCACTCTTTCAAGGCAATAGTTAACGCGTGCTAACTTTTCCTTACCTGTCATATTCGTAAACATATCCAATGGGAAACGAATATTTTGCTCAACCGATAAGGAGTCAAATAAGGCAGAACCTTGAAAAAGCATACCAATTTGCATCCGCACTGCCCTCAATTCTTCTTTGCCGAGATGTGTAAAATTCACATCATCGTACCAAACAGTACCTGTTGTCGGTTGGACAAGCCCTATAAGTACCTTAAGCAATACGGTTTTTCCCGCGCCCGAACGCCCGATGATGAGATTGGTTTTACCCTCTTCAAACATTACCGAAATCCCTTTCAGCACCTGCTGATCGCCGAAGGACTTAGTTATATTTTCTGCTCGAATCATTAATAGCTGGATGATTAGTTAATGGTTATCAGGAATTAGTTAATTGCTTATAATAACAAATCAACCAATAACTAACTTGTTAGAACAATAGTAATAATATAATCCGCCAATAAAATACCAATATCGCTGTAAACGACAGCATTGGTAGAAGCCTGACCGAGTTCAACGCTGCCACCTTTGACATGATAACCTTGATAACAAGAAATTGATGTTAATAAAAAAGCATAAACGAAGGCTTTTGCAAACATAATAAACACGTTGTAAGGCGCAAAAAACGACCTCAAGCCGCGTACATAATCCCCATGAGATAACAATTCAGTAGGTACACTCGCCATATAGCCCCCTAAAATACCCAGAAAAGCTGACAATGCAACCAGAAGGGGAATCATCACAAGTGCAGCAATAATTTTAGGCATAATGAGATAAGCGGCTGTATTGACTCCCATGACTTCCATCGCATCAATATGCTCTTTTTGACGCATGCCCCCTATTTCTGCTGCCATATTTGAGCCGACTTTACCCGCTAAAACAAGGCAGGAAACGGTCGGAGACATCTCAATAATGCATAAATCACGAACGATATAACCAATATAATAACGCGGCACTAATTGTCCATTAAGCTGATAAGCGAACTGAACAGATGCCACAGCCCCAACGAAAACAGAGACTAAGGCAACAATAATGACCGAGCCTACGCCAATATCGTTCATTTGCCGCGCTGTTTCAATCCAATACATACGCCATTTCTCGGGTCTTGAGAAGGCTGTACGCAGCATGATTAAATAGCGACCAAGATGTGAAAAGATTGTAAACACGTATAATGATTTGATTTTCTAATGATTGTGATGGATTGAAAACATCGTCAAATGTAGGAAATAAACGGAAAAGGTTTCTAATAATTCCATAATTTCAACATTCAGGGCGTATAAAACTCTTTAAAGGTCAACCTATGTCAGGACAAGACAATTTTTCACTTTTCGTTTTTCACTTTTCATTTAGTATAAATTACACACTACTGAACCCAAATTATTGATTTGGGTCAGCCGACCCATCTAAATCCCCCATTTTAACACCGATAAAATTAAAGTTAAAAGTTGCTGCATTGAATGTAACGTTAAACAAATCAACAGGTGAATTGGGGTTTTGAATCGTAGATTGAGGATAAAAATGCCATGCCATACCGTCTGGTAATGTGGGAATAATACCCAACAAAAAACGGCGCAGGAACAACATATCCACTGCATCTATTTCCCCGCTTTTATCAACATCACTTGCTAATTGTTGTTCAATACGTAACGTATTGATACCTAATAAGTTACGGCGCAATAGCAGCATGTCTACCGCATCAACGCCATTGTCCATATTGGTAGTTCGATTGACTTTAACCGTCAAAGATGTATTAAGCGGCACGTAATTAAAGGTGTAAACTCCCGACGCATTGGTCGTAGTGGAGTCATTGCCGAGGCTGATTTTTTGATTTGCCATAACGTCATTCCACCACGTTTTTATCGTACCACTGACAATCGTTGTAGTCGGTACAGCCGTGCCATCGAGTGTTTTTACGCCTGTACTGAGGGGGTCAAGCCAGTCTTTCAGTCGCGTCGAAGGTGTACCATTACCATCCCAAGACTTTGCAAACCAACCACTTAGGACATAACTCATATGGCAAGAATCTGTAAAGCCACCACCATGTAATTGCCCAACAATACGCCCCGATGGGTCGAAAAGGGGCGCACCAGATGAACCAGGCTCAACTAACCCTTCATCAAAAACAACATTCAGATGGCTTCGAGGTGGAGAAACAACGCCATTGCTCCAAAATTCAGACGCATTATAAACAACAGCGGGGCGGCTGTCACGGCTGTATTTTTTTATATCCCCTTTCGGATGGTGAATCATCACTGTTGAAGTCGGCAAAACGGCCGAATCACGATTCCACCCAAGGTATTGGGCATTGACATCAAGGGCGATTCTGAAATTCAATTCAAGGAGTAAAAAATCGGTTTCTCTCGCGCCAGCTCGATTAGCACAGCCTTGAATAGAGCGACTTATAGGCTCGGAGTCGGGATTTTGGCAATTTGGACTTTCATAATTAAAGAAAAAAGTCCACAGATTGTAGTCAGGTGTAAAGCCGTCCACACAGTGATAGGCACTCAAAATATAGGGCTTTCCGTCCTGTTTGGTATTGTTGACTAATGAACCACTACACCAACCTGTCCCTTGCGTTGTCACAACAAGAATGCGGACAACACCTCTTTTTTGCGCTTCCCAATTTGGGGCTGTTGGACAGCTGACATTGATATTGCAACTAACAGATGCGCCAAAACCCACACCACCCATCATAGTCTGATTGTAGGCATGATAAACCGTTTTTATAGCAAAATCAGCCTTTTTGCCTATGTTTTTAGGTTCAAAATACTCTAACATAGCTTCTTGCCCACGTACAAAACCGATAAAAAAGGTGCGACTTGTAGGGTTATTATCGGCATCGTAAGCCCCCAAAACGCTTGACCCATCGGGTGCTAAAAGAAACAGTTTTGCACTTTTTGGCAGCTCAAAATTTGTTAAAGTCAAAGCCAATCCCAAGGCATCTGTTGACCGAATACGGCATTGCCAAAGGCGATTACCATCGGGCAAGTCTCGCCAAACCCCTGCATTTTTTAAATTCAAATCCACTGGAATCGGCACAGCAAAACGGAAGCTGCCCACAGCCCCTTTGTCCTCCTCACGTATGCGTGCCCAATCGGGTTGAGGCACATTATAGGCTTCAGGTGCTTCTATTTTTTCAGAAATACTGAGGGGTATACCACCTTTCGTTTCTTGAGAAAAAACGGTAAAAGGTAAAGCAAAAAAGGTAAAGAGCAAACAGCAAAAGATAAAAGGCAATTTACCCAAATGAAATTGAGTCGTTATTTGTAAATTGTTTCGGTTCATGGATTTATATGTTTTTATTAAAAAATACTGGATATTTTATCGTTGACACATATCAATGGGTAACGCCCATTGCTCACACATCACGCCCTTTTAGGGTTTTACATTTTACATTTTGCATTTTTAATGTCTTGCAACCACAAACTTCTTTGTCACTTCAAATTGATGGGTAGCAACCGTTAGAAAATACAAGCCAGGCGTTAGCCAGTAAGTGGGAATAATGACTTTTTGTTCCAGTAAATCCGAATCTGTTATCTTTCGTTGATATATTTTTTGACCTAAAGCATTGACAATCAATATGTCACCTGTAACGGTTTCTGGTAATTGAAACACAACATTCAGTGTTCTATCAACTGGACTGGGGTACATTTTTAGAATATCATAATCGCCTATCGGTTGTCCAAAACTACGCCTCAATTGTTGGTAGGCATTGTAAACATTAAGCCTGCCGCCAGAGATTGTTTTAGTTGATAAATCGGCTGATGTTTCTACCCCCCTCAGTATCGCACCTTTCAAGGCATTCATCGCTGCCGTAGGGTTTGTTTTGGACAACTGACATAGGTAGTTTTCAGGCATACTCCACAACAAAGCAGCCGCACCTGCTGCCAAAGGCGAAGCAAACGAAGTACCGTTGTCTGTTGTAGTCTGATTATTTGGAGACAATATCAAAACATCATGTCCCGGCGCAGCAAGATGAACATTTTTTTTGCCATAGGCATAACCCGCACGACTGTCATCTTTGTTTGAAGCAGTCACGGCTATCATACTTTCTTTAGCACATAGGGTGGGCATATCGCCTATTTTTTCAACATCATTGTCATCATTCGCAACAGCGACAAAATTCAAAATGCCATATTTGCCCAATGAATCGTAAACAGCGCACAAAAGCGGATTTTGTGCAGGACTTGAATTTGAAAAGCCTCCTGATAAATTGGTCACAGGCACAAAAGCCCCTTTTTTACCATTAGAACTTTTGTATAATTTATGCTTAGTTAAAACGAAATCATAAGCCCGTATGATAGCACCGACGTTTGTCACACCACTAATCAGCATCAATTTGACTTGCCAATTGACTCCCGTCAGTAATTTTCCATTATTGCCCGCCGCACCGATAATACCCGCAACACTCACGCCATGCCTAATATCAAAGTCTGTTACGCCTGAAACTAAAGACGCATGATTGTCTTTTCCGCCTGCGAATGCCACACCGCGATAATCGTCAACATAGCCGTCGCCATCATCGTCCATATTATTATTTGGAATTTCATCTTTGTTGAGCCAAATATTGGCTTGTAATTCATCGGCAGGTCTGTCATTGAATCCTCGTTCAAGTACTGCGACAACAATCGTATCGCCACAAGTTGTTGTACCACCTACCGTTTTGTCCCAGAGAGGAGGGGCATTGATTTTTGTCAAAGACCATTGCTGAGCAAATTGTGCATCGTTGGGTGTACGCCTATTTTCAACAAAGTGATTGAATTGCACCGCCGATACTGAGGGGGTGCTTTTAAGGCGTTTCAACATATCGTTTTCATCATAAACCGATGGGTCAAAACGAAAAGAATAGATATTTAGATTTTCTGAAACGTCATTAAAATAGACATAAACAAAATCGAAAAAGTCTTTATAAAATTCTTTTGCAAAGTCTTTAAACGATTGATTTTCATTCAATTGAAAAAGGATTTCGCCTTTTACATGATCATCACTTTTAAGTGTCGCTTTGGCTTGTTGTGCAAAAAGACTTGTTTTCAATAAAAAGAAAAAACAAATAAGAAAGGAAAGTCTTGTCATGGGTCATGCCTTGTTTATCGTGTGTAATGAATTTTAAATCAGGAAATTAGAAATCGCGCCAAACTTACGGCAAAAGATGAACCAATGTTTTATCATCCCGTAAATTTAACGTGTCTGAATCCATTAAAAGTCATTCTGAAAATTTAAAAAGGAGATTTTTTTGAAAGGCTTGAATTTTTCAAGGGGAAAAGACGACTTTTGCGGCAATTTTTGAAGATGAGAGAAATACTGCGGGGGTCATTTCTCGTCAAATATTGTTTTCAATCTTTTTTTAAGTTCTTTGTCAGCAATATTTTCCATTTCTGATTTATCAAAAATAGACACTAAATGCACATTGCCGTCAACAATTTTGACACAAGTGATGACTCTTGCACCGCCGCTTTTGCCTTTACCTTTTGATGTGATAGCCATACGGATTTTGTAACAATTATGCCCAAGAGGTGTGCCGAATGTTGGATTTTCTTTTAGTTCGTTCATTAATTGCTCAATATCTTTTGCGAGAGAGCGATATTTTTTGGCGAGTGAAAAGGCTTCTTTTGCAAAGCCTTCTAAAACAATGATTTTAAATAGCATGTTGGTGTTCGTTTTCGATTTCTTGACGTAGTTCTTCTAAAAATTGACTCCCGCTTCTAAGTTGAATCAACCCTTTTTCATACAGTTCTACTTGTTTTAAACCTTCTACTGTGGATTCAATAAAGGCTTCAACTTCGGGTGGAATAGGTTCTTCTTCAATGCGACGTAAACGTACAGAAGTGAATTTTTGAAGCAAAACTAAAAGATCTGCTTTTTCAAAATCAGAAACAGTTAAAATATATTCGTTCATTCTTTTTATTTTAGGATACAAAAATAAGATTTTTTTTTGAAAAATACTGAGGGGGCTCCTTCAAAATAATTAGTTGTTAAACATTTTTTATGGCAAAAGAAATCACATCCCGAACCGAGGATTACTCACAGTGGTATCTCGATATTGTTAAAAAAGCGGGGCTTTCCGACAACTCGCCTGTGCGCGGTTGTATGATTATCAAACCCAATGGCTATGCTTTGTGGGAAAATATGCGCGACGCACTTGACCGCATGTTCAAGGACACGGGACACGTCAATGTCTATTTTCCGTTATTGATTCCAAAATCATTTTTGTCAAAAGAAGCGGCACACGTCGAAGGTTTTGCCAAAGAATGTGCCGTTGTTACGCATTATCGCTTGAAAAATGACCCAAATGGCAATGGTGTCATCGTTGACCCTGATGCGAAATTGGAAGAAGAACTCATTATTCGTCCGACTTCTGAAACAATAATTTGGGATACCTACCGCAATTGGATTAACTCTTATCGTGATTTGCCTTTGCTTTATAATCAATGGGCAAACGTGATGCGTTGGGAAATGCGGACACGTCCGTTCCTGCGCACGGCTGAATTTTTGTGGCAAGAAGGGCATACGGCACACTCAACCGCTGAAGAAGCAGTGGCTGAAACACGTCAAATGCTTGATGTATATGCCGATTTTGCTGAAAATTGGATGGCAATGCCTGTCATTAAAGGTGTCAAAACGGCAAATGAACGTTTTGCAGGGGCAGTTGACACCTATTGTATTGAGGCTTTGATGCAAGACGGGAAGGCTTTGCAAGCGGGTACATCACACTTTTTGGGACAAAACTTTGCAAAAGCCTTTGAGGTTAAGTTTTTGAATAAAGAAAACAAAGAAGAATATGTGTGGGCAACGTCTTGGGGTGCTTCAACCCGCCTCATCGGTGGCTTGATTATGACACATTCTGACGACGATGGTTTGGTATTACCGCCAAAACTCGCACCTACGCAAGTGGTTATTGTGCCAATTCCCAAACCTTCTCCTGAAATTATGGAAGCGGCTGACACGATTGCGCAGGCATTAAAAGCGTTGGGTATTCGTGTAAAAGTGGATAATGACGAGACAAAACGCCCTGGTTTCAAGTTTGCAGAGTACGAAATGGTCGGTATTCCAGTCCGCATCGGCATCGGCGCAAGGGATTTAGCCGTTAGCAAAGTGGAAGTGGCGAGACGTGATACAAAGGAAAAATCGAGCGTTGATACTGAGGGGGTCGCTGAACACATCAAAAACCTATTGGACGACATTCAATCTAATCTTTTCAATCGAGCTAAAGACTACCGCGACAGTATGACGACAAAAGTGGATACTTTTGAAGCATTTCAAACCGTTTTGGAAGAAAAAGGTGGCTTTATCTTAGCACATTGGGACGGCACAGCTGAAACGGAGGACAAAATTAAGGAGTTAACGAAGGCAACTATCCGGTGTATTCCTTTAAATGCGGTTGAAGAAGAGGGCGTTTGTATTTTGACAGGTACGCCTTCTAAGCAGCGAGTGTTGTTTGCGCGAGCGTATTAAGTTGAATTAGGATGCGTAAGATTTTAAGGATTTAAGAGAATTTTTATAGCAGTAAATATATCCTCTTAAATCCTTAAAAATCCTACGAAGCCAAATTTTAAAACCGTATACCTGCTAAAATATTGACAAAAAACAAATCGGTTGGACGTTTTTTAAATCTCGCATATTCAATATTCGTGCTGACGCTGAAATGTTTATTTATCAAATAAGCATAACTCAATCTTGAAAAAAGACCATGTTTATCTAATGGTTGACTCCCATCGAAATAACGTTCCCAATAATATGGTTCATGTTTAAAATATTGCTCCCCTTTCCTTCTTTGTGTTCCTAAGCCAAAGTCTATCCTATGTTTTTTTCCTAAAAGGAACAATTCTTTGTTTACAAAAAAAGTAAAACCAGAAAGGTCTTGAGAGATTCCCCACAATTCACCTACATTTATATTTTGATGTGAGGTCACAGAATTATATATTGGATTTTTTATAAACCCTGGGATAAACATGATATATCGAATGGTCATCCCAAGCCCTAATTTGTCATCTTCTATACTAAATTCCATATTCCAATGATTACGAGTGTCTAAACGATAACCACTTGCAGGATAATGTATATAAAATTTCTCGTAACTTGGAAAAATGGCACCTGCCCGAAAGCTGACTGTCATTTTTTGCCACATATTTTGTGCATTTGTTGTAAAACTAAGGAGGAGCAATAGAAAAGGTAAGGTATTTTTCATATTGTTTTTTGATTTTTTAGTTGAATAAGATGCTACTTAGAGCTACTTTGAAAGACACACAAAACTAAAAAAAGGTTGGGTTGTTTTTGTTTTTACTGATAAACGTTTATTACCATAATTTAGAATAAATAGAGTCCTAACAGAGCTTTTTTGAATTCTTACAAAATACACAGCGTTATTTTTTACAACGCCAATTGCGTTCCAACCGTTGAACTGACCCCCTCAGTACCACATATCACAACCGACTGCACACCTGATTTCATGGCATTAAAGGCATTATCAAGCTTTGGTATCATGCCATCAGAGATAGAACCATCTATTTTTCCAGCTTGAAAATCGGCATAAGAAATGAGGGAAATCACTGAATCATCGTCTGTGGGGTCAGACAAAACGCCTTTTTTTTCAAACACAAATTTAAGGATTACATCAAACTGTACAGACATCGCAACGGCTAATGTTGAAGCAATAGTATCCGCATTGGTGTTCAATAATTGTCCTTTTTTATCATGCGTAATAGGCGCGAAAATAAGAGCTTCGGCAAATTTTAAGAGATGAGCGACCCCCTCAGTATTCACGGCATCAATATCACCTGCGAAGCCATAATCCACATTGCCTCTCGTTCTTTTATGCGCTTGGATAGCATTGACATCAGCACCTGTCAAGCCTAAAGCGTTGCAGTTGCGTGACTGTAATTGTGCAACCACATTTTTATTAATGAGACCTGCATAAACCATCGTCACAACCTCCAAAGTCGCTTCATCGGTCAAGCGACGACCTTCTACTTTTTGAGGTGCTATATTGAGTTTTTTTAACAAACCATCAGCGATTTTACCGCCGCCATGCACGAGTATTTTTTTTGATTTTATTTTAGAAAAATCGTCTAAAACGGAATTTAATACTGAGGGGTTGTCAATGACGTTGCCGCCGACTTTTATGATAATTAATTGATTGTCAATCATATAAATTATAAGTCTTTATCTTTTATGAGTTTTAGAATTTCTTTATCGGGCAAATTTTCAATTTCAGATTTATCATAAATGGCAAGAAGATATAATTTTTCTTCTTGCACAACAATATGAGTTATGGCTCTTGCGCCACCCGATTTGCCTTTACCTTTTGATGCGATTGAAATCCGAATTTTATAACAATTATTGCCAAGAGGTGTACCTATAATTGGGTTTTCCCTAAGTTGTTGAGTTAAGTTATAAAATTCCATTTTTAGAGATGGATACTTCTTTACTAAAGGCTTCAACAAACGAAGGAATTTAGGTGTAATGATAATATTGTACATAATTGGGAAGATTTTTATAGTTTTCTCTTATCTTAAATTCAAGGTTCATTCAATTCAGCCATCGCTTCTTCAAGCGTATAACCTTTGAGTTTACCAGCTTTAATCAACTTTACTTCGTCTATGGATTCCCCTAAATCTTGTAAAAATTGCTGTTTAGTGAGCTCTTGTTCTTCGCTATTTTGAATTTTAACAAAAGAAAAATGCCGCAACAATTCGAGCAAAAATGTGGCTTCGTGGTCTGGAACTTCAAGTGTTATCTTCATTTTTTAAGAATTTTTATACAAAAATAAATAAATTTTACTTTTTATCCAACAATGTCTTCAAAACCGCCATTGCCGCAAAAGTCCGATTTTTAGCTTCTTCAATAACGATAGAGTGGGGTGAATCTAAGACTTCATCCATGACAACTTGATTGCGGCGAACAGGGAGGCAGTGCATAAATTTAGCATCGTTTGTCAGTGCCATTTTTTCTGCGGAAATCGTCCAATTCGGGTCCATCGAAAGGATTTTGCCGTAGTCGCGGTAGCTTGACCAGTTTTTGGCATAGATAAAATCAGCCCCTTCAAACGCCTTATTTTGGTCATATTCAATCGTACACCCCCCCGTAAATTGCTCTGCCAATTCATAGCCTTCTGGGTGTGTTATCACAAAATCATAATCTGTAATTTTCATCCATTCCACAAAGGAATTAGGTACAGCTTGCGGCAAAGCCTTCGGGTGTGGTGCCCACGAAAGCACCACTTTTGGACGTTGGACGGTCTTAAACTGCTCAATCGTTAACCAATCGGTCAGAGATTGCAAAGGGTGAACGGTTGAACCTTCAAGACTAACAATCGGTACACGAGCGTGTTGCTTGAATTTTGAGAGTATAAAATCCGAATAATCACGCTCACGGTCAGTCAAAGAGGGGAATGAACGCACGCCGAGTATGTCGCAATATTGGCTCATCACTGCCGCACCTTCGCGAATATGCTCGGCTTTGTCACCGTTCATTACCACGCCATCTTCAAATTCCATGTTCCAAGAGTCGCCGACATTCATAGAAATGACCTGCATTCCTAAGTTTTTAGCAGCCAATTCGGTACTCATTCGGGTACGCAGCGAAGCATTGTAGAACAACATGCCCAGCGTTTTACCTTTACCTAAATCATTGAATATCAATGGATTTTCCTTACAATCTTTTGCCAAACGGAGTAAACCCAAAGGGTCATCAACGTCGTGAACAGAAGTGAAATGCTGCATACTTTGACTGAATAAAAATGTGATTGAAAAAATAAAACGACCGATGCGTTTCTGCAAACCGCATCGGTCGTTTCGAAAACTTGCGTCAAAATTACAGTTTTATCAGTTTTTCAACAACAGTTTGCCCTTCTGTTTTTAATTTGATGAAATAAATACCTTTTGGCAAATCTGAAATATTCACGGTATTTTTAACATTTAAAATGCTACGCATCAATCGTCCTGTTGCATCTATTAATTCGGCTTGCTCAATTTCACGAGTCTCGGTTTCAATAACAAATTGATTGCTGACTGGATTTGGATAGATTTTTATGGCTTTTCTGTCGCCTATTTTGACGCTGATGGTTGGGGAATACATGGATTTACCATCAAAATCCACTTGTTTCAAGCGATAAAAATAAATGCCTGATGTTGGTGCTTCGTGAATAAATGTATATTTTTGAACTGTTTGAGCATTTCCTGCTGCTTTTTGTTCTCCTATTTTCAGGAATTTACCCCCCTCAGTATTTACGCCGTTTTGAAGCCATTTTGACTCAATTTCAAAACTTTTACTATCCCGTTCGCTGGCAGTTTGCCAAGTTAGTTCTATATTTTTATTCTTTTCAACTCCTTGAAAATCAATAAGTTCTACGGGGACTGCAGTCGTATAAGTGACTGATAAAGTAGGGCGATTCGAGGCGGTACTGCTTTCACGAGCATCAATTCGGCGTGAAGTTTTATTCTGTGATTCATCACCCAACAATGTCCATCCGAAATTGCCGCTTGGTGCGTCGAGCCAAGTTTGCACATCATTGACCATACTCGATGTGCTGTTAAAAGTGTAAAGACCTGTTCCTGCTACGGATACCGTGCCACTCGGGGTTGCTTGAAAGTCGCCACCTGCATTAGACCACATAGTTGTACTGAAAAACTGGTGAGTCCAAGTGGCATCGGTGGGTGCCGCCGGGCCGCCTGTGCTTTCAGAACCACCTGCATCGGAGGCACCTTCGCCCCAATCGGCAGTTAGTTTGTGAATTTTTAAGGTATTCCCAGCAACACCTGAAGGTACTTTGTTCACATTTACACGCAAAGATACCGCTGTAATCGTTGCGCCAGTCGGTACGCTACCTGCGATATTAAATTTCAACAAGGCTCGGTGCGTCTCACCGCCACCTGTATTGCCCGTGAACAGATAAATACCTTGACCATTGCTGACTGCACCGCTTGAAGAATAAATAGAGTTATCTTTTTGTGGCGTGAGAATAATGGTTGTTTGAGCGTTTAAAGATGTTCCGATTAGAAAAATGTAAGTGAATAGAGAAATTTTCATTGGTCAAATTTTTTTAAGAATTGATAAAATAGAAATCATAATTAATTGATTAACTGTTTTTTATTGTCAAAACAATTCATTTTATTTTATTTAATTCTGTTGATGAAAAATTAATTTTAAAACCAATTTAACCTACGGTTTTTTAAGGGGTGGGGTTTATTCAAAAATGAGCAAAAATGATTTTCTTTTAATAAAAATATTTTTTTACATTATGTCTATGCGCATTTTTCAATAGCTTTTAAAATAATATGACAAGCACAAATGATTTCCCTTTCTGTAATAATCAAAGGCGGGGCAATCCGCAAACTTCGATTATTGAACAAAAACCAATCCGTCAATAAGCCATTGCGCAAACATTCGTTAATGACTTGTATTAAAACGTCAAAACTTTCTAACTCGACCGCTAACCACAAACCTGCACTGCGGACTTCTTTGATTTTAGGATGTACTAAAAGTTGTTTAAACAAGGCTTCTTTTACTTTGACTTCAGCCAACAAATCACTTGATAAAAGCGTTTCTAAAGTAGCTAATGCAGCAACGCAACTGACGGGATGACCACCAAAAGTCGTAATATGCCCCAAAACAGGCTCTTTTGTAAAGGTTTGCATCACAACTCTGTCAGCTATAAATGCACCAATTGGCATACCACCGCCTAAGCCTTTTGCCAATAACAAAACATCAGGCGTGATGCCATATTGTTCAAAAGCCCATAGCGTTCCAGTGCGTCCCATGCCAGCTTGTATTTCGTCGAGAATCAAGAGCGCACCGACTTCTTGGCAGCGGTTTTTTAAAGCCAAAAGATACCCCTCAGTAGGTTTATGAATACCGCTTTCAGCTTGTACAGTTTCGACAATGACAGCAGCTGTTCTATATGTTATTTTTTTTATGTCCATAAAATCATTAAACGTAAGCCATTGAATATCAGGTAAAAGTGGACGATAGGCTTGTGTGAAATAGTCATCAGAATTGAGGGACATGGCGCCTTGTGTTGAGCCATGATAAGCGTTTTTCATAGCGATGATTTTAGAACGCCCTGTGGCACGTTTCACCAATTTCATCGCTCCTTCGGTTGCTTCTGTACCTGAATTTGTGAAAAAAACAGAATTGAGCGACGGTGGTAGATTCTCTGCCAAAAGTGTTGCCAACTGCACTTGCGGTGCGAGAACAAATTCACCATAGACGAGGGTGTGCCAATATTTGTTAAGTTGCGTCTCAACGGCCTTTTGTACTGAGGGGGGGCGATGACCGAGTACGCTCACCGAAATACCTGCAATCAAGTCCATAACTTGCTGTTTGTCAACTGTTTGTAAGTACATACCTTCGGCAGATTCTATTTCGAGCGCAAGTGGTACATCTGAGGTTTGGGCAACATGACGTAGGAAAAGTTGTCGTTGAGTCAACACGATTTTTATTTTTAATTGATTAAAAAAAGCAAATATACTGAGGGGGTATGGAGTTAGGAACAATGGTGTAATTTTTGTCTTTTAAAAAGGTAAAACAAAAATAAGTTACTTACTTATGTGAAATCGGCCCTAAAAGTTTATTTTAAATAAGAAATTTCAAAGAAACACTTAATTTTGAACGGAAAATGAATAAAAACGCCGTCATATTAATACTATTTATGTTCTCATTTGTGGCTTGTGAGTCCGATACGACACGGATAGAAGGCTATGAAATGCATGGCATTGACCTGTCTCATTACCAATCAAATGTGAGGTGGGACCTTGTGGCAGCCCAAGGCATTACCTTTGCATTCGTAAAAGCTACAGAGGGGCGACAGCATACAGATTCACTTTTTTGTCGAAATTGGGAGCAAATGCAATACTATGGCATCAAACGCGGTGCTTATCATTTTTTTAGACCTTCGATTGATGGTGAAATTCAAGCGCGGAATTTTATTCAGTCTGTTGATATGAGTTATGGGGATTTGCCTCCTGTTTTAGATATTGAAACCGACGATGATTTGCCGCGTCGAGAAGTGATTCGGCAGCTCAAATCATGGCTTTATTGGGTCGAATTGGAGTATAGTATCAAGCCTATTATCTATACGAGCTACAAATTTTACAACAAATTCATTGCAGGAGAGTTTGATAAATACCCGATTTGGATTGCCAAATATGGTGGAGACTCGCCACGATTAGGGGCGGGTGTTAAATGGTGGTTTTGGCAATACGGCAATCGGGGCAGACTGGAAGGTATTGATGGCTATGTTGATTTCAATGTTTTTTATGGTACTCGTGAAGAATTGGAGCGTATATGCTTATCGGGAGCAACTTTAAGCGGTTTGTATAATCATTGATTTGAATTGAAACGCACATCTACGAAATTTAAAAAATTTCGAAAATGTTGATTTTGACCTATCTAAAACCTTGGTAATCAAATAATTATTAAATCCTTGAACTCTTAAATAAATTTAAAAAATGAAAAAAATATTTATTCTATTATTCGTGGCGGCACATTTGATGGTCGCACAAGCGCAAAAAGACGCTGAACAAGAAAAGCACCTAAGTGATGGTGGTATTGAATTTTTTCATGGCACGTATGTGGAAGCTTTGGAGAAAGCCAAAACAGAAAATAAACTCATTTTCATGGATGCTTTTGCGGAGTGGTGCGGGCCTTGCAAACGCATGGCCGCTACAACTTTCAAAGAAGCGAAAGTGGGAAAATTTTTCAATGACAACTTTATCAACGTCAAAATGGATATGGAGAAGGGCGAGGGTCCTACATTAGGACGTAAATTTGATGTTGCTGCTTATCCAACCTTGATTTTTATCAACGAAAAAGGCGAGCAAGTACACAAAACGGTCGGTGGGTTACAAGCAGAGCAACTGATTGGTACGGCACGTCAAGCCTTGAGTAAAATTGATAAAACCAAAGATTTTGAGAAGGATTATCTCGCAGGTAAGCGCGAACCAGAATTAGTTTTAAATTATGTTCGTGCACTCAATCGCTCTGGAAAATCCAGTTTAAAAGTCGTTAATGAGTACCTTTTAAAGGCAGATATGACAGATGCTTCGACCTTAAAAATTATTTTTGAAGGCACTTCCCAAGCAGATTCAAGGGTATTTGATTTGTTAATAAAAAATAGAACGCAAATTGCGGCTCTTGTCAGCCCGGCACAAGTGAATAGTCGGATTGAAGATGCCATTCAAACCACAGCGGATATTGCTGTTGAGTTTAAATCAGAAGACTTACACAAAGAGGCAAAGGACAAAATGAAAACCTATTTTCCAGACAAAGCCAATGCTTTTGCAGTGGAAGCGGATATGAAATTTTACAAAACGACAGGTGATGTTAAAAGCTATTGCAAAGCCTGTGAAACTTTTGTTAAAAAAGAAGCAAAATCAAACGCCAATTTGCTTTACAATACTGCAAAACAGATGATTGATGCTTTTCCATCAGATAAAAATGTTTTATCAGATGCGTCAAAATACTTGAAAACGGCTGCTGAAAATGGCGGTTTATGCGAATATTATTATCTATATGCTAAGACCTTGCATCTAACGGGTAAAAAATCCGATGCTTTGGGGAATGCGGAAAAAGCTTTGAAAATAGCTAAAGATTCAGCGATACAAATGATCCCTGTGGTACAAAGTTTGATAGAACAGATTAAGGGTTAAGTCATACATCAGTTGTCAATCTTTACAGTGACTTGTGATAGAGACAGAACTTCCAAAGAGGTAGCAACTTTTTGGAAGTTTTTTTGTATAATACATTAAAAATCAAAATTTTATAAAATGAAAGTTTTAAATACACTCTTGCTGTTTTTCTTCCTACAAACAGCTTTAACAGCTCAATATACTGAGGGGGGCATCACGTTTATTCACGACAAATTGAGCGATGCTTTAGCGAACGCTAAAAAAGGCAATAAGCTCATTTTTATGGATGCTTACACGACTTGGTGTGGTCCATGTAAAATGATGTCGAAATCTACTTTCACAGATTCTGGGGTTGCTCTACTCTTTAATCGACAGTTTGTTAATCTCAAAATGGATATGGAAAAGGGCGAAGGACCTGCACTTCAACAGCGTTATGGCATTGTCGCTTATCCAACCTTGCTTTTTTTGAATGCTGAGGGCGAAGTGGTGCATAAAGCCTTGGGGTTTCATGATGTGGAACAGTTTTTAGCCTTGGGTAAAACTGCTTTAAATGGTGAACAGACTTTGGGTAAATGGATTATGCGATATGAAAGAGGAGAACGTGATCCTAAATTTCTAAAAACTTATGCAGAAGTGCTGGCTGAAGCTGCTGAAGAACAGCGTTTTAAAATAGCTGAAGAATATTTGGCAACACAAACCGATTGGAAAACACCCGAAAATTTGGCTTTTATCTATAAATTTACTGAGGGGGTAGATTCCAAGTTGTTTCCTTATTTAGTTAAGAATCAAAAGGATTTTGAACAAGTCGCTTCAAAAGATGAGGTTTCATTGAAGGTTCAAGAGATCGCGTCGCAGTTTTTGTTTAATGAAGACAATATACCAACTCTATCGGCTGCCGATTCGATTATCGGTTTAGTTTATCCTAAAGACAAATCTGATAGGATGTCACTGGGTTATCGGTTGAATTATTATAGAATGAAGGGTGATAGACCGAATTATACACAGGCGGCTGTTCATTTTTTGAAAAAATACGATGATTCGGCAGAGGAATTGAATGAAAATGCAGCGACATTTTATGAACAAATAGACGACAAAAAATCATTAAAAAAAGCGGTTAAATGGGCAAAAAAGTCAGTAAAATTAGAAAATCGCTTTATGAATCAAATCGTTGTGGCACAACTTTATAACAAATTAGGTAAAAAATCAAGGGCAAAAAAAGAAGCACAAAAAGCGATTGAAATAGCTAAAAAAACAAGTGAAAATTATGACGAAGCAACAGCCGTGTTGAAGGAATTGGCGAACTAAAACGAGGTGCGGTTTTCTTAGGAAAGGATAAAAAAAGAGACCCCTCGAAATCAAAATGATTCCAAGGGGTCTATTGATTTTCTTTGAAATAAAATTTTCGACTTGAATAATTCTGTGTATATAAACAGAACACGAAAAGCCTTTTTCTATTTCATAAATCAGATTTAATAGCCTGATTTATTGCCTTTATAAGATTTTTTCTTCATTGTAGCAGGTGGAGTCATTTCAGCATCTTCTTTTGTTGCTACTCTGAACTCAACGCGACGATTCATTACAGATGCGCCACTTGATGGTACAAGTGTATTGTCTTCTCCTTGATATGTCAAGACAAGACGGCTGCGATCAACACCGAACTGCTTAACGAGAGCATCAATAGTTGATTCTGCACGGCTATAAGAAAGACCTTTATTATAACCATCAGAAGCTAATTTGTCTGTAAAACCAGTCACAGCTACTTTTATAGATTTATTTGATTTTAAAACTGAAGCAACTGCGGCAAGATTACCGTATTCTGATGTCTTAACTGTTGCACTGTTGAGGTCAAAGTGAATCATTGGTAAGAACCAATCAGCCATACCACCTGATCCCATACCATCTCCCATAGAAGCTTTAAATTTAGCTAATTGAGCATCAACGATGCGGTTGACGTCAGCTTCAGTCACATAAGCAGGTTTTGGAACCATAGCCACACCAACATTGTCAACTTTGTAACCGATGGGAGAGAATGGCTCTTTGTCCTTGTAGTCAGCTACACCGTCACTGTCACTGTCAAGGGCTACACCACGTGTATCAACACGCGCACCTGAAGGAGAGTCCTTTTCTTGGTCAAGCATATCAATGACACCATCTGTATCAGTATCAGTGGGGTCGTACTTAGGGCGTGCTTTCAACTCAGCAATGTCTGCATTCATTTGGTCAGCTGGACCAGCCCACCATAATGGCAATGTTTGCTTGTTTTTCCCACCGATGTTGAAACCTAAGCGAAGGTTCGTATAACTGGCGAAATCACGGAAGTTGTACTGGAAACCATCCATAAGGTCAGCACGTTTGCCAAAGAGAGTCATAATCTTTTCTTCAATTGAAAAGCTCACTTTGTCATTGATACGGAATGAAACACCACCACCAGCATTTACGTTAGGAGCGAGTTTGCCTGTGTTACGATCGCCAGCAAGAACCAATTCTTGTTCGCCTGTTTTCCCACCACTTACACCTGGCTTTGTGACGTTAACTTGTGTGTTGAGGTAGCTACCGCCAATACCGCCAAACACATAAGGATTGATTTTTCTGGCACCAGCGTCCCAACGTCCGTTGTTGAGCGAAATAATTAACTGAAGGTCACCTTCCAAAATAGAGGAGCTTGCTTTGTTAATAAAGCGTGAGTCTCCACCAAAACCATTACGGGTCTCTTCGCCCCCGTAACGCCAATCAGCATTGTTAGGTGTTACAGAAGGTAGTTGTTGGAAACCCAAATCTACACGTACAGAAAAAGTGTAGTCGAGAGCTTTGCGGATGCTTATGCCCGCTCCCGCGCCTGGCTTTGATGCAAGGTCACCTATCAAATAGGATAGACCTGCATGGATTCCCAATTCTGTTTGATTATTGGGCGCAAAAATGCCATAACTGGCTTTGCTATCTTTGCTTGCTGCCATTTGTTGTGCAGTAGCACTTGTGAAGCTCAATGTCACAAGTAAAAGTGATAAGACTGAATAAATGTTCCTTGTCATAGGGTTGAAACTTTGGTGAATTAATAATTAGTATTCAATGAATTAAAATATGAAAAAAATAATTTGCTTACAAAAGTATCCTGTTTTCTGTTATGTCACAAATTTTTTGAAGTTTTTTTATTATTTATTTTTATATATTGCAATTAACAAACATGTCTTCCGCCTTGGTTTGCAAGTAAATTACTAAAAATATCTGACTTTTCAGCATTTTTGTTTCTTAATTTTGAAAGAACATTTTTATTTTAGTGATGATTTTCAATAGTGACTGCACAATGAGACTTGTTTTTTTGAAAACTGTCACTTTGAGCTAAAAATAAACTTATCATGGTATTCAGTTCTGAGAATTCCGAATTGCACACATACCTTTTTCGATTTCGTGTTCAAAATGTTTCATTTCAATAAATAAAAAAAAATAATAAAATCAGATTAAGCCTTTCAACACATATTTTTACTCGGAACTTACTAAATTTGCCGCAAAGTATAAAATATTTTTACAAATAACAAGATTTATTTTGTTGATTTTTTAGTTCCCTTGTTTTTTGTCTTTAATCAATTTTGTACAATAAAAATCATTTATAATAGCAAAACCACGTAAATAATGGGAAAAATTATCTTGAAAAATAATATTTTAAAAATTTTGTTTTCATTCATATTAACAATAAATTGCTCCTATCTCTGTTTTGCCCAAACGGATATATCCGTTGTAAAAATAAAAAAGCATATTACATTTTTAGCGTCTGATAAACTGGAAGGACGCGGTACTGGCTCAAAAGGCGAACAAAAAGCGGCTAAATATATTGCAAAACAATTCAAAAAAATAGGTCTTAAACCTGCGGGTACTGAGGGGACGTTCTTTCATAATTACACCTTCAAAAAAATGTCTAACCCCCATGCGACCGAAGATCCGAATGCGCCAGCCATTCAAAGTCAAAATGTTGTCGGTTTTCTTGACAACGGGGCTGATGTCACAATTATCGTTGGCGCACATTATGATCACTTGGGTTTGGGGCATGATAAAAACTCTCTCGATGCCAATCCAGATGGTAAAATCCATAATGGTGCTGATGACAACGCCAGCGGTACAGCAGGTGTGATTGAATTAGCCCGTTTTTTTTCAAAGAACAACAAAAAAGAACCTTATAACTTCCTTTTTGTTTGTTTTTCGGGTGAGGAACTGGGCTTGATTGGTTCTAAAAAATTTGCAGAGACCCCCTCAGTATCTGTTGACAAAATTAACTATATGGTCAATATGGATATGATTGGACGTTATCGCGCTGACAAGGGTTTAATCGTTCATGGCTATGGTACTTCGCCGCTTTGGGGAAAAATGCTTGACATTATTCCAACAGATATAAAAATCATTCCCGATTCATCAGGCACCGGACCATCTGATTTTACTTCATTTTACTTGAAAAAACTACCTGTTTTAGGCTTTTTTACGGGTCAACACACCGATTACCACAAACCGAGCGATGATGCCAATTTGATAAATTACGATGGTGAAAGACACGTTTTATTATACATCGCTCGTATTATTGAAGCCACTTGTACGTTCCCAAAAATGGAATATAGGGAAACAAAAAATTCACAAATGGAAGCCCGTTCTTTCAAAGTAACAATGGGCGTGATGCCAGATTATGCTTTTGACAAAAAAGGGATGAGAATTGATGGCGTGACAGATGGCAAACCAGCCTCAAAAGCAGGAATAAAGACAGGTGATATTGTTTTAAAGATAGGGGATAATGACGTAAAAGATGTTTATGCTTACATGGACGCTTTGGCAAAATTTAAAAAAGGAGATACAACAAAAGTGCTTATTCGTAGAGGAAGTGAAGAAATAATGCTTGATATTACATTCTAATTCAAAAATCCAAAAGGAATGACCGAGTTTACCATAACGACGCCCGCTGTGCTTTTTCCAGCTATTTCATTATTGATTTTAGCTTATATGAATAAGTTTTTGGCTATTACAACTTTACTCAGAAAGCTAAAAGATAAGTATATTGAAAATGAAGATGAAAATATCTTACCACAGCTTCGCAACCTCCGTCGTCGCATGATTATCATTCGTAATATGCAGTGGTTAGCGGTGTTTGCTCTGTTTTTATGTATTTTAAGTATCTATTTTATCTTTGAGAATCAACAAGTTACGGCTAAAAACCTTTTTGTAGCGGGTATGATTTCGTTATTGTCTTCGCTTTTTTTATCGCTTCGTGAAATCCATTTAAGTGTCATTGCCATTGGTTTAGAGTTAAAAGACGTGGAACATCATTTGAAAGAGAAAAAAAGCTTTCTGCGTAAAATCGAAGAATTAGAATTATAGAACAAGCAACTATGATTATAAAAACACGCGGCATCATCCTTCGCACTGTCAAATATTCTGAAACGAGTATCATTGCAGACATTTATACTGAGGGGGTCGGTTTGCGTTCCTATATCATCAGTGGTGTGCGTACACAACGGTCGAAGGTGGCTATGGGTTTGTTGCAAGTTATGTCGCTGGTTGATATTGTCGCTTATGATGCGCCAGGTAAATTAAATCGAATCAAAGAAATACAAGCCGCTCATATCTATACCTCCTTGCCTTTTGATATTCGCAAGTCTTCTATTGGGCTTTTCATGGCAGAGGTAGCTCGTCGAACCATTAGAGAATCGGAGGAAAATGCGGCATTATTCGCCTTTTTGTTTGATATTTTTCAATATTTAGATGAAATCACAGAGCGTTTTACGAATTTGCATCTTTCTTTTTTGCTTGAATTGTCTGGGTATTTGGGTTTTTGTCCACATGAAGACGATTATACTGAGGGGTCTGTTTTTGATTTAAAAAATGGTATTTTTACTAATAATACCATTGGTCATTCTCATTTTTTGAATGCACATTTGACGAAAATACTGAGGGGTCTCCTTTCGACTCCATGGACTCAATCTCAATTAGTAAATCTCAATCACGACGAACGCAGACAACTGATTGGCGAGTTACTGAAATTTTATCAATTTCATTTAGATAATTTTCCTGACATTAATTCTTTCAAAATATTTCAAGAGATTTTTTAATCAGATCTGTGCTTTTTAAAAACACAAAGCATTTTTCGTTGTTTCTCCTTAATAATCCTTATTTTTGTTTATAATTCATTGGTTTTTATAAAAATACATCACATGAAACATCTTTTACTTATAATTCTTTTTACAAATGCTTTTATACTGAGGGGTCAAAGTCAAGTAACTTTGACAATAACACCGGGTATAGTCAACTCGTCTGTACATCCCGATTCTTTTGAAATAAGAGGTAAGGCAACCTTGAAAAATACGTCAAGTCAAACCAAACGGGTCGTTTGGCAACGCAATATTATTAGTCTTCCAACTGGTTGGCAATCATTGGTTTGTGACATCAATCAGTGTTGGACAAGTAGCGTGAATGCCTCGCCAGATACCATCGTTTTGGCAGCAAATGGTACAAGTAACCTTGATGCTTATATTCGTCCAAACCAAATATCAGGTTCTGCAACGATCGAACTGAAAGCGACAGAAGTGGGGAATGTTACGAATACGGTAACAGGTCGGTATTTATTTACAACGACAACAAGCTCTCGGGAGGTTAGTAGAAATAGCAGTTCACTTAAAATTTATCCAAATCCCACCACGGATTATTTCATGTTGAGCGATGATAGTGATGTGGTGGAACGTGTCGTCATTTACAATATTATTGGTCGGCAAGTTCGGAATTATAACGTTGTTGACAATTACAAATATTCTATCAATGACTTACCAGAAGGCATTTATATCGTACGATTGCTTAACAATAATGGTAATACTGTTAAGACCATCCGTTTGAATAAATCTAAGATAAAAGCATAGATTTACTCTTGAAAATAGAAAGGAGAGACAACTTTTTTAGCACGTTCCTCCTGTTTGTAAGAAGATTTTTACTTCAAAACTATTTGTAATTAGTATAAATAATTCGGCGAACCACTGACTTTGATGATACAAGTCAGTGGTTTTCTGCTTTTTTGAACGTAAATTTGCGGCGAAATTAAAATTATTTTTTTTCATCTTGTAAAATTTTAAAAACATGAAACCCATTCATATAGTTGCTATTTTAGTCATTGTGGGCGGTATTGCTGCCTTGACTTTGCAAGCAAAAGACGTGGCAACTTATGCTACTTTTAGCGATGCAAAAGTGGCTACTGAAAAAGTTAAAGTTGCTGGAAAACTCATAAAAGACAAGCCGATGGTTTATGAACCTACCAAAGATGCCAATAAATTCAGCTTTTACCTCGAAGACACGCAAGGTCAAGAAGTACCTGTTGTGCTTTTGAAACCCAAGCCACAGGATTTTGAACTATCAGAGCAAGTCGTCGTAACAGGCGAAATGCAAAATGGCACTTTCATTGCCAATGAAGTACTGATGAAATGTCCTTCAAAATATAAAGACGAGGAAATCTATATGAAAAAGAAGGGTTAAATTGTTAGATTTCTGAATTGTTGTATTGTTAAATTGTTGTATGGCTGTTTTGTTCGCTCCCATTTAGCAATATAACAATATAACAATTTTTACATACAACAATATAACATTACAGCCATACAATATCTAACCATACAATTCATAAATGAATGAAATTCAATACATTGGAGAGAATTTACTGCCTCGCCAAATCGGTCATATAGCCGTTGTTTTAAGTTTTGTGGCGGCTCTTGTCGCTATGCTTTCCTATTTTTTTGCGACGCAAAAGCAAAATAAAGATGTTGATACTGAGGGAACATCCCGCGGGAATCGGGAGGGGGTCGCTTCTTGGCAAAGATTGGGTCGTTGGTCATTTGGCGTTCATGGCGTTGCAGTTTTGACCATTATCAGTTCCATTTTTTATGTGATGATAACGAAGCGGTTTGAGTATTTCTATGCTCATTCGCACGTAGATACGGACTTGCCATTTCGCTACGTGTTCGCTGCGTTTTGGGAAGGACAAGAAGGTAGTTTTTTGCTGTGGATGTTTTGGCATGTAGGGCTTGGAGCGTTTATCATACTGAGGGGTATGAAAATGTGGGAAAACCCTGTTATTGCAACGCTCGCTTGTGTGCAGGTCTTTTTGTCTTCTATGATATTGGGTTTACATTTTGGTTGGGGTGACCACATTCTAAAATGGGGTAGTAACCCTGTATTGTTGTTAAGAGAAGCCAATGATGCCCCTATTTTTCAGCAAGCGGACTATGTGGCTAAGTTGGCAAAGACGGCAAAAGGCTTAAATCCATTGCTCCAAAACTATTGGATGACGATACACCCACCGACCCTATTTTTGGGTTTTGCTTCCACTACCATACCTTTTTGTTTCGCAATTGCAGGGCTTTGGACAAAACGCTTTTCTGAATGGCTGCGTCCTGCCATGCCGTTTGCGCTTTTTTCAGCTACAATACTCGGCACAGGCGTTCTCATGGGTGGTGCTTGGGCTTATGAAGCATTAAGTTTCAATGGTTATTGGGCTTGGGACCCCGTTGAAAACATGTCACTTGTGCCATGGTTGGTGATGGTGGCAGGGCTGCATACACATTTGGTTGCACGTTCAACGGGTCATTCGTTGCGGGCAACTTTTATGTTCTATTTGTTGAGTTTTTTATTGATTTTATATTCAACATTTCTCACACGGTCAGGCATTTTAGGCGATACGTCGGCTCATGCATTTACGGAAATGGGTTTGGAGTGGCAGCTTGTTTTCTTTCAAATGTTTTTCCTTGTGGGCGGTTTGTATTTATTTTTTAAGAATTATAAAAAAATACCTAATCCAACGAAAGAAGAAGCCGTTTCGAGCCGTGAATTCTGGTTGTTCATTGGTTCATTGGTCTTGATTTTATCGGTTGTTTTGATTTCTTTTACGACTTCTTTGCCTGTTTTCAATAAAATATTAACCTATTTTGACCCAACGGCTAAAAAATTTGCTGCACCTGTTGATTCGATTGGACATTACAATAAGACGCAGTTGTGGATAGGTATTTTCTTAGGTTTACTATCCGCTTGTACCCAATTTTTGAGGTATAAAGAGTTCAATTTTGTTAATTATCGCTCAACTGTGCTTAAACATTTAGGCATTTCAGCAGGTCTTTCTGTTGGCTTAACGTTGCTTTTATTGGGTTGGATTGAAGCGAGTAAGGTGTGGCAATATATTTTACTGCTTTTTTCAGGTGTTTTTACGGTTGTTGCCAATTTCGATTATCTGATTAATTTCCTGCGGAAAAATATAAGTGCGGCGGGTTCTGCCTTTTCGCATATGGGTTTTGGTTTATTGATAATTGGGATTATGGCTTCGGGTATCAATAAAAATTGGATTTCAAAGAACCGTTTTGCAATGGAAAGTTTGATAAATTTTTCAGAAGAGCAATTTGGTAAGAATATATTGTTGATGAAAGGCCTGCCTTTACCAACTGAAACGGGTTGGGAAATGGTCTATGAATCGGATACCGCTTATGCCAATCGGCGTGATTTTACCTTGAAAATTCGCAAAAAATCGGCTGATAGGCAATCAAATGTGGATTCTTTTGTCGTACATCCTTATATTTTGTATGATAAAAGAACGGGTAAAATTGCTTCAACAAACCCCGATACACGCCACTTCTTGACGTATGATGTGTTCAGCCACATCGCTGCTTTGCCGCCTACGGAACAAGATCCTGAAATTGCTCATGAAATGGAGGATAGTTTAACATATCGTCCTTTCGACATGCCATTGGGGATGTTGACAGCGATAAAACCAGCTATGGATAAGACCCCTCAGTATTCGGTCATTGTGGAAGGCATCAACTCTAAGCCCTCACATCCGAAGTATAAAGCGGAGGAAAAAGATATTGCAGTCGGTATAAAGTTGAAAATACTGAGGGGGTTAGATACGGTTTATGAAGCAGAACCTATTGTATTGATACGGGATGAAAATGTGTATCAATTACCCGTTACGATCAATCAATTGGGCTTACGGATTAGAGCAGAATCAGAAGTTTTTGACCGTTTATTTATGCAGCAAAAGGATTTAGTTTATAAAAATTTTATTTTTGAACAAGGGCAAACGTTGAAAATAGGGGATACAGAAGTGACTTTTGAAAACGTCAATCCCTCACCTAAGGTTGAAAATTTCACTCTTGAGCCTAAGGATTTGGCTTTTGCTGCCAATTTAAAGGTTGTGAAACAGGATAAATCAGGCGATAGTTTTTACACAGCAGCCCCAGTTTATGTTATTCGTGGTACAACACCTATTCCTTTGAAAGCGGATATTCCTGAAATTGGGATGCACTTTGCCATTGCAAAAGTAAATCCTGAGACCAAACAAATGACGATTAGTGTGGCGCAAGGATCGCCGACAAAAATACCTATTTCGATTGCTGAAGATGCGCCCCGAACGGATTATATTGTTTTGGAAGCAACAGTTAATCCGGGTATTAATTTTGTTTGGCTGGGTTCTATTATGATGCTGTTTGGCTTAGGTATGGCGATGATATATCGGATAAGAAATAATGGATAGTTGATAATGGATAATTCAGGGTATCATCATAAATGTATAAAATACTGATGGGGTCTATTGTTCTGTAAAATATTGATATTGAATACTTTAAGGCGTTCCACAGATTTGATATTTATGGAACGTTTTTTTATAATTTGAAAAGCCCCTCACCCACCTGAACGGGTAAAGGGGCCATCCCAAAAACCAATATCTTTATTTAATGATGAAATATGAATGATAAATGATGAATTTACTTTGTGGGCTACACTCTCCAATATTTATACTAAATAATTGACTTACAACAAGTTAAAAAATTTATCATTCATATTTGATTATTAATTTTTATATCTTTTTTTCTTCTTTTCCGTTGGTGATTGCGATTGATTTTGATTGCGATTGAATTCTAAGCCAATTGTAATCTCATGTGCTTGGCGACTGTAGGTTTTTAATTCTGCAAGCGAACTGTTGTATGCATAATATATTTGGAAAAACTCTTGCTTCGTTCCTACCATTAGACCAATATTCCCACTATTGCCTGGACGCATGGACACACCGAGTAAAAATTTATCTTCAAAGAACCGAGCGACCATGTTTAAATCCACTTCAAAGGGTGATTGATACACTTTGCGGGCGACCAATGACGGTTCAAAGCTCATATTATCCATTTTTATTTTATATCCACCAGAGAAAATAAACTGTTTAAGGAATGTCTTTTCCTTTGTAAGGGAATCGTTGGACACCACGCCCAAACGTGCGCGAATGAGGTTTGGTAGTGCCAAACTGAATGTAGCTTTATCATTGATAATCGCATAACCACCTGCAGTTGCATCAAAAAAGGAAACGTTTTTCATATTGGCTTCAACAACGCGGTCACCTGCTTCAAAAAATGGGTCTTGGGTCGCTGAACCATCGAGACGGGTGCGATGAAATTCTGTCGAGAAACCAAAACCAGCTTTAAAACCTTTTTTGGCATTGTCATAGTGATAAGCATAAGACAACTGAGCACGGGTGCGGTTTAGTAAACCGAATTTTTCACTTAGAAGCAAAGCACCGAGACCGACATTTTGTCCAAGCGGTGCATTTGCGCTTAGTGCATACGTCGTGGGTTGCCCTGGGAAACCTGTCCATTGATTGCGGATATGTCCAAAAAGTTGGTATTTCCCAAAAGCGCCTGAAAATGCTGGGTTTATTAAAACAGGATTGACAAGATAATGCCCGAAAACTGCTTCGTCTTGTGCCGTAATTTTAGCTATAAAAGCTGTTGCGAGAAATATAATGAGTAATGATTTTTTCATCTTATTGAAATTTTTATTGGATTTAGGATTGAAGGACATTGGATTATAAGCCTATTAAGTTGTTTTTGAAAAATACTGAGGGGTCTTTTCAAAAACAACTCAATAGGCTTATAACCTTAAATCCCGATTATTGACGTACAATTGTTACGGTGCCTTTGCCTAAAACGGGTTGTCCTGCTGAATCATTTGCCTTCATGATGTATAGATAAACACCGTCGGGCAGTTGTTTTCCAGCCGTTCCATCTTGGTCATTGCCTTGCCATAAGCCGCTTGTGTAATTGTCTTTTGAATAGACTAATTGCCCCCAACGGCTATAGACTTCAAGGCGTATGTTTTTTAAGTCACAACTATTGATTTTAAATGCCTCGTTGCGACTGTCGTCATTGGGTGATATAACAGATGAACCAATAAGGCATTCTTCGTCAATATAGATTTCTTTTTCATCTGTTGCAACACAGCCATTACGGTCAGAAACAATAATATAATACCTGGTAGATTTTGTAAGTACAATTTGACGAGATGTATCACTATTTGGTACCCAACGAATTGTATAAGGTGTAGTGCCGCCCGTAATGATAGCATTTGCAGTTTTAGCTTTTAAATCTGCAGTGATGGACGTAATCAATTTAGCAGGCTCAGTGAGTATGGCACGAGCCACACACGATTTGCCTGTTGCATCAATAAGCGTCACTGTGTTTTCACCTCCCTTCAATTTAAAGGCGGTTAGCCCAGTTTCACCCGTTGACCAACGGTAAGATTGAATCGGAAGCGTCATATCAGATGAGACCTTGGCAATACGCGCAGAGCCGTTTTGTTCGGCAAAACATTTAATTTGCGCTAAGACTTCAAGCGTCGCACATGATTTTGAAGGTACGAGAAAACTTATTCTTTCTGAACAGCCTTGTCTATCTGTTATCACAACACTACATGTACCTGGCAATAGGTTGGATACTGAGGGGGTACGTGCGGTATTGGTCGCAACGGTTGTTGTACCATTACACCAGACCACGCTGAAATCGGCAGCACCACCTTGAATATCCACTTGAGCTTTTCCGTTAGGTGTCAAATCGTCATCGGCAGCTGTGATAATTAAATTTGCTAATTTCAATGTCGAAGTAACACGCAGTTCGTAAGAACCTGTCCAAGTTTGTGGCGTTGGCTGGCGATTATCAGACACTGTAACAAAATATCTACCGGGAGCAACGTTTGTCAGTGTCGCTGAGTTATTACCAACTGGTTGATTGAAAGCATTTGTCCAATTATAGGAAAAAGGAGAAGAACCACCAATCGGTGTCACTTGTATTTTTCCAGACATTGAATCTGCTTTACAAACAGGGTCAGTAACGATGACAGAAGCTGTTAAAGCAGCTATGGCGCAAGGCACAACATCGTTTCCAGTGGATGCGACACAATTTGCTTCATCTCGAACAGTTACACTATATTTTTTGGTTGTATCACAACATAATCCAAATAAGTCACGGCTTGTCGCCCCTGTATTCCATGTGTAAGTATAAGCAGAACCTGTGCCACCGCTCACGGCTAAGACGATAGAGCCGTTGCAACCGTTAGTGACAGGCGTTATGGTTTTTTCAATCGTCAATCTGGTTGGGCTGTTCACTGTTTGTGTTTCAACTTTGGTTTGTCCGCGTGCATCTGTAATAGAGATGTTATAAGCACCAGCTCGCAAACCTGTAATTTCATAGGTCCCTATTCGGCTTGGTAGGTTATTGACTCTTACAGAATCCGTTGCAGACCAGCGAATGACATAACCAGGTTCACCATTTTGTATATTAACGGTTATAGAACCGTTGCTTTCGCCAAAACATTTAACATCTTTTTTAGTCGTAATAGTTACCAAGGGACAAGGAGTACGTGGCACTATTAGATTGCTTGTATCTTTCAAACAACCGTTAGCATCTTTTATCTGAACAGAATAATTTCCTGCCCGGATATTAGGGCGGTCACGGGGTTGGTTAGCACCGCTTAGGTCAGCCCAAAAGTATGAGTATTGTGCCACACCACCTGTAACAGAAAGAGAAATAGAACCATCTGCTCCTGTACACGTTTCTGGAGAAAGAGCAAGAGAAGCGATTCTAACGGCTGTTTGTGAGCCAAGAACGGTAAATGTTTCTAATTTCACTTGACCAATAAAGTCTTCAACGACAACCGTATAATTACCTGATGTTAAACCCATTAGTACTCTATCGCGCCCAATGATATCATTGGCAGCGTTGCGCCATGTATAGGTGTAAGGCTGTGCGCCACCTTGTACCGTTACTTCAAGCCGTCCTAAGTTTTGTCCAGGGCAACCGGCGGGTGTATTTAAAACACTGAAGGTCATGGGTGTTGAACATTCACCGTTTATGACAAATGATTTTGTCGTAAGGCATCCAGCTGCATCTGTAACAGAAACATTATATGTACCTGGGCAAAGTCCTGTTTGGTTTTTACTCGTTGGGTTCACCCCTTGACCACTCCACAAGTATGTGTACTGAGGGGTGCCTCCTGAGACCGTTAGCGTAATGGTACCATTTGGGCTACGTGTGGCATCTGAAACACTACCAGAAACGACCACAGCTGGGTTCGCATCTACATTATAAGATGAAATGACTGAACATAGATTCGCATCCGTTAGTGTAAGGCGATATGTTCCAGCAACAAGCGTATTGATATTTTGAGCCGTACTACTGAAACCAGATGGACCAGACCAAGCAAATTGGTAGGCGTGTGTGCCGCCACCAACTGTAACAGCAATAGCACCTGTTGAGCTACCAAAACAAGTAATTTTAGTTACATTGGTACTCAACACTTTTAATGAATCTGTTGGTTCACTGATGGTAAATGATTGCGATTTTGTACACGTATTCGCATCCGTAATGATAACACTGTAAGCACCCGCTTTTAAGTTTGAGATATTTTGCGTTGTTGCTGACGTACCTGTCCATGCAAAGCTGAGTGTACCTGTGCCGCCCGTTGCATTCAGAACGATAGCACCCGTTAAGTCGCCTTTACATTTGACATTAGTTACTGAGGGGGTCAATGACAAGATGGCAGGTTGCGTAATGTCATAGCTTGTTGTTTTGGAACAACCACTACCCTCAGAAACAGACAGATTATAAGTCCCTGCACTAAGCCCATTGATAGTTGAACCAGAAAAAGTGAAACCATTTGGACCTGCCCAGCTATATGTCAAGGCACTTGTGCCACCAGATGCAGAAGCTGTTAAAGCACCGTCAGTACCGCCATTACATTTAACATTTGTAATAGTAGGATTACCTAAAGCAATAGTTGACGCTGAATCTGATACCGTATAAGACTTAGCCACAGAACACATTTTGCTGTCCTTAACAGTCACTGTATATTGTCCAGGGCTTAAATTACTAATATTTTGAGTGCTTGCTGTATAGTTTGTACCTGTCCAAGCGAAGGTATTTGAGCCATTACCACCTGTAACACCCGAAATGGTAATTGAACCAGTTTGTGAACCACATTTTGTATTAACAATAGTGGCTGCACCAATAAGTAAACTATCTGGTTCGCGGATGGTATCTTTTCGCGTTACAGAACAACCTTTAGCATCTGTAATAGAGACCGAATAGGCACCTGCTGGCACATTAGTTAGGTTCTGAGTTGTAGCAGCATTGCTCCAAAGATAAGTATACTGAGGGGTCGCACCCGAAACGGTTAAGGTGATAGCACCAGTTGACTGTCCTTTACAAGTCGCATTTGTCAGTTGGGTGGATGTTGTAAAAACCGAAGGTGCAGAAATTGTAAAGCTGTCAATTTTTGTTGCCGAACCACTTGTTATAGTGACTTTATACGTGCCTGCGGCAATGTTCGCGATGTCTTTTGTTGTCGCATTATTGCTCCATAAGTAAGTATAAGTTCCTGAACCACCTGAAACAGTTAACGTTACACCCCCATCCGTTCCTGCGGGACACGTCACATTTTTAATGGTTGAAGAGGCACTAATGGGTGTGCTACTAATACTGGCAACCCTGATGCTGCCATCTCTATAAGTAGCAGGTATTGTTTGAGGAATATCACTCCCATCTTTAATGGACTGTCTTTGACCATAAGCCCCAAATCGAATGGCGCTTGATGTACCTGCGCCCCCTGTATATTTGAAACATAATTGCATAATAATCGAGCTATCAGGCAATGTTATGCCCAATCCTGTCGGAGAGGTCCAAACAAAGCGAAGTGTTCCTGAAGGGTTATTATTATAATTCGAACTTGCTCCGCCCGCGACACTCAATGTATCAATGCCTAAACTTGAATGACCCAAATTGGCTCTTAAAAAAGTCATTTTTGTTGAGTCAAAGAAAATGGCATAACTCATAATAGCCACATTAGAAAAACTTCCTGCTTTAATGTCAACACAAACCATATCATTTTGATTAACAACAGGATTAGGTGCTGTAAATACCAAGCCCGTACTTTGCCCTGAAGCAATATTGACTGTACCACTTACACCATTCATAGCCACCCGCACAGAGCTACCTGCCGTTACTTGATATATCGAAGCACTATCAAATGAAACGGTTGAATTTGTACCATTTGCACCGATAGCCGTATAGCAGACTCTATAAAGCACGCTACCATTAGCAACCGTTTTTGATGTACCACTGGCAGCCATCCAATTAAGAGCCAAGCGTCCGCTTGCCTGTGTTGAATTGAAGCTCGCCGCCGTAAAACCAATGGTATTGTTCATAACTGAAATCGAGTCATAGCGTAGCACAGCAGAATTCCATTTAGTCACCCATTGGGCTGAATTGATATTTGTAAAATCATTGGCCGTTACATCCACACATACCTTTGATTGCGTCGGTACAGTTTGCGAAGCTGTTGCTTTCACTGTTACGGGCGTCGTGGTCGTGCCAGGAGGGTTACCCAAATTGCCAAATGCAGGCGTCACAACGGTAGAAGGAAATTGGACAACTTCAATAGATGTGTTCGTTGAAGAAAATTTTGCCCAATAATTTGTTGATGCTGCCTTGACTTTCAACCGCAAACGAAAAATGTTTTGTCCGTTCGGCAATGTTCGCCCAGCTCCTCCAGTTGAATTCCAACCAATAATCACAGTATTACCGCCAAAAGCATTTGAACCAAAGTTCGACGGGTCAACCATATTAACATTGTCTAAAGAAACGTAAGAGAAAAGGAGCGGATCCCATTCGATAGCGTACTGAAAACTCACAATATTCGTGAAGTTTGTGACTGCTATCTGCAATGAAACGGTGTCCCCGACCGCCGGTGTCGGATTTAGGTTACTCGGCGACATTGCAAAAGTTACTTGTTGGGCTTTCACAGCATTTGCTGTGAAATAAAGCAACCCAAGTGCGAAGACGATTTTTGTAAAGACTCTTCTTGCCATAGAGTTGGAGTTTGGGAATGTTAGAAAATAAATTTTCAGTAGCATAAATCTTAACAATTTATGCTAATACACTAAAAATCAATGGTTTATAAAATACTATCCAAAGATTCAGGTCTATTGGAAAGCTAATCTTGTGCGATTTTTCAAACGGCACAATTATCTTTATTCAAAAATGAAATGTCAATTTTTTATGAACACTTTGCTCTCATAACCCTGCTGTGATCTGATACTATAAACATAAAAACCGCTCATAAGCACCCCCTCAGTATTCAAGACCCATTCATGCCCTCCTGCATTGTAATAGCCTTTTTTTTCTAAGATTTTTTGACCTTTAAAATCATAAACAGCTAAAACCACATTGCTTGGTTCACGTAAATCAAAAGGAATGATTGTTTGATTGAGAAATGGATTCGGCGTATTTTGTTTAAGTTGAAGACCCGATGAGGACATGTTTCTATCATTAGCTTCTTTAATTGCCGTTGTTCCTAATTTTATACTGCCTTCTTGAGTCGTTACAACGATGCTCGCCAATTGGGCGTTACTGGCTTTGATTTGAGTCGGTGATCCGACATATTGGATAGGGCTATTTGTGCCATTCGTACCGATAGCTTTGAAAACAATTTTAAAAACGTCAAGACTATCCACTATTTTTAAACCACTATTACTGGTCGAAATCCAAACAAAACTTAATTTTCCTTGTGAGACATTAGAAAAACCGAATTCTTCAGAGACAGCACTTGGCGGAAAGCCGCCTAAAGTATCTACACGCCCAAAACTCAATACAGTTGAATTCCAAGATATGGTAAACTGCATCGTCGAAAGCGTATCACGAGACCGCGCACGTAATTCCACCACCACTGAGTCACCAGACTTCACCATCTTGGTAGGTGCCACAAGGGTTACTTGTGCAACCACAGAAGTTGTAAAAAGATTCATTATAAGGATGAAGAAGTAAGTATGCTTCATCTTTCGGTTTTGCTTAAAAATGTTCAAAGAATTATAGGGTTCGCATTTGACAGATATATGGAATATTTCAAAATTAATATTTCAAATTTCGGCAAATTGCCATTATTGAATATGAAATTTGAGATACCAAATATATCTTACAAGCGTATCATATCAGATTGGAACAGAAAACACACAAATACCATTGACACTATTGCAACAATGCAACGCTTCAACACTAACAGAAAAAAACAGGCTTAATCGAAAGGAAAAGATTAAGTAAGCAGATTATACTATAAGATTCGGTTAGCTTGCGCTTGGTCATGTTCATGGAAGAATACTGGTTTTCAAGAAAATAGTTAAATATATGTTCTTATCGGATATAAAACTGGTGCAAAGCTATACCCTTTTTCGATGAACGATATACCCTATTTAGGGTATTTTGCAAAAAAAGGTCATTACCAAGTGTTAATTTATCATTGATTTAGATAAAAAACAAGGTAATGACCTTCTCAAAACGATTAAATAAGGTGGTTATCATAAGCTACTCGAATCAATGAAGCTGTTGAGTTGACACCTATTTTTCGCATAATGTTCTTTCTGTGCACGGCAGCCGTTTGCTCGCTGATATATAGTTCCTTTGCAATAGAACCATTATTACGGGCTTGTGTTATTAGCCTTAGCACTTCTAATTCGCGTTTCGTCAACTGAAATTTCTTTTGGAAAATATCCTCAAAAGTGGTTGTTTCAGAATGATGATTGGCGACACTGACCCCTTTGCCGACATAGACCTCTCCGCCTAATATCGTTTCTATAGCGCGTAACAATTCATCTTTATTACTGCTTTTGAGCAAGTAGCCATCTACTTTTTGGTCAAAAGCAGATTTGATGATTTTAGGGTCGTCGTACATCGTCAGCACGAGAATGCGCGTACCTTTCAAGGATTTGCGTACATCTTGTAATACCTCCAAACCATTTTTAGTTGGAATATTGATGTCCAAAATGAGCAAATCGGGGCGGTTAACCTTAAGCAAATCAAGCAGTTCAATGCCTGTATAAGCAACACCGACGATGTTGAAGTGATAAGCATCTGTTGATTGCAACAACAGTTTAAGGCTCTCCACGAATAATTGGTGGTCATCGGCGATGACTACATTCAGCATCTTATGATCGCGTTTTTCGGTCATGGGAAAAGACGTTTTTTTTAACTTTTCACAAGGACTTGTCGCTGTGATTTTGTTGTGTAATTTTGTTAATAATTGTTTTCTCTAAAAGTTATACCTCAAATGTAGTATGTTATCATTGGTTTTTTTTTGTTAAATATATGAACAATTGTGACAATTAGAACCTTTTAATAAATTACTATTGAAATATTTTGAAAATAAATGTTATACAATAGCTTTGAAAATCAAAATTATAAATTGTACCCTCGTTAACAAAGTTATTTAACACATTTTTTTAAATTAGATATACAACAGCTTTTTGAATATTCTCGTTTTTAAACTTAATTTTGCAACAAAGTCTCTTGAAATATTGTCCTTACGACAACAAATATATCCTACTGTCGTAATAAAATCGTGCCATTTTGTTCTCTACATTCTTGTTTTATTTTCTTTTTCAAGACTATTAACCTGTTTATCTTGGAAAAAACCAATTCAATTAACTGATTTAAGTTTACTTGTGTATTAGAAAAACATTGAAACTCAAAATAAAATGCAATTTCTTTTTCCTGCTTTCTTATTCGCGCTTGCCGCTTTAGCGATTCCGATTATTATTCATTTGTTTCATTTTCGTCGTTTCAGAACGGTTTATTTCACCAATGTCCGCTTCCTACGAGAAGTAAAAGAGGAGACATCTAACCGCCGAAAACTCCGTGATTTTCTTGTTTTATTGATGCGTTGTTTAGCTGTAGCTTTACTCGTTTTGGCATTTGCACAGCCTTTTTTGCCTCGCAATACTGAGGGGGCTAAAAAAGGTGAACAAGCCGTTTCAATTTTTTTAGACAATTCATTTTCAATGAATGCCCTTTCAAAAGACCTATCGCTTTTAGAAAAAGCCAAGCAAAAAGCCCTTGAAATTGTGCTAGCTTTTGCCAATAATGATAAATTTCAAATCCTAACCAATGATTTTGAAGGACGGCATCAACGACTTGTCTCTAAGGAAGAAGCCATCGGATTTATTGATGAAGTGAAAACCACCCCCTCCGTACAAGAGTTTTCAAAGGTGTTAACACGACAACAACAAGCCCTTAATTCGAGTAATGCACCCAATAAAACCGTCTTTATTTTGTCTGATTTTCAGAAAAATGTGACAGATATTCCCAATTTTAAAGACACAACTTTAGACATAAATCTGGTTCCCCTCACCGCTGTTCAAGAAAAAAACATTGCTATTGACTCTGCATGGTTTGAATCCCCAATTCAAATGATGGGTCAGACCAATCCCCTGATTGTACGTGTAACGAATTATACAAGTGAAAATGCAGAAAATGTCAAGCTGAGTTTGAAACTCGATGGACAAGACAAGCCCGTTGGTCTGCTCAATATCAAAGCTCATTCAAGTTTTGAAGATACTATAAATATAACTATTTTGCGTACAGGATGGCACGAAGCGGATTTGGCTATCACGGATTTCCCTGTTCAATTCGATGACCACCTATTTTTTACATTCAATGTCCCTTCTCAAATCAATGTTTTAGTTATCAGTGATGGGGGCGATAATCGCTTTTTAGAATCGGCTATGGCAGGTGTGCGTTCATTCAAAGTAGCCAATCAGTCCAGTGGAAACGTCCAATATTCTCAATTTCCTCAATATCAAATGGTGGTTTTGAGCAATTTAGTTTCCATTTCGTCAGGTCTTGCTGCTGAATTGACACGATATGTCAAAAATGGCGGCAATATCATCACTTTTCCGGCCCCCTCAGTAGATTTGACTTCTTATACCAATTTTTTTAATACAGCCCAATCAAATAACTTGAATGGTTTTGAAAATACACCGCGAGAAGTCGCCACAGTCAACCTCGATGAGTTCATTTTTAAAGATGTTTTTACAAATAGTAACACCAATATGAAGTTGCCTTCCACAACAGGCAATTATAGATTGACAAACCGAAATGGTGAAAATATTTTGACTTACCGCGACGGTTCAAGTTTCGTTACTAAAAACCGCATTGGGCAAGGCAATATATATATATGTGCCGCGCCGCTTGACGATAAAATTTCAACCCTCGCCCGTTCAGGTGAAATATTCGTTCCGATGCTCTACAAAATGGCGATTTCGTCTGCCAAAGAATGGAAAATTGGTTATACAATCGGCAAAGACGATTATATCGAAGCCGACTCAAAAGGCATTATTGGCGAAAAAGCCTACAAAATGAAAGGCTCTAAAGAAGAGTTTATTCCCGAACAGCGTCTTGTAGCGGGCAAAGTGATTTTAGGCGTAAAAGAAGGCATTAAAGAAGCAGGTTTTTACGACCTTTTCACACGTCTAGATTCGGTTTTATACAAATTCGGCTTCAATTTCGACCGCCGTGAATCTATTTTAGATTATTATGATGTCAAAAGCCTCAAAACCTATGAACGCAAAAACCTCAAAGTTTTTGACGAAACCATAGAAGCCAATTTCACGGCAATCGTTGGCGAACGCAATCAAGGCGTAATACTTTGGCGGTGGTGCCTCATCTTCGCCTTAATTTTTTTGGCTCTCGAAATTGCCCTGCTCCGCTTTTGGAAAGTTTAATTATTTACAATTTTTTCAATACCCAAACGTCAAAATACTGAGGGGTAGATTCTCTATCCATTTTCCATTATAAATTCTCCATTATCCATTAGCTAAAATGTTAGAAGTCAATAGTTTAACAAAAACATATAAAAGTGGGGGCAAGCAGCTCACTGTTTTGCACGAAGTCAGTTTCAAAATAAACGAAGGCGATTCGTTTGCTATCGTTGGCCCATCGGGTTCTGGTAAAACAACTTTATTGGGCTTGTGTGCAGGGCTTGACAGGGCTACATCGGGATCAGTTTCGCTCAACGGCATTGCACTCGACAATATGAGCGAGGATGAACGAGCTGCCGTGCGCAATCAATATGTGGGGTTTGTGTTCCAAAATTTTCAGTTGATACCTACATTGACGGCTCTTGAAAATGTCATGGTGCCGCTTGAATTGCGCGGCGATACGGGTGCAGAAAAAAAGGCGATGAATCTCTTAGAAAAAGTCGGTCTTGCAGACCGTCACGACCATTATCCATCACAACTATCAGGAGGGGAGCAACAACGTATCGCCATTGCTCGTGCTTTTTCAAACAGTCCAAAAATACTTTTTGCAGATGAGCCGACAGGCAACCTCGATGCCGATACGCGCGAAACAGTTGAAAACCTCTTATTTGAACTCAATAGGGCAGCGGGGACAACTCTTGTTTTAGTGACGCATGACTTGGATTTAGCCGCCAAAACCAATCATATTTTGAAGCTAAAAGGAGGAAAAGCCATCGCTTAGTTTTCAATAAAAATAGAGAAAAGATAAAAAAATAGGAGTTTATCAAGGCAAAATGTCAATTTTTCGATAAATTTGTCGTAGTATTTTCTGTTTAATGGTCTGTATTTTTAAAAATAAAAATTTCTCTTCTATGAAAAAATGGGCGTTTATAATTAGTTTAATCCTACCCCTCAGTATCAGCGCACAAAAAGACGCTAAAATCAGCATGGAATTGTCAAGCGATACGATTGGACTTAACAACACACTTGAAGTCATTATTACAGTCGAAAATGCAAAAGCCAAACGCTTTAATCCGCCTTCTTTCGACGGGTTCGACGTACAAGGTCCTTCCACTTCCACGAGTATGAGCATTATCAACGGCGATATGACTCAAAGCGCGACTTATATTTTTTACCTGACACCCCGCGAAAAAGGGACGTTCAAAATTGGCTCTGCAAGCGTAGATACTGAGGGGGGCGTTTTGAAAACAGAAGAAAAAAATATCATAATCGTTGAGCATTTCGATTCTAAAATCAAAACCCGAGAACGTCCTCAAAGCCTTTGGGACGACAATCCTTTTTTTATGCAACAGAGTCCAGAGAAGAAAAAAACAAAGAAAAAATACGAAACTGAAAAAATTTAATTCAATATTGTACCGGTAATAAGAAGAAAGACGATAAGATTCTGCAAAGAATCTTATCGTCT
>JANOAU010000047.1:0-4666 GCA_031411275.1 Saprospiraceae bacterium | reverse complement strand
TTCAAAGCCACATTGCCCAAACCATCGGAATATTCAATGCTGATTTGGTATTTTGTATTGGGGTTTTCAACCAAATTACCATTTTTATCAATGGTTTTAAAATGCGTTTCTCTTACAATAGAGGCAACTCTTGACGGTTTTGTTCCCCCCTCAGTATTTAAGTCGTAAATCATACAAGCGGAAGCATTTTTTAATAAACCTGCCGCTTCTCCATGAGGATTTAAGAAAAATGCATTGATTCTTTCTTGTGTAAACACCCAATCACCGCCTGTTAAAGTATCGCCTTCACCATTTTTTCCATAAATAGCAGTTGCCACCACCATACCCAAAGCATCAGTCACGACTTCTGAAAAATTGTCGTTGATGTCTTTCATTTTTACGGGTGAAAGCGTCCGAAAATCGAATTGCTCAACACTTGTGGTATTGTTTTTAGCATCTATCGCTTCTTTGATAAAAAGCGTATAATCACCCAATTCTACATGCGTTTTGATTTCAAAAGGGTCTTCAAAAGCAATGGGTTGATAAAATTCAGATTTTACCTTTGCCAAATCTCTACCACCCTTTATAAAAATAGGCTTGCCTGAACTAATCCAATAGTTTCCGTTTATCTTCTCAAATTTTGCTTGGGTTTCAATAATATCTGCCCATTTATCATTGGGCAATTTATCGCCATACAACCCCCTCAGTATATCGGGCGTAAAAGCCAATTGATAGGCTTCCCACGGCATCGCCAAAGATTGTAATTCGCCCAAATCCAAAGGTCTTTCAAGGTCATTGCTGCGAAAAAGGGTTTGGATATGCTCAATGAGGCGTTTACCCGTTACAGTATTTGCAGTTTGATATGGTTTTTCGGGCAGACCAATCAAAGCATTTATAATCTCATCTTTTGTAAAAAAGCCATTTTGCTTGTTAAAATCCGTTCCTTGACATTCAAAGGTTTTGACTTGATACGGCAAGGGCAAACGATAAAAGGCAGCATCAGTCGTCAAATCATTGATTGTAAAGTCCGTTTCTGTTAAAATGACGTGCGTTTTATGCTGTTCACTGTCTAAAATGCCTTGATGCGCGTCTTGAAAAACGGCACTGTCTTTAAAATTATAGGGGAGCAAAAGAGAATGCTTCTCTCTGTCTCTGCCATACACAATAGACACCGCTTTTTTAACTTGGGCGTATTGGTCAATTTCCAAATTCATGCTGTGTGCCACCCGTGCATCATCGGGATTGCGCTCATACGAGAAATTAATCGCTTCACTTTCAAGGACAATAAAAACGGCATTTTTAGTATCCAAACGTGGCTGCAAAGGGCGAATAAAACAAGTATGCGTAGCAACAGTGTAAGGAATTTTCTCTTTATCGCTGCCATCTATCCCAAAAACCTCTTGGCGCAATGCCATGCCTTTACAAGTCCGCGCTGCTTCTCGGGCTTCTTCGGCAGTGAGACTTTTTATTGTATTGGGAAAATCTATAAACGCATCGTCTAAAACATCATCTTTTAAGTCGGGTTTATCGGCAAGATTGTACCAATACTCTTTTTCGTACTGTTTCAAAATGCGCTCTTTATCCAAAAATGCGCCTGTATGAAACCATGTTTTGGTCAAAATAGGGGGTTGATGATGCTCTTCTGATGTAATAACCGCATCCGTTCTTTCCAAAACGTCAAAGACCTCCGTATCTGTTTGTTCCACACGTTCAAAACCACGAAACTCTCTTTCTGCATGGTCATAATAGCCATGATGATAGCTGTACTGATTGGTGAAACGCAAATTTGTGACCCCCTCAGTAATTATCGTCCTTGACACACAATGAACAGGGAATGGCAATTTTGTAATCCACGGCGTTCCCGCCAATTTGTCTTTCAAATAAAAATAGGTCGAACTCTTGTATTCAACTTCTGTTTTTTTACCAAAACCATTGTCGTGACTGACCATAATATGCGGTTTTTTACCACCCATCAAATCCATATAGCGCATAGGAGCAGCACTGTACGCAGGAAGCGCAGACGACCAAACAAGGCAAGCTGTACCATTGCCCAACAAATCTGTTATGGTAATCGTATTGGGTTTTTCAGTTGGAAAAAATGGCTTAATTTCAGTAGCATCACTCCACGCATTGCCGCTAAAATTGATATACGCTTTAAACGTGTTTTTACCCAAATAAATAATATCCGTCGCCCCCGTTCCGCTAATATCTGCGAGTTGAATATAACTTGGATTGAACATATCTGGATGGTCAAAAACAGGCGAATTGCTCATTGTCACCTTTGCACTGAAACGTCCATAACCCATATTTGCCCAATAACAGACCTCGCCATTCCGAATCCTAACAATATCCGTCAGACCATCGCCCGACATATCAGCAAGGAAAATACGTTGTTCAAAATCTGAAAATACCATGGCTGCGCCTTGCTCTTCGTCATAAGGTTTTATGGCGAGTTCAGGCGCATCGTAACCGATTTTACCTTGATTTTCCCAAAACCAAAATGCCCCTAAATCAGATAAAACAACTTCGGGTTTGCCATCGCCGTTTACGTCCAACATCCGCACATTAGGGTCACGCAAATCCAAATTGAGGGTTTTCAAAAAGGCTTTAAACGGTTGCCATTCGCCCTCGTCTGTGAGTTCAAAATAACCTTGTACACCTTCTAAATTGACGACTAATTGTTTTTCTCCATTGGTATCTAAATCTTGCAATTGCAACGTGCCATTGGACAAACCCATAAAAGAGGGTTTGGGCATAACGGGTTGTGCGTGAGAGAATTGAACACCCCCCTCAGTATTTTCGCCTAAATTTGATTTATAAAACCAACCATTCGCTTGTTCTGTCAAAATGCCATTGATGCCTTCATTGTACAAATCTGTCCATTGATAATTGCCTGAAAGACCTACGGGCGCATGGACTAAATTTTCAGATGTTACTTCTTTCACGTCTGTATTCCATTTTAACCATTGATAATCAAAGGTCATTTTGGGTAAAGATTTAGGCACATAAGCGTTATTATTGCGCCAGATATAGCCCGTTTGGGTAATGCTTGTTAAATAATTAAATTCCGTAGGTCGCTCTATTTGATTCTTTTGGTCAACTGAAAGCGCATGGTCAAAATCTATGGAGCGCACCAAAGTTGTTTGACCATTATTCAAACGGTTTTTACCTGCCTCGTCATTGGGAAAAGTATGAAACATCAAAACCCGTTTGCACAAGCGATACGTTCGTATCTCAAAACAAGAGCGATACGATGAAAAAGCATCGGCACGAGACGTCCAAATACCATTGTCATTGGTTTTGGGATTATTTTTATCGTGTTCGCCATAATCAAAAACGAGTTCAAAGAAATAATTTTCGTTTTCAGGCGTATTAAAAATATAAGGATTTTGATTGTCCTTGAGATAATAGGCTTTTTCATTGCCGTATTTGATGCGTTTGATGTGTTTGTTAGAAAATTCAGCCAAATGCTTGAACCGATTTTTTTCATACACGTCATTGTCAACACCTTGTAAATCTTCCGTTTTGTAGTCATACCAGACCCAAGAACCTTTATCATCATAAGAAAATTCGGGCAGCCATTGAAAAACCTTTAATTTATCCGTTGGGTCAGCGATGCGACACCCCTCAGTATAACCGAAGAAAGTCGTTATATTGCCATTAGAAGTGACACGCCAATAATAATAATCTTGGTCTTTATGGTAAATGCGTTCAATACGTGAAAAACCACCTTCAATGCGTGGGCGATATGGACGAATGATAAATTGATGGGTTGCATCCTCAAATTGCCGTAATTCCCATGTTTTAGGGGCTTCTTTATAATCCAAATAAGGCACTAATTCTTCAACACCAGAAAACATAAAACTGTCTTCTTTAGCGACCCCCTCAGTATTATTTGTATCAAAATAACGGGGCAGTTTTTTATCCGTTCGCCTTTGTATCGAAGGCAAATCAATATCCCAACCAATACCAAACAAGCCATTGCCTACACCTGAATTGTAGGATAAAGACATCTGTGGCGTAAAACCATTGCGATTAGGCGAAAGTGGTAAAGGAATAGAAAAAGACGATGTGCCATTGACAGGATTGACTTGAAATTTTTCATCAATGCCGCGTATTGCCCCTCCTCCTTTGGGCAGAGAGATTTGTGGTATCTCAATAGCATTGGATTTCGTCGCCCGTTCTTGGGTCAATTGTGAAGAGGGCGCATTATTATTTCCCTTTTGTTGTGTAGGTTTCTCAGTTGGTTGAGGCATTTTTACGGATTTTGAGCATCAAAAATGATAAATTTTAATCTCTATGTCCTATGGGTTGGGCAAAACTAAGATGAGTATTTGTTTTGGGTTTCACCAATTTTGGTGGTTTTTTGCTTTCTTTCAGAATTGTTAGCGGCAAATTTAAACCACTAAAAAACAATGTGCAATCATACAAATGTATGAAATTGCATTGGATTTCTTCGCCCGCTCTTGCGAGAGTAGGGAAAGAGTTATATGATTAATCTGTTTCGAATGAATGGTTTTCTCAGAAGTTGGGAACATTTTCAGTGGTTTCCATTTAATACTACTATTTAATTCTACTTTGGCACTTTAGCCTTTTAGAAAAGAGGATGCCCCAAAAGGCTAACTTGGTTGATGAAACGGTACGATGAGCAAGAAATTTTTGAGTATTTGAAAGGCTTTAGCCACTT
>JANOAU010000046.1:0-8727 GCA_031411275.1 Saprospiraceae bacterium | reverse complement strand
CGAAGCTCTTTTTAAAGGTTTTTGCGAGCAAAAACCTTTAAAAAGAGCTTCGCTCCATAAAAAATCATGGCTGTACGCCTTTTTTCGTATGCGAAAAAACAGTGAGTAATAGATCTTTTAGGTTTTAAAATAGTCTCTAAGGACATTTAAGATTCAGTAACCGTCCTTATAAATTCCTTTTTTTCAACTCTTTAATCGCATAATCACAAGCTCGTGCGGTCAATGCCATATATGTCAAAGACGGATTTTGAGTCGAAGTAGAAGTCATACAGGCCCCGTCAGTAACGAATACATTTTTGCAGGCATGAAGCTGATTCCATGAATTGAGCAACGAAGTTTTAGGGTCTTTGCCCATGCGTACACCGCCCATTTCGTGGATATCGAGACCAGGGGCTTGTTTCGTATCGTGGGTTTTGATATTTGTAAATCCAGCCATCGTAAACATTTCTGTCATTTGCTCGAAATAGTCTTTGACCATTTTTTCATCATTGTCATCATAGTCAATAGATATTTTCAGTTTTGGCATCCCAAAAGCATCTAATTGACTCCTATCAAGTGCCAAATAATTGGATTCTTTTGGAATCGTTTCACCCATAATGTGTGAATTGACGTTCCAAATATCCCATTTATTATTAGCTTCCAAATGGCTTTTTAAATCCGTACCAATAGCGTTGTAATTGGACGATTTATATCTGCCCGAATAAAAACCAGCTGCATAGCCCCGTAAAAAGTCTGTTTCTTGCTTCAAAACATTCCTAAACCGAGGAATATACGTGCCATTAGGTCTTACACCGTCCGTTTTGGTATCTAAAAGACCTTCATAATTTGCGTTGATTTTTGCGCGATAATTGTGAAAAGCCGCATATTTACCCATCAAACCATTGTCGTTGCCCAAGCCATTGGGAAAACGGTTGGAGGTAGAATTGAGCAAAATCAAATTGGTATTGAAAGCCGCCGCATTGACGAAAATGATTTTAGCAAAATACTCCGTCATCTCCTTAGTTTCTGAATCAAAAACGCGAACTCCTTTGGCATTTTGCCTTTTTTCATCATAAATAATAGAATGTACAACGGCATTGGAGCGCATCGTCATTTTACCCGTTTTGGCTGCCCACGGTAGGGTAGAGGCATTGCTACTAAAATAACCGCCATAAGGACAACCTCTTTGGCAAAGACTCCGATTGACGCATTGCGACCGACCTTGCTCGATATGAATCGGCTCGGGTTTTGTGATGTGTGCACACCGACCAATGATGAGGTGGCGGTCTTTATAGGCACTGGCTACTTTTTCTTTGAAGTATTTCTCAACGCAAGTCATTTCATGCGGCGGCAAAAATTCGCCATCGGGTAGTTCAGCCAAACCGTCTTTATTGCCTGATATACCAGCAAATTTCTCTACATAGCTGTACCACGGTGCCATATCATCGTAGCCAATAGGCCATTCCACAGCAAAACCATCCCGTGCAGGGCCATCAAAGTCAAATTGACTCCAACGCTGTGTTTGTCGCGCCCAAAGCAGCGATTTACCGCCTGTTTGATAGCCGCGAATCCAGTCAAAAGGTTTCTCTTGGATATAAGGATGCTCGTTGTCTTTAACGACAAAATGCGCGACATCTTCTTTGAAAATATAACACCTACTGGCAATGGGATTGGCTTCTTGTACAGCCAGAGGCATCTGTCCGCGATGCTCAAATTCCCAAGGTTCTTTTAGGGTTGTGGGGTAGTCCACAATGTGCTTGACTTCGGGGCCACGTTCTAAAACCAATGTACGTAACTTGCTGCCTGTCAATTCTTTAGCAGCCCAACCGCCACTCATACCTGAACCAATGACGATGGCATCAAAAGTTCTTCTTTTTATACTGTCAATATTTATATTAGCCATTTTTTTTATTTGCAGCAATAGGGGCGGGGTGATTTCAAATCACCGCCTCCATATTACCTTCGTTTATTTTATTATTGGAACACAGCCGTAGAAATGGGCAGGTGCCATTTCATAATCTGTAAATTTAGTCAAATAATATTCCGAACTGGTATAACCTTGAACGGTCAAACCACGCAGCGTTCTATAAAAACGTGCGGTCTCCTTGTCTGTGGATTGCGCCACCGTTTGCAAGAGAGTTAAGCGTTGGGTGGCATCACATTCCGAAAAAGACTTCTGAAACGTGCTTTTACTGAGGGGGTCAATCTCGCCCAATTTGGTTTCAAAACTGGCTTGCGCTTTTGGGTCAAAGCAGTCTGCCAACATGGTTTGAATGAATTTATGAACCCCCAGCCCTTTTGCACCCAGTGTGTCGGTAGTGGGGATAATCGTTTCAACGAGTTCAGCTAACAGGGCTTCGTTGCCGATTGATAAAAAAGTTGTGCCGATGGTTGAACTGTTCCAACTCGAAGCCCAAGCGGGCAAACTGACTAAGCTGCCCAAAGAGAGGGCTAAACCTTTAATTGCTGTCCTTCTTTGCATATTCATTTTTTTTTAAAAAAAGCAAATTTAAAAGTTAATAGCGTATTTTTTATACCTCTCAGTATTTTTAAAAAAAAGTAACGCCAATCGCAGGTTTTATGAAAATATTGTTTCTAAGTTCACATACAAAATAAAAATAAAATTGTGATGTATAAATGGATAAGATTGTATTTCATTTCTATAACCTTACTCTGTGCTTCCGTTCAAGTATTTGCTCAAAGTTTTAACTTACATATTGCCCCTGTTTTTGGGAAAGAACGTATTGTAGAAGACAAATGGTATGTGAGCCGAAACGGTGATTCCGTACAATTCGACAATGTGCGGTTTTATCTGTCAAACATTGAATTTGAAAATGAGAAGGGCGCAACATTTACAGATGCACGAAAAGCACATTTGATAGATATTTTTGAACCCTCAACTTTAAAAATACCTTTTCAAAATATTGATTATCAAGGCATTAAAAAAATAAAATTTAATATTGGTATTGACAGTACGAACAGTGTGTTAGGTGCTTTGGGGGGTGATTTAGATCCACAAAAAGGCATGTATTGGGCTTGGCAAAGCGGCTATATCAATATGAAAATTGAAGGTAGAAGTCCACAATGTAAGAACCGTAAAAATGCTTTCCAGTTTCATATGGGCGGCTATATGCAGCCGTTTTATGCGATGCGTACACTTGAACTACCTATAAAAGGGATTTTTACTGAGGGGGTAACGCTTACGATGGATTTGTACAAATTCTTTGAAAAAATAAATATTAATACGCAAAACAGCATTATGATTCCATCTAAGGAAGCGATGCAATTAGCTGATTTAAGTATTCAAATGTTTTCTATTAATAAATGAATAAACGTAACGCATTAAAAATCAATGTTTTAATAACTTTCCAAAAATTTAAAACTTTTGGAAAGTTGTATATAGTAGGTATTTTATGTCTTATTATTTACGCATTCAGCGACATAACCACAACACCTACGCCTTTTGTCGTTCCCGAAGGTTGGGCAAAACCTGTCTATGATTTTTCTAAAAATCCCTTGACAAAAGAAGGTTTTGAACTCGGAAGACACCTTTTTTATGACCCCATTTTGTCACGTGACAATACCATTTCTTGCGCCAGTTGCCACCTACAAGCCACGGGTTTTACCCACGGTGACCATGAATTGAGTCATGGCATTGACGGCAAAATAGGCACGCGCAACTCGATGACAATTATGAATGTGGCTTGGAGTAAAAATTTTATGTGGGACGGCGGTGTCAATCACCTCGACGTACAGCCTTTAGCCCCCCTCAGTAATGTTGTCGAAATGGACGAAACTTTGGACCATGTGGTCAATAAATTAAATACTTCTCAAAAGTATAAAATCTTGTTTTTCAAAGCCTTTGGCGATAGTTTGGCAACAGGACAAAAAACGCTTCTTGCTTTTTCGCAGTTTACTTTACAGCTCAATTCCTACAATTCAAAATACGATAAATACATCCGACAAGAAGTCGGTGGCGAGTTTACGGCTCAAGAAATCAATGGGTTACAACTGTTCCGCACGCATTGTGCTTCCTGTCACACCGAGCCGTTATTTACCAATAATAATTTTGAAAACAACGGTTTGCCTGTTGATACAAGTTTGAACGATTTTGGCAGATTTAAAATAACCCATAATCCAAGCGACTCTTTAAAATTCAAAGTGCCGACATTACGCAACATCCAATTCAGTTTTCCCTATATGCACGACGGCAGATTCAAAAAACTGCGTGATGTTATAAACCATTATGTATCAACCGATAAATTGAAAAAGCCTATTGTATTAACGTCTAATGAAAAGGTGGATTTAGTGGCTTTTTTGTTGACGTTGACCGATAATGAATTTCTTTTTGACAGGCGGTTTGGGTTTCCGAGGGAGTGAAAAGACCCCTCAGTATTTTATAAAAAATACTAATGCGCTCCGCAAGTTTTCCAACAAAGCCGTGTCAAAGGGTTTATTCTCATCTTTAAACTCTTTTAATTTTATGAAAAAAAGACTCTCTACACTTGTTTTGGGAACTTTTATAGTTACAATGGTTTTTGCACAAACCAATCCTGCCATTACTTCGTGGTTACAAAATACGACTCAAACGGGTAGTTATTACACGGTTGCTGGAGGTTCAACAAAAATTGCCAACAATATTTTAGTGAATTGTCAGAAAGTGCAGTATTCAGCCACTTCTGTTTATGTCAGTACCAAAGGTATCCCTTCTTATCCTACGGGCCCCTTTCAAGATGGCAACCCCAGCCAAGTAAGCGATCAGAGTGCTATTTTTAAATTTTCTCTCAATCCTGTCATCAATTCAGGTACAAAAACAGCAACAACAGGTGGCAATATAGGCATATTCATCAATGGCGTTGCTTTATTCGATTATCGCGATGGTGTGGCGTGGAATCCCTCAACCAATGCTCTGTGTGGTGGCCCCGGCAACCCAACTTGTCCAGGTGGTATGGGTGCAACACAGGCTTGGAATCGCGATGCGATTCCTGCCGAAAGAGTCGGTTTTGATTGTGCCAAAGGGCATCCTGCGATGGGCAATTATCATCATCATCAAAATCCAAGTGCTTTTAAATTGGATTTGACGGTTGTTTCAACGGTTTGTAATTTATATGATGCCGATGGTTTGTACAAAATAGATAGTACCAAACATGCGCCATTGATTGGCTTTGCTTACGATGGTTTCCCAATTTATGGGGCTTATGCGTACAAAAACTTGGATGGTACAGGCGGTATTGTGCGCATGAAATCGAGCTATCAATTAAAAACAGCGACCACACGCACCAATGGCCCAGCCATCAACACAACTTATCCAGCAGGTTATTTCAGAGAAGACTACGAATATATTGCCAATGCAGCATCGGATTATTTAGATGCTTACAATGGTCGCATTTGCAAAACCCCTGAATATCCAAATGGTATCTATTGCTATTTTGCGACGGTGGATGCCAAATGGAATTCGGCTTATCCGTATGTTGTCGGGCCTACTTTTTACGGTGTGGTCAGTGCCTCTAAAGTAACTTCTGTTACAGAAGCAGTCTCCACCTATACCCGTACTCCGACGAATGAAGTTTTGTCAGATATAAACATCACTATTTTCCCTAACCCGAGTGCCGATTTAATCGCTATCCAAATGGGTGCTTTGGTAAAAGAGGATTATACCTTAGAGTTATTGGATTTAACGGGTAGGGTGTTACAAAAAACGCACATTAACAAAGGCAGCACAATTGCTTATTTTGATACCCAAACCTTATATGGCGGTACTTATTTCGTCAAAATATCAAACGGCGTAGCCCAAATAACACAAAAAGTAGTGGTGCAAAAGGATTAAAAACACTGTGAAAATACTGAGGGGGGTACTTTTTTTTCTATTAAATGAAAGATAAAAACTGTCGGAAATGGTATATGTCGTTAAAAAACCACATTTGTCCTTTGACCTTGTGTCAAAGTCACTTTTTTCATGTATTTACCATAATAAAAAGTCGTACTACCGCCTTTTGATGCGTAAACAGACACCGTTGTCACTTTTCCTTTTTCCCAAACCATATCCACTATAAAGCCGCCGCGCGCACACAAGCCTTTGACCGAACCACTTGTCCAAGCATCGGGTAGGGCAGGGAGGAGTTCTATTTTACCTATTTCAGACTGTATCAACATTTCAGCAACGGCAGCCGTCCCACCAAAGTTGCCGTCAATTTGAAAAGGTGGATGTGCATCAAATAGATTGGGATATGTGCCGCCACCACCACTGTAATTCGTTTTGCCTTTGCCATCGGGTGTTACATAGCGCAACAATTCACGATACATTTTGTAAGTCCGATTGCCATCGTGCAAACGCGCCCATAAATTGGTACGCCAACCCTTTGACCAACCCGTCGTTTCGTCGCCTTTTATCTCCAAAGTTTGCCGACAGGCAGCCGATAAAGCAGGCGTTTTCTCGACAGAGATATGATGCCCTGGATATAAGCCGTACAAATGCGATTGGTGTCGATGTTGTGGCTCTTTGTCTTCCCAATCGTAGTACCATTCCTGCAAATTACCTTTCTTACCGACTTGATAGGGGTATAATTTTGTTAGCTTCTCTTGTAAAATCTGCCTAAAAGCAGCGTCTTTACCCACAATCTTTGACGCTTCGATGGTTTGTAGAAACAATTCCCGAATTATTGCCAAATCTGCCGTCACGCCATAAGCCGTTGCGCCTACATAACCCGTAGGGGTGATAAAAACATTTTCAGGTGACGTACCAGGAGAGGTCACTAAATGCCCTTTCCCGTCGTCAACAAGCATATCCAAACAAAATTCGGCTGCACCGTGCATGAGGTTGTAAGCATATTTGTCCAAAAAAGCTTTGTCTTGCGTGAATGTATAATGTTCCCACAAATGCGTTGCCAACCATGCGCCGCCCATGTTCCAATTTGCCCAAGAGGGGCTTCCTTCGCCGTAGTTGCCCACAGGATTTGACATGGCCCAAATATCAGAATTATGTGCCACCGTCCAACCTTTAGCATTGTAGAAGTTTTTAGCGGTTGCCGCACCTGTTTTCGATAGATTTTCGATAAAATCAAGGAGCGGTTGGTGCATTTCAGACAAATTACAGGATTCTGCCAGCCAATAATTCATTTCTGCATTGATATTGGTCGTGTAATTACTGCTCCACGGTGGGCGCAAAATCGGATTCCAGATGCCTTGTAAGTTCGCTGGAACGCTTTTTGTGCGTGAACTGCTGATTAATAAGTAACGCCCAAAATTAAAATACAAAGCTTCAAGACTTGGGTCTTTTGCTCCATCTCGATAGGCTATCAACCGCTCTTCTGTTGTGCCTTTTGCCGTTGGATTGCCGTTGATTTTTAATTCAACTCTGTTGAAAAAAGATTGGTAATCTTTAAGATGCGCTTTTTTAAGTCTTTCAAAACCAATATTTTGTGCTTTTGTCAATTGAATCCTTGCCCATGTCTCATCATTACCCCCCTCAGTATTTGGGTCTTTATCGAAGCCATTGAAACTTGTGGCGATGGAGATTAAAATTAAAACCTCGCTGCCGCCCTTTATACCAATCGTCGAATCGGTTGTTACCAAAGTACCATCATGTGTGACGATTTTTGATAAAGTTGTAAATCGAGTACCTTTTTTATCATCAAATACCACAGCATTGGGCTTGTTGCCCTGATAACTTGGTTCAGCATGTATGGGCGCACGACCCGTTGACCTAAGTATTTGATTATCAACCGCATTTTTATAATTCAAAAGACTATTAAAGCGCATATTGAACGTCAAAGCTCCTTTTTGACTCGCCTTCAATCGAATGACCATCACTTGTTGCGGGTGCGAGATAAAATACTCTCGCGTATATACCACGCCACCTATCTTATATTGTGTCGTCGAAATCGCTTCGTTCAGGTTCAATGTCCTTTTGTAATCCGTTGCTTGCCCGTTTGGGTGTGTCATATCTAAAAACAGCGTACCTAAAGGGGCAAACGACTCTGAAAATTTGCCTTGCAGTTTTTTATTCAAACTGTCCGCCAAGCGATAGTTTTCGTCTTTCAAAGCCTGTCTTACTGAGGGGAGGTGTTTGTACGCCTCGGGATTGATATTTTTTGAATCCACAGGTTCACCTGACCACAAAGTGGCATCATTCAGAAAGATTTTATCTGATTGAACGCCACCATGCACCGATGCACCCATTTTGCCATTGCCCAGAACAAGGCTTTCTTCAAAATATTCAGCCGACTTGGTGTACATCAAGACTTTATCCGATTGCGCTTGACTGTTCGTAGAACATAAAAAGAGGTATAACACCGATACCCCAACGAGGACTTGTTTCATAATGAGATTCGTTTTTTATAACTATTGGTTGGGAACATATATGCACCTAAATTTTTTTGAGATGCACGTGAAACCTTTTGAGATGCACCTAAAATCTTTTGAAATGCACCTAAAATCTTTTGAGATGCAGCTGAAATCTTTTGAGATGCACCTAAAATCTTTTGAGATGCACCTGAAATCTTTTGAAATGCACCTAAAATCTTTTGAGATGCACCTGAAATCTTTTGAGATGCAGCTGAAATCTTTTGAAATGCAGCTGAAATGCAATTTATTTTCCATCCATCTAAAGATTGATGTATGCTAATTTATCCGCACGGTTAATTGTAAAAAATAGGTTCAAAAAATATGGTTTACTTGTCTGATTTGTTTTTGATAAATTGTGCTTCAAAATTACTGGGTGTTTGGTAATTTAATGCTGAATGAATCCTT
>JANOAU010000045.1:0-1643 GCA_031411275.1 Saprospiraceae bacterium | reverse complement strand
ATGATTTTTATGGAAGTAGAGGATGTCAAACGCTTTTGGCAAGAACTATTGGCGTTGGAACTGACTGCAAAATATGAGCATGTCAGACTAACACCTATTCGCGAATTGGATTGGGGAAGAGAATGTTTCTTGCATGACCCTTCCGGAATCCTTTGGCATTTTGGAGAATTTAATGATCAATAATACTCAAACCGACCAATTTATGGCAAGTGCTCTATGAAAAAATCATTAACCCTACTTTTTTTAAGTTTTTCAATTTTTGCGTTTTCGCAGAATAATAAAGATTCGACCTTAACAACACCCATCAAAGTGTCGGGTAATGTGCAATTGACGAACAATGGCATATCACCTGTTCCTGCCTTTTCACTTGATAAACCTGCATTAATGACGGCTTTTTCTATTAAAAAAGGCAATTTTTCATTTTCGCCTCAATTCAATTATGGCATCGATGGCAAACCGTGGTCGTCTAATAATTGGTTGCGCCTACAGTTCCCGCACAATAAATTTACCTTTCGGACAGGTGTCAACTGGTCTTTATTTTTTAAACGGGGGACTTATACGCAAAACAATCAAGCATATGATGTGAAAGTTGTAGACAGGTATTTGGAATTAGAAGCCGCTGTTTTCTATCAAATTTCAGAAAAAATCACCTTGCAAACTATTTGGTGGCACGCCGAGGGCATGGACAAAACAGCTGTCCCATCAGGTAATTTTTATAGTCTTTCAGCGAGTATCGCTCAATTAAAATTGTCCAATTCTTTTAATTTGAGTTTAATACCCAATCTGTTTTATCTGAAAAATAAAGTACCGTTTGAAGGGCTCTTTATTTCAGGAATTGCCGTTTTTTCCTATAAAAAGTCACCTTTTACGCTGTCAACTCAAGGTGTTCAGCCGATTTGGGTTGAGCCGAAAGGGAAATTCAATTGGAATATTGGTTTAAATTATTCGTTTTAAAAGAAAAATATAAAAGTATAAACATGAGTAATAACAATAAAAAGGAATTGTCATCACAACAACGTGAAGAACTTCTCAGCGCATTAAAAGCCCGTTTTGAGAAAAACATGAACCGCCATAAAGGTCTTGAATGGTCCAAAGTTCAAGCAAGGTTGGAAGCGAATACAGAAAAACTGTGGTCGCTCAGTGAAATGGAAAATACGGGCGGTGAGCCGGATATTGTTGGTCATGATTCAACGACAGGCGAGTACATTTTTTACGATTGTTCAGCCGAAAGTCCTCAAGGTCGCAGAAGTTTTTGTTATGACCGCGAAGCATGGGAATCGAGGAAAGAAAATAAACCAAAAGATAGCGCTGTTGAAATGGCTGCTGCCATAGGAATTGAACTTTTAACGGAAGATCAATATCGAGATTTACAGAAACTTGGAAAATTCGATTTAAAAACATCGAGCTGGATATTAACTCCACCCGACATTAGAAAACTTGGTGGTGCCATCTTTTGTGACCGCCGCTACGACACTGTATTTATGTATCACAACGGTGCAGAATCTTACTATGCAGGAAGGGGTTTTCGAGGTTGGCTAAGGGTTTAATTTCTAAAAATCTTCAAAACGAAAGGATACACATATCTATGAGCAATATAACTAATCACTACAAAAAATGAAGCTATCAAAGTGGGTAAAATAGCC
>JANOAU010000044.1:0-52902 GCA_031411275.1 Saprospiraceae bacterium | reverse complement strand
GAAAAACATTTTTTCAGATTAGAAAAACATTTTTTCACGTTAGAAAAATATTTTTTCACGTTAGAAAAATATTTTTTCAGATTAGAAAAACATTTTTTCACGTTAGAAAAACATTTTTTCACGTTAGAAAAATGTTTTTTCACGTTAGAAAAATATTTTTTCAGATTGGAAAAAGCGTAAAATAACAAAATGTGTTCTCCCTACTCTGTGCAATAAAAAATTAAATGATACAAAACATAACGAATTATCATATAATATAAACGGCAAATAAATACAATTGTGCATATTAAGATTTTTTATTAGTGGTATTGTAGTTGATCTGTTTTAGGCGAAAATATACCCAGCTTGCTTAGGATGTTCCTTAAATTTACCTTCCAATACTCAACAACGAAGGGCGGTGCTTGAATTCGATGAAAACACAAAATAGTCAGCAGTTATTTATTCCTACAAGTTAAATTAACGAACAACTTTACAGAGCAAGAAGTTACCTATATGTGTTTGCTAATTCAGAAGTTATGTTTCTAAAACTATACTAATAGTTGCATTACCTTTTACAACACATGCTCGATGCCCATCTTTGGTTAATGTACTTTTGAGTTGCTGATTTTCATTTTTATCAAAAAAAGAACAATCGGGCAATGTCTTCTTTTTCCCTGCTATCAACATCATAAGGCAATTCAGACGTCCATCTCCTTTAAGTTTAAATTCAATAGATTTGCCTTTCTCATAAGAGAAATAGTGAACAGGATACTCTGTAAAAATCATATAATCTTCATCAGGGATACGTATGTAGTGGCGTGGCAAAATACCAAAAGCGTTGCCCGCCCCATATACTTCTTGACCGACGGTACCGCTTTGTTCCCAACCATCTTGTATATCTTCTAAGGCTATCCATAAGTGTGGATCGAGTTCTCCTATTTTTGGTTTTTCTGCTAACATTTCCTTAGGCAGCATCGGGGGATAATAATATGCAGCTCTATGAACTAAGTATCGAATATACTCTGTTATTAATAATTTCGCAGCTGGCATAATCTCAACGTTATCAGCATGATTCAAATAATCATGAAAAGCACAAAAAACTTCTGCCTCTTCATAAACGGCTGTATAAGGCGCATCTTGTAAAGGAAAAAGCGCAAAAAATGTAGGAAAATGATGACTATAACCGTATTGGCATTCCCACAATTGCACATTTTTAAATATATTAGCTAAGCACAAATAACTCAACTCTAAATAGATTTTATTTTGAGTCACTTTCCACAAACGCAATAATGCACCCGCCGAAAAAGCGGTATTGTTGGCTTGATAAAACAGTTCAAAACCCATGCCTTGCAAGGTTTGTGCTGCCTTCTCTGCCTCATTTAGATAGCGTTTTTTCCCTGTTAATTCCCAAGCTTGTAGCATAACATGGGCATAAATACCCGCTACATCTTTTTCACCGCCTTTCCTTTCTTCCTTTTCTGCTTTAACAACTTCCACCGTATCCATTTTGTAAAATACAGGCCACGTATATTTGAAGTGATGCGCTACTTTAATAGCAAATTCTAAAGAATCTAAAAAAAGTTTCTCCGCTTCTTTATCACCTTTTAATGCTAAACGGGATAAATTTAAAAGAGGATGATGTAAATACCAAGAGTCCATTACCTTAGGCTTTTTTTGCTCTTCTTCACCTTCCAATTGGTCTTCTAAGTCTGGAAGCCAACGCATTATACTACCTATTTTTTTATTATAAAAATTAGGTAAATTTTTTTTAATGATTTGTATTTCTTTTAAACCTTCTCCTTTCCATTCGATATAATCAATCAAAGGCAACAAGACTGCTAATTGCACCATAATTTCTGGTGGCGTTTTATAATCACTTAAGTAGGCATTAAGATAAGCATCTCCTTTATATTTTAACCAACAACCAGGTGTTTCCATTAAGTCCTTCAACCCTTTTTGTAAAATTTCTGGCCAATTTTGATAAACGGTTTTTGGTTTCGGCAATTCAAGATAAAGAGCCGCCAACATATTAAGATATTGATGTACCATAGCGGGTTCATCATTAGACGTTTGATTATCAAATGCGACAAACGCATCACTAATGATTATTTCTTGACCTGCTTTCAAAGGTTTTTCTTTAGTAGGCGGCAAGGCAAAACCCAATTCAGGCCATTGACCACCCACTGTGTCCGCCCCCGAGGTATGTGTTTGATTGCAGTAATCAGCCAATGCCGTTAGGTTTTGACAATACATAAGGGCACCTGCTTTGGGCTTAGTTATGTTAAAATACACGATGCCAGACCTTGTGCCGACTTGATTTGTCTTCACTTCTCCTATAATATTATCCGCTTGACCATTTTTATCTAAGATAAGAATGTCGCGAGGCGAAAAAGGAAATAACAAAGGCTTGTGTGGTATGATTGAAGTCGTATAATGTAATATAGGATAATCACTTTCAGTAAAGTGAATAATAACCTTAAAATCGGCCATACTGCACAGTAAAGACAGTTCAATGCCGTTATCTATTTCTGTTGTTTGCGTTATTTTTAATGGTTCATCAGGACAAAATGCTGTTCTAAAAGCTACTTTACATTTATTATTTAAAGAAGCCACTATCCATAAAGAACTATTAACAAGATGTACATCAAAAGAATTATTGTTTATCTTTTTATGATAGTGTACAGACTTATCGGCATCTGTAAAATAATATGGAGCTGAGCTTGACCACGAAGAAATTGCATTCATCTTAGTAATTTTTTAAGATTAAGAATATTAATATCATAATGTTCAGTACAAAAAAACAATGTTAATCTTAAAAAATCAATAAAAATAAACACTTGAAAAATATAAAATTAGTAGTTATAAGTAATATTTATTAGTGAGATACGAATTAATAAATATCCAATATATTATGTGTCTCAATACAAACGACTGTTTACGCTACTGATCAGCACAGGTCTTACTTTTTTATCAACAAACCAACAACAAAGAATACTGGGGCTTGATGCACTGCTTTCACCAAATCGTCATATTCTATGAGTATGTTAACTCGCGAAATAAAAGTAAAAGTACCCCCCTCAGTAAAAAGAAGAAAGTCTTGCAAACAAGATGTTTGCAAGACTTTCTTCTTTTTTACTGAGGTGTGATAACCACCCCTCAATATTTCCTACTTCGGCACTACCAAATCAAACAATTCCTTATCCATCTGCGGTTTCACAACACAAGTATTGTCAAAGTGCATAGTCGCTGTGTTTTTAGCATTATAAGCCGCCCATTTCGGTAAACCGACATGGTTAGGATTGCCTGAACGGGCAAAGTTTATCCATGATTGGCTCATTTTATCCGCTAAAATATAAGCATCTTTCATACCGCCTGTCATTTCTTCACATCGGGCGATGTTGTTGAACACAAAGGGTATTTCCATACAATGCACTGCTTTGAATTTACCATCTAAAACAGGTGATTGCCAAGTGAAAAGGTACATATAGACAGGCGCACCACCCGCAACAGCCGATTTTTCATTGGCTTGCACAACGGCACCAGGACGGAAAGTAGCATCAATACTAATCAAATCCAAGGGTTTGGTGTCCATTGGATAGGCTTTTTTGACGGCAACTATGAAAGCATCGGCTTTATCCTTTTGCGTTTTTTTGATTTGCTCTGTGACTTGATCCATCGTTGGATTGCTCATCGCCATATTTGCAAAAGGCATAAACTCATTCTTAGTTGTTCCAATCAACAAAGGAATGTTTTTGGACAATTCAAACGCTTCTTTTGAAAATAACTGGTAAGGCAACACATTGCCATCATGGCTCGGTCCCCAACTCAATCCAAAACCAATGACAGGTTTTCCTTCTGCCTTCATTTTATCAGCAACCACTTTCAAAGCCTTTTTGCCCGCCGCACTTAATTGTTCAAAAGGCACTTTTTGTAACGAATCGGCTTGTTCGGGCTTCAAATTCAAGGCATTTAAGACCTCTGCTGTGATTTGTTGTGTTTCAGATTTTTCCAACATAGCCGTCCTAAAAGAGCCACTTTGATTGATGGCTTTGTGAAACAAGCCTTTAGCCGAAGGCATAGCCATCAAGGTATTGACCTTTGCGCCCCCACCCGATTGACCAAATATGGTGACATTATTGGGGTCACCGCCAAAATTAGAAATATTGACTTTTACCCATTCCAAAGCTGCTTTCATGTCCAAAACACTCACATTAGCAGAGCCTTTATATTTTTCGCCATAAGCGGACAGGTCTAAAAAGCCGAGAATATTCAAGCGATGATTGATAGAGACAACTACCACGTCGCCTTTTTTACTTAAATTTTCACCATCATAAGAAGGCAATTCTTGTGAAGAACCAGCAGTAAAACCGCCGCCATGAATCCAAAACATCACAGGACGTTTTTTGCCATCATTGATGCTTGGCGTCCACACATTAAGTACCAAACATGCTTCGTTTGTGTAGCCCCAATCGTGGTGAAAGACAAATTCACCTTCGTCTTGTACGCTTGTCGTCGGGTCAAGTAATGGCGCAACAGGGCCATACACCAAGGAACTGCGAACACCTGTCCAAGGCTTCACTTTGGTCGGTGCCATGAACCGTTCAGCTTGGGCGTAAGGAATGCCCTTGTAAGTAAAAATACCGTTGTGTGTGTAGCCGCGTACTTTACCGGATTCGGTGTTGGTTTCAGCGTAGTTTACGCCCGCTTTGATGGGTTGCGCTGTAAGAGCTTGTGTAAAACAAGCAAAAAGAGATAAAAAGAGATAAAAATGGATACTTTTCATTATATTTTGTTAAAATTTTGAATAAAATCTAAAAGTAAAAGAATGGTTTTATAGCACCTTAAAAGAAATGTAAAATTTCAAAAAAATGTATGATATAAGAAACTGCCCCCTCAGTAAATCCGTCAAAGTTCTGGCATAAAGCCCTTCAATCAGCGTTTTTTTATCTCAAGACGCACCCACAATTTTATGCGGCGTGGCGCACGTTTATTGCCACCAAAATAAGGATGAATCTGGACTAACCACTTTCTAAACGTTGCAAACTGATGCGTTTCAGACAATATACCCCGTGCTGTTATGAGGGTAACGGTTATCTCTTTCGATTCATAATTTAAGTGTATCTCATGCTCAAAAGGTTCATTGACACCGATTGTTAAATGCGGCTCGTCTTTGAAAATTCGACGACCATTGACATGAAAATAAGGCGTTAATTCGATAGAATCTTTTACTGGATTGTAACGCCAACCGGCCATAGCCGTTTGCTTACGAGGCTGCCAAGGAGTAAAAGTAATGCCCGATAATTTAGACCAATCCAATTGATCCACATGAATACGACCCTGTTTATTCCTAATTATGTACCGAGCTGTTGTATCGAAACGATTGTACCAATGTAAATACTCTACTTGTCGTAAAAGCCTGTTAGTCAATAATTTAGTTGCGTGATGCCGACCTTTTTTCATAATATAAACTTGTTCTTTTACTATTGGTTTTTGAGAAAAAGCTGGTAAAGTAAACAAACAGAGACCTATTAGTAGGGCTGCCTTTAGAGGTTTATGGTCTATTCCTATCAAAAATAAATGCCTAAAAATGGTTTGTGATATTTCTGTAATAGTCCTATCCCAACTTTGCAACATCAATTCATATTTACTCAATGTCATTCACGTATAAAATTTTAAAGACAGATGAAAAAAGTGTTTTTTTGCTATTCAGCCTCACCCTTTGGCAAGCGGGTATCGCTCAAAAAAGTCATAAATCTGACATATTCACCACCGCCGAAATTAAAAAATACAAAAATCACTTTTAAAGTTAAAAAAACGATTGTACCGCTGGCGGCAAGACCGCGTGTAGAGGCAGTGTTTTAAAAGCCTAAAAATCGAAAATACCTCATAACCATCAACTCTAAACCTTAGGAAACAATACGCACCAAATTGAAATCAACCACTACAATACAACAGTTCCAACACTTTTTATTCTAACTTTACGTCTCACCGTACATTGCGACCATGTGTTTTATGTAATTTGGAGATAATTTGGGAAAAAATACCTGTTTCGGTATCATTAGCCCTATTTCTCACGTTGCGATAAAGAAGAATAAAACTTTTCAAATCTAAATCCGATAATATGGAAACTTTAACAATGAAATACGCCGAACTCGGTAACTACATCGGCGGCAAAACACAAGCCGCTACAAGCCTCCGTTGGCTTGAAGTCGTCTCCCCTACTGACGGGTCGCTTTTAAGTCGTGTCCCGATGTCAACAGCTGATGACTTAGATGCCGCCGTTGAAGCTGCCGCTACTGCTTTTGAAGGCTGGTCAAAAATGCCTATAAAAGAACGGGTACAAGTGTTTTTTCGCTACAAAACCCTTTTGGAACGCGATGCAGAAGCCTTAACATACCTTGTACACGAAGAAAACGGCAAAACCCTCGAAGAAGCCCGTGCTGAAATCGAAAAGTCTATCGAACTAACAGAGTTCGCTTGCGCCATGCCACAACTTGTTCAAGGCGAATTATTGGAGGTTTCCAAAGGCGTTGAATGTCGCACAGAACGATTTCCTTTGGGTGTTGTCGCTTCCATAGTACCGTTCAATTTCCCAGCAATGGTGCCGAATTGGACTATTCCAAACGCCCTCGTTTTGGGTAATACCATGATTATCAAACCTTCTGAACAAGTACCCCTCAGTACGATGCGCCTTGCCGCATTATTAAAAGAAGCGGGTTTACCTGATGGCGTTTTAAACATCGTACATGGCGACCGTGATATTGTGGAAGCAATTTGCGACCATAAAGGCATTGAAGCCGTATCGTTTGTGGGTTCAACGAAAGTAGCAAAAATCGTTTATCGTCGTGCTTCTTCTAATTTAAAACGTTGTTTGGCATTGGGTGGTGCTAAAAATCACCTCATCGTTCTGCCTGATGCCCACCCTGCTATGACGGCTTCAAACGTCGCTGCTTCTATGGCGGGTTGTGCAGGACAACGTTGCATGGCGGCTTCTGCTATGTTGGCTGTGGGTCCCGTTGACCATATTATTGCTTTGTTATGCGACGAAGCCCGTAAGATTCAAGTGGGTAAAAACCTCGGTGCAGTCATTTCGCCCGAAGCTAAAAAACGGATTGAACGCTATATTACGGAAGCGGAAGCGGCTGGTGCAAAGGTCTTGGTGGATGGCAGAAATGCCGTTGTTGAAGGGAAAGAGGATGGTTTTTATGTCGGCACAACGGTTATTGATTATGTCACGCCCGATATGGCGATTGCTAAAGAAGAGGTTTTTGGTCCCGTCATCAGCATCATGCGTACCAATTCCATTGATGAAGCCTTAGCGATTGAAAATGCCAATCCTTACGGCAATGCGGCTTCTGTTTTTACTCAAAATGGTGGTTTTGCACGTTATATTATGGAGCGCGCTTCGGCGGGCATGGTCGGCGTTAATATAGGCGTACCTGTTCCTCGCGAGCCGTTTTCATTTGGCGGTTGGAATGATTCACGGTTTGGTGTTGGCGATATTACAGGCAAAAGCTCAATTGAATTTTGGACAAAATTGAAGAAAACGACCACTAAATGGAATGCGGAAGCGAAGACGAATTGGATGTCGTAACGATTTAATTCAACACATAGGCTCATAGCACATATAGCTTTTTTGTCATCCTGTAAGGAACTATGATTTCTATGTGTCTATGTGGTAAACAAAATAACTTTCATGGCAAAATTAAACGAAATACCCATTTTTTATGCGCCCGACAGAGCCACTTGGCGTACTTGGTTACTTGAAAACTACGAAACGTCAACTGGTGTATTCCTTTTGACCTATCTAAAACAAACAGGCAAGCCCTATCTAAAATACGATGAATCCGTAGAGGAAGCCCTTTGTTTTGGCTGGATTGACAGCACAAAGCGGAAAATAGATGCGACAAGCTCAAAACTCCTTTTCACGCCGCGCAGTCTTAAAAGCAATTGGTCGGCACTCAACAAAACACGTGTGGATAGGCTGATTACTAAGGGGTTGATGCTGCCCGCAGGTTTAGCAAAAGTAGAATATGCCAAACAACACGGTACTTGGGATGCCTTGAATGAAGTGACCGAAACCATTATTCCACCTGATTTGATGGTCGCTTTTGAACACAACCTATCTGCCTTAGAACATTGGGAAAAATTCTCGAAATCAAGCCGTAGAGGTATTTTAGAATGGATTTTGAATGCTAAAACGCCTGAAACACGAGCCAAACGCATTTTGGAAACAGCTACATTGGCAGATCAAAATGTGAAGGCAAATCAGTATATTAAGAAAACATAACCCCTCAGTATTTTTTCTTAAATTTGTATCAAAATAAAGAAAAATGAGCCACGCAACAACTATTTATGGTTTAAATTATCCTAAACTAACCATCGTCGCTGATGAGATGTCAGAAGATGAATTTTTCTATTTTTGTCAACAAAACTCAAACCTGCGGATTGAACGCGAAGCGGATAAAAAAATAATAATTATGGAACCAACAGGAAATGAAAGCGGACACTATGAGAATTTAGTAAGCTACCAACTAACAGATTGGAATATTAGAACTTCTGAAATCAAAGGTATTGCTTTTAGTTCATCAACAGGTTTTACGATGCCAACAGGAGCGGTCAAGTCACCTGATGCGTCTTGGTTGCCACTTCATGAATGGTTACAATTACCTGCGGAAGACCGCAAAAAATTTACGCACATTTGTCCTTATTTTGTAGCCGAAGTGCGCTCTGAAAACGATAATTTGGTTGATTTGCAACATAAAATGCTTGAATGGATAGAAAATGGTGTCAAATTAGGTTGGCTTATTGACCCTAAAACCCGTACAAGTTATATCTATCGTGCTAATGGTTCTATGGAAACCATTGAAGGTTTTGATAAAAAACTATCGGGTGAAGATGTCTTAAAGGGTTTTGAACTCGATTTGTCTTTCTTGATTTTGCCCGAATGATACCCCCTCAGTAAATTTCATTTTTTGAATACTAAAAATCAAAATACAAATGACAAAAACAATAGTCTTAGGACTAATCGTTCATTTCTTAATCCTCAATAAATTGTTTTCACAAACAGAATATATGCCTGTGGGTACAAAATCTTACGGATTCGCAAGCGGGTTTCTTTTTTCTGGTAGTTATACAGTAACATCTGAAAAAGATACTTTTTGTGAAGGTATTCCTTGCAGAAAAATTGTACAAATCAACCAAAGTACCTCCCCTCCAGGCATTTCTAAAGAGGTCTATTTTTCAAGGCAAGTTAAAGACTCCATATTCTATTGGAATTCATCTGCCCGTAAATTCGAATTGGTTTTTAGAACAAATATGGCAGTTGGGGATTCCATTGTTTTCACAAATCCTTTTAATAGTAATTTAAAAACAATACTTTATGCAGACTCTGTTAAAACAATAAATTCTGTTAGAATCACAAAATGTCATCGTAAATGTTTTTGGTATGACAATCTACAATTTGAAATTTATGACCGATTTGGCACATCTGATAATTTATCTACTTCTCGTGTTTGTAATGGCGCATCAGATGTCCTTTTTTTCACTCCAATATGTTTTAAAGACAATCAAATCTTTTATACAACATCCAATTATAATGGCTCAAATTGTGGCTTAGTGACAGACACTCATGAAAATAATAGCCTTAACATGTCCGTTTCGCCCAATCCGACGCAGAATTATTTAGATATCCAAAGCAACGATAATCATTTGATTGAAAGATGTTCTTTAATCGACGCTTTAGGACATATCTACCAAGAAAAAGAATTTAATCATGCAAAATCAGCTCATTGGGTATTAAATAATATCCAAAATGGTATTTATTTTCTAAAAATTGAAACATCTTTGGGACATTCGATTGTAAAAAAGATAGTCGTTCATCAATAAGTCCCCTTCAGTAATTATAAATTTTCAAACTAAATAAAATCAAAAATATGCTGACTGAAACAGAAGAAATAATAGGCATTGACCGTGCCGAAATCGTTCAAAACAGTCTCGATTATACTTTGTTTTCATGGTCAAAACAAGCAGGATTGAACCCTATTGCCGTTGAACGCGGCGAAGGTGTTTATCTCTATGACTACAACGGCAAACGTTATCTTGATTTTTCATCAGGCTTGATGAATGTCAATATTGGTCATGGCAATCAACGCGTTACGCAAGCCGTGGCGAAGCAAATGCAACAAGTGAGTTACGTGACACCAAGCTGTGTAACGAAAGTCAGAGGCGATTTAGGTAAGAAACTTTCTGAAATCACCCCAGAAGGCATGAACAAAACACTGTTTACTGTCTGCGGTGCAACGGCTATTGAAAATGCGATGAAATTGGCACGTCAATACACAGGACGGCATAAAATCATTGCGCGTTATAGGGCTTTTCATGGTGCAAGTTATGGTGCTATGACCGCAGGGGGTGACCCGCGCAAATTGCCAAGCGACAGTCAACAAGTACCCAATGTCATTCATGTCGAAGACCCGTTTTGCTACCGTTGCCCGTTTGGTCAAAAAGGACCTGATGTCTGTAATTACGAATGTACAAGTCATATCGAGCGCGTTATTCAGTTTGAAGGACCTGAAAATGTGGCGGCAATACTCATGGAAGGCGAAAGCGGTTCATCGGGCTGCATCAAGTACCCCTCTCAGTATTGGCGACATCTGCGTAATATCTGCGATAAATACGGCATTTTGCTCATTGCTGATGAAGTGATGTCAGGTTTTGGACGCACAGGCAATTGGTGGGGCGTGGACAATTTTGGCGTTGTGCCAGATATGATTGCCACGGCAAAAGGCATTACAGCAGGATATTTGCCGTTAGGCGCACTCATCGTGAGCGATAAAATTGCAGAACACTATAACGACCGTCCTTTGATGTTGGGTTTGACCTATTCGGCACACCCCGTTTCTTGCGCCGCAGGATTAGAAACTTTGCAGATTTATCAAGACGATAACCTTGTGGAAAATGCTGCTAAAATGGGCAAATACCTCGATGCACAAATGACGGTATTGATTCATAAACATCGGTGCATCGGCGATTGGCGCAACACAGGTTTACTCGGTTGCTTGGAATTGGTGAAAAACAGAGCTACTAAAGAACCTCTTGCGCCCTTCAATGCAAAACCTTCTGAAATGGGTATCATGCCACAAGTCGCTGCTAAATTGTCGGAACTCGGTATGTACACCTTTGTGCGTTGGAATTACATTTTCATCGCCCCGCCTTTGATTGTAACGGAAGCGCAAATTGATGAAGGTTTGGCGATTATTTCGCAGGCGTTGGCGATAGCAGATACGGTTTGTGTTTAGTTATGAGTTATGAGTTATGAGTTATGAGTTATTTTTTAAAAAATGAACTATTATGAAAGAAAGCTTAATTAAAGACAAATCATTTCAATTGTCAATTAGAATTGTAAAAATGAGTTGTCATTTAATAGAAATTAAAAAAGAGTATATCATTAGTAAGCAAGTCCTACGTTGTGGAACGTCTATTGGTGCAAATATAAGAGAAGCATTAAATGGCGAAAGCAAAACTGATTTTATTCATAAATTAGGTATTGCTCAAAAAGAAGCGGATGAAACGCTTTATTGGTTAGAATTACTGAAAGCAACAGAATATATTGACGAAACATCTTTCATTTCAATTCATTCTGATTGCGCACAATTACTAAAAATGATAAGAAGTATTATTCTAACTACTAAACAAAATCTCCAACCCAAAAAATAACTCATAACTCATAACCCATAACTCATAACTCATAACTCAAGAAACCATCACTTCATCAGATTGTATCATATCGCTTTTCAACGAATTGGGTCCAAGGGTTTTAGCACGCACTACCAATTTAGAATCGAAAGGAAAAGGCAATTTCATTTAATAAAAAGGCAATTTCATTTAGTAAAAAGGCAGTTTTATTCAGTAAAAAGACAATTCCATTCAGTAAAAAGACAATTCCATTCAGTAGAAAGGCAATCCATTTAGTAAAAAGGCAATTCCATTTAGTGAAAAAGCAATTCCATTCAGTAAAAAGACAAGTTCATTTAGTAAAAAGGCAATTCCATTTAGTAAAAAGGCAATTCCATTCAGTAAAAAAGCAATTTCATTTAGTAAAAAGACAATTTTACTGGGATAAGAACAGGGTTTAATGAGAAAAAAGAGCGGTTTTGTCTGCTACGTAGCTTTTGTGGTTTGTTTTTGGCAAAATATACTGAGGGGTTTGCTTTTTAGGGGATAAAAACAGAATATTGTTATTTGTGATGAAAATGCGGATAAAAATGACTGTGAAAAGTCGGCAACTTTCCTAAAATAGAGACAAAAAATTAAAAATCGTAATGAGGATATGACTTGCAGGCGTTTGTTTTTATGGGGTTGTTTGTTTTATATGTGTGTATGATAAAAAGCCCATTCGATAATTTAAATTTAAAAAAAGAGTAGTATTTTTGTCGTATATTCATGGGTTATGCGCAATTTTAGAAACTTTACAAATCTATCAACATGTCAATAAAAAAAAAAGGTACAATTATCATACTATCTTCGATTTTAGCAATATGCGTATTTGCTTTTATGGGGTTCAGAGGATTCGTAAACTCTATTCGAAATCAAAGAAGTTGTGAATGGGCAAATATCGACAATATAGAATTACATGCACATATCGATGTTCCAAAGGTCACTAAATGGGATTGCGATTATGAGAAAGGACAAAATACTAAAATGGCATCCTTTACTATAGACAAAAATAACTTCGATGTTAATAAATACATTCAAGACTATAATTTAAAAAAATTAAGTTCCTCTACCGAATTCGAATACGGCAGGTTTTTGAACCTGAAAAAGGAATCTCTGATTGGTTCTGACCTTTACTACAAGAAAAGTCCGCCAGATGAAGAACGCTATGATGTGCTTCTTGACAAAACGACGGGTAGACTTTGGGTCACGATAAAGTATAAAGACTAAGAAAAAAACTACGCATAACAGTGCATTTATAAAATAGCGGCTGGAGTTCCTTAATTTCGTCATTTGATTGCTATTTATCTTCACTAACGATTTCAACTGAAGTAACGCCATTGCCGCTACTTCATAAATGCTTCAACGTTGTGCGTCATTTTAAAGCAACAAGACAGAAATACCAGATGACATTTTTATATACCGCAACAAGGAAATACCAGAGGACTTATGACGAAGACGGAATGTCTTGGGACAAGTATATCGAATGGTCTAAATTGACCCATTTGACAGAACTTGTTTCGCTTGACGGAATGCTAAATGAAATTTTAGTTGAACCAGACTATGACAATGCAGATGATTGGAATTTTATTCATACCGTTGAGCTTTATCAGACGGGGTTTTTCACGACACTTGATTTTGTGTTTAAAAGATTGAAAGCAAAAGACAAGTTTAATCTTTTGACGGTTGTGTTAGAGCCAGACCAAGACTGTAAAAACATAAATGTTGAAAATTATGAATTTGTCGGTTACGACTTATTAGACCAAGATTTCAGCATCAGTGCTTTGACAAATTGTGGTGGTTTTGACGAAACATTTTTGCCGACAGACATTAACGACAAAGGGCTTATTGACGACTTTAAAAAAGCGTATGACATAAAAAAACGACTTTTAGAGAATAATCCTGATGAACATCATACTAACACCAATGTAATTGCTGTTTGGCGTCACAAAACAATTGGACGATAAAACAATCTCTGACAAAGAAAGCCGAACCGCTAACAAGGGGTTTGGCAAAAGTGGAGTGGACGGAATAACAATGAGCATTTGTAATTCTATTTAGCTCTTATTCGGGCAGCGGTTTTTTCTTGACCCCTCAGTATAAACTCAACTTTTATTTATAAATTCGTCTTCCGTTTAACGCAGACAGAATGCTATTTTCCAACCTGCACAAAGCCCTGTTCATTAGCAATCATTATAAAGCGACACCGATAAATTTTTTAATCAGTTTAAATGGGATATAGAAATTTTAAGCCGTTTCCAGTTTTGAAAACAGAAAGGTTGACATTGAGACAACTGGAAATTAATGACGAACAAGAAATTTTCACGTTGCGTTCTGATAGTAAAATAAATAAATATCTTGATAGACAAATAGCCAATACCATTGATGATGCCAGGAATTTTATTAATAAGATTAATGAGAATATTAATAAAAATGACTCTGTATATTGGGCAATAACTTTTCAGGACAAAAACATATTGGTTGGGACAATTTGCCTTTTCAACTTTTCAAATGAAAAGGGAATATGTGAAATCGGATATGAACTTTTGTCAAATTTTCAGGGACAGGGAATAATGCAGGAGGCTGTAGAGAAGGTTATTGATTATGCATTCAATACAATTGAAGTTAAAAAAATTGATGCCTTCTTTCACAGAGATAACCAGAGTTCTATAAAATTATTGAAGAAATTCTCGTTTATAGATTCAAATGAACTTGATAAGACAGACCCTAATTTAATATACTATCATTTGACAAATTGAATTGACAATCTTAAACAAAAACGCAACGAGAAGCCCGAACCGCTAACATCAGGTTTTATGCAATTGGGGCTGGACATTGAAGCAATCATCAGCAGTACATATCCCAGCTTTGGTTTCGGGCGGACAGTTGGTCAATTCCGCAACTGCACAAAGCCTCTACCGTTGGCGGCTATATTCAGTGAAACCTCTTAAAAGCACAAGGTTTATTTATATTAATCCATCAATGAAATTAAGAACATTAAAGTTGCTTTTTCCTTTTTCAGTTTTCCTATTTATTATTATAGGTCATTATTTTGCTGAACTTGTAAGTCCCAACAAAGCGACAGCTTGGGCTTATGTATTGGTTTTTTATGGCGCATGGATAATAGTCTCAATAATTTTGTTTTTAGATTTTAGTGATATACAACAAATGTTTCGACCATCAATCCTATCATACTGGAATCTTTTGCCATTAATATTTATTATTCCGACAATATATTTTATTTTTATTCCAAACAAAAGTTTACTTACTATGGACAAGTGGCTTTTAATGAACTTAATTATTTGTTTTACTGGTCCATGGTTAGAAGAAATATATTGGAGAGGGGTCATTAATAAACTTTATGGGTTTACAACATTTTCTTTCTGTTTTTCCTCATTTCTTTTCGCAGCAAGTCATCCTTTAATATTTGGTGTTAACAGTAAAGGAGATTCTGGTATCGTTGCCTTTGTCGGAACTTTTTTTGTCGGGTCAATTTGGTGGCTTTGTTATTATAAAACAAGAAGCTTAAGAGGATGCGTTATAACTCATTTTTTGACGGACTTGGCAGGTATGGCTGTTTATATACTAACTAATAAAGCGGCACTTTTAGCTCTATAAATGGCTTACATCTGTGATACCCCCTTATTAATGCCGTCTCACTTCTCTATACTGAGGAGTACTATTCGGTAACTCATTCTGTAAATCCGTATCGTTTCCGAGACAAAAGTGATAACAATTCGTCATTTTCACAACAGCCCAAAAACAGTAGACTTAGGATACAACTTCACTTTAACTTCCCCTTTTCACCTAAAGAACTGCAACGCTGGTTCTGACTGTTGTTATAAATCAACCATCAAAAGGGTGTCCAGACATACAAAATAAAAGCAAAACCATACCCCTCAGTATTCCTTCTAAACGACAAAGCAAAAAGCCTTGAAAAGGAAACGTTTTCAAGGCTTTTTGATATATTTGCAACAGATAAAAGCATTAGGACAATAAAATGAGTATGATTTGATTGGTAATGAGAAAAATGATTCGCTACAAAGCCCATAACAATAATATGAGCCGAGTAAAAGATATGTATTATAAACAACTTAACCAAAATATAAAATGAATAAGCAAAATAAAAACTTACGTCTTACTTTTATAGCTGCTATCGTTTTTCTGTTAATGCTTACTTTAATTACTTATTCGCGCCTGTTTTCACTTATTGAATCAGGACAAATAGTAAACAATACGACAGAAGTTACACTTGAATTGGAAAGAATTATGAGCAGTCTAAAAGATGCAGAAACAGGACATCGTGGTTATTTGCTTACACATGATGCACGATTTCTTGAACCGTTCCAGAAAGGGTTAGCTGAATATCCTTTACATATTCAAAATCTTAAAAAACTTATTGAAGACAATCCCACACAGCAAGAAACGCTAAAGGCAGTTCAAACTTTAGTAGGACATAAAAAAGAAAGTATGCTGAACATACAGGAAGCGGATAAACTTGGTAAACTCACTGCCGAAGAAATACTGATTGGAAAATCAATCATGGACAGTTTACGAACCGAAATAAATACGATGATTGCCCGTGAAAATAAGTTAATGGCATATCGCAGCAAGGAACTTTATAAGCAAACAAAGATTACACCTCTTATATTTTTTATCTTATGTTTGCTTGGCTTAATTATACTCATTCTCACTTTTTGGCAATTGAACAAATCATTACTACGTGCCCAACAGTTGCAAATCGATATGATACATAAAAATGTTCAACTTGAAAAAAATGAACGCATTGAAGCGAGCCAAAAAGAATTACAATCACTGATAAAACAAGCCCCTGTTGCCATCGTATTGATTGAAGGGGAAAATTTAATAGTAAAAATTGCCAATGAAACCGCTTTACATTTGATGGGGAAAACAGAAGAGGAAGTAATTAATAAAACAATGAGCGAATTTTTCCCCGATTTGCCCGAACGCAAAAATATTTACAAAGCCGTTTTCCAGTCAGGTGTTTCCTATGAAGGAAAAGAAATAGAAGTAAATTTCAAACGCTATGGAGAAAACTATACGGGCTATTACGATTTGCATTACATGCCTTGGTACAGCAGCGATAGAGAAATAAAAGGTGTGATGTCAGTGGGTGTGGAAGTAACGGAAAATGTTTTAGCAAGGAAAAAAATTGAGGAAAGCGAAGAACGTTTCCGTTCCCTGGTCCAAACATTACCTCAATTGGTTTGGATTACAGATGCACAGGGCAATCAAGAATTTGCTTCTTTCAGATGGAAAGAATATTCAGGTATTGAACCCGGTGGCGAGAAAGAATGGAGGGAAATAGTGCATCCAAATGACTATAATAACATCAATGCAGCATGGACACACAGCTTAACAACAGGAAACACTTACACATGTGATGTGCGCCTTAAAAGTAAACATGGTGAATACAGATGGCATGCTGTAAAAGGAGAACCTGTTTTTGATAAAGAAAATAACATCGTAAAATGGGTCGGTGCATTTACAGATATTAATGAGCAAAAAAATGCTGAAGAACAATTTCGCCAAATGGCAGAACGAATGCCGCAGAAAGTATGGACTGCAGATGCAGAAGGCAATAAAAATTATTTTAACCAAGTGATGGTTGATTATACAGGTTTGTCTATCGATGAATTAAAAAATTGGGCATGGAAAACGATTATTCATCCAGATGATAAAGAAGAATATCATCGGTTGTGGCAGGAATCCATTATCACTGGAAAAGATTTCGTCATTGAAAACCGGTTTCGGAGGAAGGATGGACAATATTTATGGCATCTCACCAGAGCAGTAGCTATAAAGGATGAGTTAGGTAAAATTAAATTGTGGGTTGGTTCCAAAACCGAAATACAGGAACAAATAGCCCTGTCGGAAAGGTTAGAGGAGAATCTCAAAGAAAGTGATAAACGGATTCAAGCCATCCTACAACACGCACCTGATGCTGTCATTTCTATCGATGAAGATGGGATTATCAGAAGTTGGAATGTAGAATCCGAGACTATTTTTGGATGGAAAGAAAGTGAGGCTATTGGTAAGTCACTCACTGAAACAATCATTCCGCAGCGGTATCGCGAAGGTCATGATAGGGGGATGAAACATTTTTTAAGAACCGGTGAAGGCCCTGTAATTAATAAACCTATAGAGTTATCAGCTTTAAAGAAAAATGGCAGTGAGTTTCCTATTGAACTGAAAATATCTACATCCAAAATAAATGGCAGCTATATTTTTATTGGATTTATACGTGATATCTCTATACGCAGACAGGCGGAAGAAACGATACAAAATAAAACCAATCAACTTCTGGAAGCCCAGCAACTGGCACATATTGGCAGCTGGGAATGGGATGTGCGAACAAATAAAATAAATTGGTCTGATGAACTCTTTAGGATTTTCGGCTTAACTCCGCAGAACTTCAATGCCGACTATGAGACTTATCTCAACTATATCCATCCTGATGATAGGGAATATGTAAATTCAATCATACAGCAGGCATTTAAAGATCATCAGCCCTACAATTTCTTCCACAAGGCGGCATGTGCGGACGGAAAAGTCAGGATTCTCAGTGCTACAGGGAAAGTCATTACTGACGAGGCTGGGGAGGTTATTAGAATGTCGGGGACAGCGCAGGATGTAACAGAGCAGAAAAAATATGAGGAAGAACTGAAGATTAGCGAAGAACGTTTTTATAAAATTTTTGATAGCAACCCAGTTCCTATGACGCTTTCAGAAATCCAAACCAATAAAATAAAATATGCCAATAATCTTTTTTACAGTGCATTTGGTTACAATAAAGAAGAAGTAATTGATCATTCTTCTGAGGAATTGAATTTGTTGAATCCTGAAGAAACCAAAAGAGTAGTTGATTTGATATTCGAGTACCTTCATGAAAACCGTTCTCTTGCTGAAGTACAGGCTTTATCAAAAGAAGAAACGGAAGCCCTCCTATTAAAGTTAAAACAATCGGAAAAAATGAAGAACTTTGAAATACTGTACACTCGAAAAAATGGAGAAACATTTCCTGCTCTTGTTTCATTTGAAGTCATCAGGATAGGCACTGAAAGTTATACAGTAACATCTTACCAGGATATTACAGAAAGAAAAAAAGCGGAAGCACAACTTAGAAGCCAAAATGATCAGCTTGAAAAAATGAATAAAGAACTACAGTCATTTGCTTATATAAGCAGCCATGATTTGCAAGAACCTTTAAGAAAAATTCAAACTTTCGCTACACGCATTTTAGAAAAAGAAGGAAATAATCTTTCAGAAAACGGGAAAGATAATTTTAAAAGGATGCAGGATGCCGCCAAAAGAATGCAAACCCTCATTCAAGATTTGCTTGCCTATTCCCGCACCAACACAAACGAGCGTAAACTTGAGACGACCCCCCTCAGTAAAATTATTGCAGAAGTTAAAGAAGATCTACAAGAAGAATTAAATGAGAAACATGCTGTTATTGAATCAACCGAATTATGTGAGGTTAATATCATTCCTTTTCAGTTTCGTCAGCTCATGCTCAATCTTGTAAGCAATTCATTAAAGTTTTCATACCCAAACCAGCCGCCTCACATACGAATCAAAAGCGAGATTGCAAATGGCATTGAACTCCATAGCCATCTTTTACCGCAAAAAAAATATTGTCACATCACTGTTATGGATAACGGCATTGGATTTGACCAACAATACAGCGAAAAAATATTTGAAGTCTTCCAACGCCTGCACAGTAAAAATGAATACAATGGAACAGGCATCGGGCTTTCGATCGTAAAAAAAATTGTAGAAAATCATGAGGGTCTTATTACAGCACAAAGCGAATTAGGGAAAGGCGCAAGGTTTGATATTTTTATTCCTGCATGAAACCCCATGGGAGTTATGCTTTTTTCTCATTGACAGGCATAAAAGATTGACTATGCGCCTAATCGCTGTCTCACAACTAACGACTTAATACTAATGACTACTTAAAAAGTTAATGCAAGTGATATATCTCCATGATATCCTCTAAAATCTTAGGGAAATCAATTTTCAAATCAATTAATTGACCTGTATGAACGTCAAAAACCCAACCATGCACCGTTAAGCCTCGGGATTTAATCGCTCGTTGCACAGCAGCGGTTTTGATAAGGTTGACACATTGCTCTTGCACATTGAGTTCAACCAAACGGTCATAACGAGCTGCTTCATCTTTAATAGCATTCAGCTCCTTTCTATGAATCCGATAGACATCACGGATATTTCTCAACCACGGATTCAATAAACCCAAATCAGCCGACTGCATCGCCGCTTTAACACCACCACAGGCATAATGACCACAAACGATGATGTGTTTGACCTTTAAATGGTCAACCGCATAGTTCATAACCGACATGACATTGAGGTCAATACTGATAACCATATTCGCAATATTGCGATGCACAAACACTTCCCCAGGTGCTGCGCCCATCAATTCCTCTGCTGTTACGCGACTGTCCGAGCAACCAATATAGAGGGTTTCAGGACTTTGACCGCTTCCGAGTTTATCAAAATAAGTGGGGTCAACGGATAGTTTATGAGCTATCCATTCTCTGTTATTGTCAAAAACTTTACTAAAATCTTTCATATTTTTAATTTGTTTGTAAATACTTACGTTTGTTAAAAATGTATTCTTTTCACAAATGTAATACAACTGCTAAAAAAATTTTAAAAACCCTCTATATTTAGAGCCGATAAAATCGTAGAACGGATTGAAATCCGTAAAATATACACGGATTTCAATCCGTAACCGTAAACCAACAATAATTCCGCGTTTCTATGCAAAACGAAAACAGTAACAACCTATACAGCGAAGACCTCGCCCCTATCCCATCCTCCCAACGCAGTTGGAATACCTGGAACTATGCCGCTTTATGGATTTCCATGAGCCTTTGTATTCCTACTTACATGCTTGCATCGTCACTCATCGAAGGCGGCATGAATTGGTCACAAGCCATTTTTACCATTTTTTTAGGCAATGCCATTGTCCTCGTTCCCATGATATTAAATGGTCATGCAGGGGCGCAATACGGTATTCCTTTCCCTGTTTTTGCCCGCGCGAGTTTTGGTACAAAGGGGGCAAATGTGCCTGCCATTTTAAGGGCAATCGTCGCTTGTGGTTGGTTTGGCATTCAAACATGGATTGGCGGTTCTGCCCTTTTTCAGATGTTGAAATTGTGGATTCCCCCCCTCAGTAATTTACCACAAATATTTCCAACGTCCTTTGGTTTAGAAACGGGACCCGCCATCACCTTCTTTTTGTTTTGGTTATTGAATATGTATATCGTCTATCTCGGTGTAGAAAGCATACGTAAACTATTGGTTTTCAAAGCTATATTTCTACCCTTAGCAGCATTAGCCTTGTTCTTTTGGGCAGTGGTCGCCGCCAATGGTTTAGGTCCTATATTGGCACAGCCTTCAAAATTTCAAACAAGTAGCCAGTTTTGGACCTTCTTTTTTCCTGCTTTGACAGGCATGATTGGCTTCTGGGCAACGCTGTCTTTAAACATTCCTGACTTCACACGCTATGCCAAAAGTCAACGCGCGCAAATTGTCGGACAAGCCATTGGACTACCGCCTTCCATGACTTTATTTGCTTTCATCGGCGTTGCCGTCACGTCTGCCACCGCCATCGTTTATGGTTCAACAATTTGGGATCCACTCATTTTAGCAGGTAAATTCGAGAACAAATTGCTTGTGAGTTTTGCGATGATTGCTGTTCTTATTTCGACTTTGGCTACTAATATTGCTGCCAATATTGTTAGTCCTGCCAATGATTTTGCGAACCTCGCGCCTTCAAAAATCAATTTTAAATTAGGCGGTTACATCACAGGCATCATCGGCATCTTAATTTTTCCTTGGAAATTAATCGCTGACCCGTCTGGTTATATTTTCAAATGGTTGGTCGGTTATTCAGGTTTATTGGGTCCCATTGGTGGCATTTTGATTGTAGATTATTTTTTTATTCGACATAAAAAATTGATTGTCAGTGAACTCTATACTGAGGGGGGCATTTACAGTTATCAAAAAGGCATAAATTGGGCAGCGATGTTTGCGCTCGTTTTGGGCATTTTGCCGAATGTCGCAGGTTTCTTTGAAGCGATTGGAGTTTTGCCAAAAGACGCTGTACCGAGTTGGTTATCAGGACTTTATAACTACGCATGGTTTGTGGGCTTTGGCGTTTCGGGGATTGTTTATTGGCTACTGATGAAAAAAAGTGTTACAAATTAGGTATTTTTGAGCTACGAATCATTTTTAAACTTAATTGCTATGTCTATACTCATCAAAAACGGACGCATCATTACTGCCGCCGACGACTACATTGCAGATATTCTCATTGAAAATGAAAAAATCGTTGCCATCGGTAGCCCCCTGCGGGGGTTGGGGGATGTCACTCAAACCATAGATGCAACAGGAAAACTCATTTTCCCAGGCGGTATTGACCCGCATGTACATCTTGAAATGCCATTTATGGGTACTTTTTCAAGCGATACTTACGAAACAGGGACGCGGGCAGCTTTGCACGGCGGTACGACAATGGTGATAGATTTTATACTTCAAAAACAAGGTCATTCGCTTTATTCTGCTTTTGAAGAATGGTCAGGTCGCGCCAGCGGCAACGCTGTTGGAGACTACTCGTTTCACATGGCAGTGACAGATTTTAACGATGAAACGAAGATAGAAATTAAACAATTGATTGAAAATGAAGGCATTACATCTTTCAAAATGTTCATGGCATATCGTGGTGCATTGATGATTGATGATAGGCAAATGAACGGTTTGATGCAAGAAGTACGGCGATGCGGTGGCATGGTGACAGCACATGCCACAAATGGTGATATGATAGATTTTTTAGTTGCCAAACACCGTACAGAAGGGAAATTAACGCCTGTTTATCACTACCTTTCTCAACCTGAAATTACGGAGGGGGAGGCTTCACATCGTTTTACGGACTTTGGTTTTTACAATAATTGTCCTATTTATATCGTCCACATGACTTGTGAAGGTGCTGTGAATGCGATTCGTCAAGCTACTTTTCGGAATCAAAAGGTTTTTGGAGAAACGTGTATTCAATACCTGCTTTTAGACGCTTCGCTCTACGAAAAACCCAATTTTGAAGGCGCAAAATGGGTGATGTCGCCACCTTTGCGTCAGAAAAAAGACCAAACGCATCTGTGGGCTGCTATCAATCAAGGTATTATTGAAGTGGTTGCCACAGACCATTGTCCGTTTACGTGGGAGAAAAAATTGATGGGCAAAGACGATTTTTCAAAAATCCCCAACGGACATCCTGCTATTGAAAACCGTATAGAACTCCTTTACACTGAGGGGGTCGGCAAAGGACGCATTACGCTTAATAAATTCGTGGAAGTGACTTCGACCAATGCGGCTAAAATATTTGGTATGTATCCCCGCAAAGGCACAATTGCTGTAGGTTCAGACGCCGATATTGTCATTTTTGACCCTACGGAAAAACATACTTTATCGGTAGAAAAACACCACATGAATGTTGATTATTCTGCTTATGAAGGTTGGGAACTGGAAGGTAAAGTAAAGACGGTTTTACTGAGGGGTCAAGTCGTGATTGATAACGGTGAATGTTTAGTGGGAAAGGGATATGGGCAATTTATTAAGCGGAATAAGGTTTCAGATAAGATTTAATTTAGAAGTTAAAACTAATTGGAAAATGCAGGCAGATGATAAAATTATACTTTTTAATGACAAATTCATTCGTAGAGTTTGGAATAACGATGAGTGGTTTTTCTCTATCGTTGATAGTATTACCATTTTGACAGAAAGTAAAAATCCTCGAAAATATTGGCACACCTTAAAATCAAGAGAACCTCAATTAGCTGCCATTTGTGGACAGTTGAAGATGGTTGCGCCTGATGGGAAAGAGCGTTTAACGGATGTTACAAATACTGATGGGATTCTAAGAATAATCATGTCAATACCTTCTCTTAATGCTGAATCTATTATAATTTGGCTTTCTCAAATAGGTAAGGAACAAATAAATAGAACTGATAACTCTATTTACAAAGTTCTATTACTTCAAATACAATCCCATATTGAAGTATCAAAAACAAAAGCCATACTTGCTGTAAATCAACATCTTATATCTCTTTATTGGCAAATTGGTAATCTGATTTTGAAGTTGCAGAATGAATCTGATTGGGGAAGTAAAATTACTTCACAACTTTCAAAAGATTTAAAAGTGGCTTTCCCAAATATGTCGGGCTTATCAGAACGCAATTTAAAATATATGAGAAAATTTGCCAAAGAAAACCCAAACTGGGAATTTGTGCAAGAACCACTTGCACAAATTACATGGTATCATAATCAGACTTTAATGGACAAAGTAGAGAACTTAGAACAAAGAATATGGTATGCACACAAAGCCATAGAAAATGGCTGGTCAAGGGATATGATGGTTATTCATATAGAGCAAAATTTATTCGGTAGATTGGGAAAATCTATTACAAACTTTACAGCGACTCTACCAAAACCACATTCAGATTTGGCACAACAAACCTTTAAAGACCCTTACATTTTTAATTTTCTAAACTTATCCGAATCTGCTTCTGAACGTGATTTAGAGGACGCTTTGATTTCTCACATTGAAAAATTCTTATTAGAATTAGGACTTGGATTTGCTTTTATTGGGCGACAATATTCTATTATCATCAGTGAAGAAGAACATCGAATAGACCTGTTGTTTTACCACATCAAGTTACATTGCTATATTGTTATTGATTTAAAAATCCGCAAATTTGAACCAGAATACGCAGGAAAAATGAATTTCTATGTAAATGCCGTTGATGATTTATTGAAATCGCCAACTGATAATCCTACAATAGGTATTATACTTTGCAAAGATAAAGACCGAGTTAAAGCAGAATATGCTTTAAAAGGTATTTCAACGCCTATTGGTGTTTCTGAATTCAAGTTGACTGATATATTATCAAATGAGATAAAATATAATCTTCCTTCTATTGAAGCCTTAGAACAAAAACTTAAAGAAATTGATTAAATAATTTTAAACGAATAAAACATGTCCAGAATCATCAAAAGCGGCTTAATACAAATGAGCCTACCCAAAACAGAAGGCGAAGGAACAATAGAAGAAATCATGCAAGCCATGCTCGATAAGCATGTTCCGTACATCGAAGAAGCGGGGCGGCAAGGAGTACAGATTTTGTGTTTACAAGAGATTTTTAACACCCCTTATTTCTGCCCCGGGCAAGACCCCAAATGGTATGCTTCGGCTCAACCGATTCCGAATGCGACAACGGATTTGATGCAAGAATTGGCGAAAAAATACAGCATGGTCATCATTGTACCGATTTATGAAAAAGAACAATCGGGTGTGCTTTACAACACGGCGGTTGTCATTGATGCAGACGGTTCGATATTGGGCAAATACCGTAAGAACCATATTCCGCATACGTCTGGTTTTTATGAAAAATATTTCTTCAAACCCGGCAATTTAGGCTATCCTGTTTTCAAAACTAAGTATTGTACGATAGGTGTGTACATCTGTTATGACCGTCATTTCCCCGATGGTGCAAGGATTTTGGGCTTAAACGGGGCTGAAATTGTCTATAATCCTTCGGCAACCGTCGCGGGTTTGTCTCAATATTTATGGAAACTCGAACAACCTGCTCACGCGGCAGCGAACGGTTATTTCATGGGCTGCATCAACCGAGTCGGTACAGAAGCCCCTTGGAATGTCGGTAAATTTTATGGTTCATCATACTTCGTCAATCCGCGTGGCGAGATTTTCGCCCAAGCATCAGAAGACAATGATGAGTTATTGGTTGCCGAATTTGACTTAGAAATGATTGACCAAGTGCGTAATGTTTGGCAATTTTTTAGAGATAGACGACCAGAGACTTATGGGAAATTGGTGGAGTTGTAAAACAATAAGAATAATGATAAAAATAATTAAACTCAGCTTAATCATCTGTTGTATTTTGGGATTCAGCCAGTTAAGCTACTCACAAGGAAAACGTAGTAATGCGTTCCCTGATGGTACAAAAATACCAAAGTGGTTTACGAATGTGGCAAAAGTAAAATTGGCAGACCTTGGTAAACAATACAACATTGTGGACTTTGGGGCAGTGAATGACAGTACGGTCTTACAAACCAAAGTTATTCAAAAAACGATAGACGCAGCTTCCAATCAAGGCGGTGGTGTGATTATTATTCCCAAAGGGACTTTCTTAAGCGGTGCATTGTTTTTCAAACCCAAGACACACTTATATATTACTGAGGGGGGTGTTTTAAAAGGCTCGGACAATATTGCGGACTATCCAAATATTCCATCAAGAATTGAAGGGCAAAGTATCAATTATTTCTCGGCAGTGGTGAACGCCTATAACGTAAATGGCTTTACGATTTCAGGCAAAGGCACAATAGACGGCAATGGACTGAAATATTGGGAAGCCTTTTGGCAAAGACGCAAAGAAAATCCCAATTGCACCAATCTTGAAGTGTCAAGACCCCGCTTGGTTTTTATTTGGCATTGCAACAATGTGCAAGTACAAGATGTCAAGCTCCACAATGCGGGGTTTTGGACCAGCCATTATTACCAATGTCGCAATGTAAAGATTCTGGATGTGCATATTACATCACCGCATGAGCCTATAAAAGCCCCCAGCACAGATGCGATAGATTTAGATGTCTGTTCCAATGTACTTGTTAAAGGCTGTTATATGGCAGTTAATGATGATGCTATTGCCTTAAAAGGGGGTAAAGGACCTTGGGCAGATAAAGATTCGACGAATGGCGAAAACACGAATATCATCATTGAAGATTGTGAATTTGGTTTTTGTCATGCGGCTTTAACTTGCGGCAGTGAATCAATTCACAACAAAAACATCATTATGCGTAATTGCCATGTCAACGAAGCACAGCGACTTTTATGGTTGAAAATGCGCCCTGATACGCCTCAAAAATATGAATATATAACGGTGCAGGATATTACAGGTCAAGCATATAGTATGATTTTCGTGAAACCATGGACGCAGTTTTATGACTTAAAAGGCAGAAAAGATACACCTTTATCTTATTCTCAAAACATCACCATGAAAAATATACGACTTAAATGCAATGTATTTTTTGATATTGACATCGGTGAATACGACAGATTGTCTAATTTCACGTTCGACAATTTAACAATAACCGCTAAGAACAGTGCTTATAATAAAAGTGTGATTAAAGGCGTGACGTTTTCAAATGTGGTGGTTAATAATGAATTGATTAAGTAATGATTTTTATCTTAACGCATTACCAGCCCCTCAGTATTCGATAAAAAAGCCAACTAAATATTGTTTTAGATGGCTTTTTTGATTTATATACTATTAAACTTTACTTGTCCTCAAATTCTACTATTTTTGTCACCCTCATTTTTCTTTAAAAATTAAGTTCAAATAAATGATAAAAGACAATCGCCTGACAGAAGCGGAATACATAGCCAACTTTGCCGACATTCATCCCCCTTTTGCGACACACGATGCTGCCGTTGTAGAAGCCAATCGTTGCATTTTTTGCTACGATGCACCTTGCATGAAGTCCTGCCCAACCTCGATTGATGTACCGATGTTCATCCGTCAAATTACAACGGATAATATCAAAGGTTCTGCTAAAACGATATTCGATTCTAATATTTTTGGTGCAGGTTGTGGGCGTGTTTGTCCCGTTGAAAAACTGTGCGAAGGCGCATGTGTTTACAATTTGATGGGCGAAAAACCTATTGAAATTGCGCGCTTGCAACGTTATTCGACTGAAAAAGCGATTTCTGAAAATTGGCAACTGTATAAAAGCATCCCCTCAGTAAATAAACGTGTAGCGGTCATTGGAGCAGGTCCAGCAGGATTGTCTTGCGCTCATGCGTTAGCACGTCAAGGTGTTGAAGTCGTCATTTTTGAAAAAGAACAAAAAGGCGGCGGCTTGATGACTTATGGTGTAGCGGGTTATAAAGTCACACCTGAATTTTGTGAAGCAGAAGTAGATTTTATCACGTCCATTGGTGGTATTACTATTGAATATGGGCAGGAATTAGGCAAAGATGTGTTCCTCAATGAGCTACAACACAACTTTGATGCGGTCTTTTTGGGCATCGGTGTCGGCTTGGCGAGACCCCTCAGTATAGCAGGCGAAAATTTGGAAGGTGTTGAAAATGCGCTTGAATTTATCTACAATATTCGTACAAAACCCCTTGAAACCGTTGCCGTTGGCGACAAAGTAGCCGTCATTGGTTTGGGTATGACAGCAATTGATGCTGCCACACAAGCCAAACGACTCGGCGCATCGGAAGTAACGATTGTTTATAGAAGAACGGAAGCTGAAAAACCTTGTACAGACGTGGAAGTAGATATTGCACGGCTCGACGGCGTTCAGTTTGTGTTTTTAGCGACACCAAAAGAATTGAAAGGAAATCTTGGTAAAGTAACAGAATTGGTCTGTGAAAAAATGATATTAGGCGAACCTGATGCCAGCGGTCGTCGCTCTCCCATTCCAACAGGCGAAACGTTTAGTTTAGAGGTAGATATGGTGATAAAAGCGGCAGGTCAAATGCCGTTTGAAAGCCTTGTGTATAATGCTCATTTGGTGCATAAATATGGTAAAATCATCGTTAATCAAGACGGTTCTACTAATTTAGCAGGCATTTTTGCAGGTGGAGACGCTGTTAATGGTGGTAAGGAAGTGGTAGATGCGGTGCAAGCGGGGAAAGTTGGGGCAAAAGGCATTTTAGAATATTTAGCCATCAAAAACTAACCACCAACAAAGCACTCTCACTCTTCTTAGGCGGAAAAATCTGATACACTTCACCCGTCGCTTCGTCAACCACTTCGGTCACATCTGTCAGTTTTTTCAGTATTTCCTCATGTTCTTTTATTGTCGTTTGCGATGTTTGCAAAGACTCTTTGAGGAATTTCCATTTGTCATCATGTGAAAAATCGTAGGTCGTCCGATATTGAAGCCGCACTTTGGCGTGGTCAATATTCATTGCCTTTTCGCCTTGTTCGATTGCCTTTCCCAAAGCCAATGGTTTTATCTGCTCTATCACTTCCGATAAATAGGTTTCATAGCGTTTTAATTCGATATATACTTTGAGTAAATCAAATTGTTCAGATGTAATCACTTGATTAGCATCGTTTTGTGCCAATTCAATTATATCTTTTTTGGTTAATGTTTTATCAATCGTACCAAGGGCTTTTATAATTCCCATTCTATGTTGATTTTCTTAAAAAGGTGATTTGTTTTGGAAAAACAGGATTTTTAATCACACATTTCTATTCTTATTCAAAAAAGCATCCATTGAAAAACGCCCGCTGCCTAATAAAAAGAGGGCGATATAAGGTAAAAGATAAAGCAGGGCCAGCTCCTTTTTAGCTATTGGATCATTCACATGGATAATACTAACAACAATAATCATCGTTACCATTAAAGGAATTAAAGCTAAGCGCGTCCATAAACCAAGGACGATAAGAATCGAACAAAAGAACTCTGCAAAAACAGCTAAGGCTAAGGATGCAGACATACCAATCAAAATCGGATCTGCAAATTTGATTTCTTCACCACTGATTAAGTTCATCAATTTGGGATATCCATGGTTAAGCATGAGTAAACCCAAGGTCACACGTAGAACCAAGGAAGCCCAGTCGGTCGCTGAATTTGACCAAATTTGAGGAGAAGTAAGTTTTTTAAACATGATTCTTGATTTTAATATTATTTAGAATAATAAGGTGCAATGACAAAAATATTACTTTGAATGAATTAATAACCGTCTCTCTTGATATTTTTAAAATAAAGAGGATAAAAACCAAAAGAAATGTCTTTTATTTGCTCGCATGAGGGCATTACACACCTATTTCATCACAGCTTTTCTTGCGTTATATGTTTGTTGGGTAACCGCACAAGAAGTTCCCCGTACACTCAATTTTACTAAAAACGACTACCATGCCCAAAACCAAAACTGGTCAATAACCCAATCCGTTGACGGTGAAATGTTCTATGGGAATGGCGACGGACTTTTACGTTTTGATGGCACTACATGGCAAACTTTTCCCCTGCCAAACAAACAAATCATCCGTTCCGTTGCCGCTGACGGACGGGGGCGTATTTATGCAGGAGGCTATGCAGAGTTTGGTTTTTTTCAAAAAAATGCTTTTGGCAACCTCGAATATACCCCCCTCAGTAAAAATGTCAAATTTGAGAAAGTAAAACGGGAGGAAATTTGGCACATCGTCATTACGCCCCAAGCTGTCTATTTTCAATCATTTTCAACGATTTATAAATACGATTTTCACGACATAAATGTATTAAGCACCCCTGGCAACATCATGTTTTTGCACGAAGTCAACGGACGACTCATTCTACCCGTGATTTCAAAAGGGTTGTATGAATTGACTGCAACAAATGAATTTCAATTCATCGAAGGCAGTGACTTTTTAGCACAAAAAATCATCTCTACCATTTTGCCGTATGGCGACAACGGCTTCCTTATTGGCACTGTCCGAGATGGTATTTTTGTCTTTGAAAACAAACGTTTTAGTACTTGGTCGAAGACAGCACAGGGCATTTCACGCAATTTTCAACTCAATAAAGGATTGCGTTTTACCAACGGAAACTATGCTTTCGGTACAATTTTAAATGGTATTTATTTGTTACGACCCGATGGTTCGACTCTTAGACACATCAATAAAGAGAATGGTTTGCAGAACAATACTGTGCTTTCTATGCACGAAGACCGTATGCAAAACCTTTGGTTGGGACTCGATAAAGGCATTGATTTGGTGGATTTGACCGCCCCTTTGACCTTTTTTCAAGACCGAAGTGGCAAAATTGGAGCAGTGTATGCAGCCGCTATTTTCAATGGAAAATTGTTTGTTGGCACCAATCAAGGCTTGTTTTTTAAAACCGATGGTTCTACCGAGAACTTCACCCTGCTCAATGGCACACAAGGGCAAGTTTGGGATTTAAAACACCTTGACAATCAATTACTTATAGGTCATAATAGTGGTAGTTTTGTATTGAATATCAATAATCAATTGTCCAAAATTTCTGAAATCACAGGCGGTTGGTGTACTATAAGACACCCCTCAGTAAAAAACGTAATTTTACAAGGAACATATACAGGAATTGCTGTTTTTCAAAAGAACAAAGGTGTTTGGTCTGTCTTGAAAAAAATAAACAATTTCAACGAACCTGTTAAGAAAATTGCATGCGATACTGTGGGTAATTTGTGGGCTATTAACGCCTATCATCAGCTATTTAAGCTTAAAATCAACGATAATTTTGAAAATACTGAGGGGGCTATGCCGATGAAAATAGGGAATGCGGTCAAGTATGATTTTACAAAAATGGGCAATGAATTTTATATCAAGGCGGACGATACGTATTATATGTATGAAAATGACAAAGCGGGTTTTAGCAAAATTGAAGGACAAGGCTTTGAAAATTGTAAGTTAAATGGTGGTTTGGACAATGATTTCATGAAAATCCACCCTGATTTCGTCGAAATACTGAGGGGAGGCAAAACCCTTATTCGCTTGCGTTTAAAGTTGATTACAGACTACGAAACCATCATTGCATTGGATAGCAGTCGCTATCTTTTCGGTTTAGACGATGGTTATGCTATTTATAACAAAAAAAACACGTCCCTAAATATTGCTTTTACGCCCAAACCAATCATTCGTTTGTTCGCCAAAGATGGTGCTTCGTTTCATTTTTATCCATCTGATTCAGCGCAAACCTTGCTGAGGCTACCGCCTGATTATCATGCTTTGCGAATTGATGTGAGCCTTCCCTACTTCACTGATGCTGCCAGATATAGTTATATTTTGACAGGTCATTCTACGGATTGGTCGCCTTGGCAAGGGACAACTTCGCATGAATTTGCCAATTTATCGGCGGGTAAACACATTTTTCGTTTGAAAAACGACATCACAGGTGAGGAAACAATGATTGAATTTGACATAAAACCACACTGGTACGAAACAATTTGGGCAAAAATAGGGTATTTGTTAGCTTTTATCGGCTTGATTTTTTTACTTTTAAAATTCCATAAAATTCAATTGGACAATCAACGCCTATATCTTGAAGCTGAAATGCTCCGTGAACTGGAACAACAACGCATCAGAGCAGACAACGAAAAACTACACCTCGACATCATCAATAAAAGCCAAGAACTCGCTAACTCAACGATGGGTATTATTCGAAAAAATGAAATTTTGATTGAAATAAAAGAAGAATTGGAAGACATAAAAGCGGAACACAACACGCATTTTCCCGAAAAACACTATACCAAATTGAAAAAAATGATAGAAAACAACCTTTCCAGTGAAGAAAATTGGTTCGTTTTTGAAGAAAACTTTAACCAAGTCCATGAGGATTTTTTAAAACGTTTGAAAACAGAATACACTGATTTAACACCGGGCGACCTAAAATTAGCGGCTTATTTGCGCATGAATTTGACCTCAAAAGAAATCAGTCCGTTGTTGTATATCTCTGTTCGCGGTGTTGAAAATAAGCGGTATCGGTTGCGAAAAAAATTGGCTTTGCACGACAGTGATAATTTGACGGCGTTTATTTTGAAATACTAATCGTATTTCAGTAGTCCTAAGATGACTTTTTTTTGAAAAAAAATATTTTCTCTAAAATTTTGATAACCAAGGGTTTATAAATGTCATCATTGGCTATGAAGTAGGCGATAGTGCTTCTAAATAGCGTTTGGTGTAGTTGTAGTGAGGTAAAAAATTAGTGTTTGGTTTGGCAATAGCGTATCTTTGGTTCATAAAAATTCGGTTTTTAAAGGCGTTATCAAATAATAGTTTTAAAAATCGAATAACAACAAGAACAATATGATATTCTGAAACCAAACAATATGACGATACCTCGTACCTATATTTTTCCCTTTCTAATGGTCATCATTTGTTTGATAATGCCCTTTTTACTGAGGGGTCAAACACCGTCTGCCCCTACAAATATGGTAGCTGTAGGCTATGACAGTCATGTAGAATTGACTTGGAAAGCAGTCGCAAATGTTCAAAATTATCAGATTTGGCGGTCAATAAATGGCGGTGTCAAGTTCGATTCCCTCAAAACGGTGAGCGATACGATGTTGATTGATTTTGCCCGGTCTTTGGGTACAAATATGTCTCTATTGTATAAGGTGAAAGCAGTCGGTGCGGCGGGTGCGATTTCCGATTTTTCGGCAACGGCATTGGGTCATGTGCATCCGATGCCCGACGACAGTTTGATGGAAATGGTACAACGTTATTCGTTTCGGTATTTCCGTGAATTTCAACATCCTGTGGCGGGTATGGCGCGTGAACGCAATACGTCGGGCGACATTGTGACGACAGGCGGAACGGGTTTCGGCGTTATGGCTTGGGTTGTTGCTGTTGAACGTGGGTGGGTATCGCGTACTGAGGGGGTAGATTATATGCTGAAATTGTTGTCTTTTTTGCAAATAGCCGACCGTTTTGCAGGTGTTTATCCGCATTGGTTGAACGGGCAAACAGGAAAAGTACAACCGTTTAGCACTTATGATAATGGAGGTGATTTGGTGGAAACGTCTTTTTTGATGCAAGGTTTATTGACAGCACGACAATATTTTAACCGTACAACAACAGAAGAAACGGCGATTCGACAACAGATAACAGACCTATGGCAAGCCGTTAATTGGCAATTTTATAGAAAAAACAATGAAAATGTCTTGTATTGGCATTATTCACCCAACTACACGTGGCGTATTAATTTCCAATTGCGGGGCTACTATGAAGCTCTGATTACTTATATTTTGTCGATAGCTTCGCCGACGAAAGGGATTCCTGCTAACCTTTATCATCAAGGTTGGGCGAGTAGCGGTAATTATCGAAATGGACAGACATATTATGGGCATACGCTACAAGTAGGACCGTTCGCGGGTGGTCCTTTGTTTTTTGCACATTATTCCTACATGGGCTTTGACCCACGCCGTAAAAAAGATGCTTATGCCAATTATTGGCACCACAACGTGGCTCAAACCCTCATAAATTGGGAATATTGTAAAAACAACCCAACTAATAAAACAGGTTATTCCGCCGATAATTGGGGTTTGACGGCAAGCGACGACCCAGGCGGGTATGCGGCACATGCACCTTTTGAAGCCACGGATAATGGCACCATTTCGCCAACGGCGGCTTTAAGCTCAATGCCCTACTCACCAACGCAAAGTATGGCGGCTTTAAAATATTTTTATCGCACACAAGGCGAGCGACTTTGGGGCAAATATGGTTTTTATGATGCTTTTAATATTGGTCGAAATTGGTATGCTACTTCGTATTTAGCCATTGACCAAGGTCCTATAATCGGTATGATTGAAAACCATCGGACAGGGCTGTTGTGGCGGCTTTTTATGTCAAATCCTGAAATTCAACCTGCTTTAGATGCTATTGGATTTGTTCCTGATGCCACTGCTGTTAAAGATGTCGTAAATACTGAGGAGGGCGGTTTGTCTGTTTATCCAAATCCAAGTTCTGATAACACCATGATTATCATTGATTTACAAAAAACACAAGCAATCAGTTTAGATATTACCGATGTGACAGGACGCATTGTAAAAACCGTTTTTCAACATAAATATTTACCCGAAGGGAAAACCCAAATAAGCGTCGAGACAAAGGACTTGGCGCAAGGTGTTTATGTGTTTATACTGAGGGGTACTTCTAAAGAATTAGGATGTGTCAGATTTATAAGGATTTAATAGAATTTCTCAAGGAGCGAAAAAAAATCCTATTAAATCCTTATGAATCTGACACATCCTAATTCTAAATATTATTCAAAAACCAGTATTATTTAACCAAATCGTTTTATTCGTTATGAAAAAAATTCTACTCTCTCTTACACTACTGCTGATGGCAGTCGGCTTTATGAAAGCCCAAATCAACGAGACTTTTGAAAGCGGCACGGCTACCTTGAACTGGGTTGCCACCAACGGCACATGGTCGGGGGTTGTAAACAATCCTAAACCTAACAAAATCAATCCATCGACAAAGGTGGGTCAGTACATCAAAAAGGACTCGACAGCGTACAGTCTTTTTGGGGCGCAATTCGCTACGCCTGTCAGTTTAGCGACTAATAATCGCTTCAAAATCAGCGTTTTAGCCAACAAAACAGGCTTGTTAATTTTCAAGTTTGAAGGACCAAAAGGCGCAAAGGAAGTTCAAAAACAAATCGTCGTTGCGGGTGCTTGGCAGGAATACTCGATTGATATGTACGATGCCAGAGCAATTGACTCTCTAAACAGGCTTTATTTATTCTTCGATGCGGGTGTCGGTAATTCCAAAAAAGATACATTTTGGATAGACAATATTGTGCAGTCGGCTGCCGATGCTTGCTCGGGTGTCGCTGTGAAAAAAGGTATGCTTGATGATTTTGAGTGTCAACGCAATGTCAATTATCAAAATGGTTGGGATTCACTTTCTGTTGTTGCCAATCCTTTTCCAGGAGGTATCAACACATCGGCAAAAGTGGGTAAATATAATGACCCCGTTGGCGAGCCTTACGGTAATATTTTGCACAATAATGTCGTACCTCTTGACCTTTCGACGATGAGTTTTATGCGCATAAAAGTCTATACTGCAAAAGCAGGAACATTATTGATGAAATTAGAGAATGGCGGTACGGCGGTTGAAGTCCCTTTCCAAATTACTGCTGCGATGACCAACAGGTGGATAGAAGCAACGGCAGATTTCAGCGCAGCGACTTTCAATGGTTTAAAAAGTATCGTACTCTTTTTCAATGCAGGCGTTGATGGTGCTGCGGGCGATGTTTATTACATAGATGATTGGCAATTCACGGAAAAACCTGCCCTCGAAGACTTTGAAACCACGCCTAAAATGGTGTGGACAAGCACAACAGGCACATACACTGCCGTTGCAAATCCAACAGTCAATGCGACAAATCCAAGTCCAAACGTCGGTAAGTTTGTACGTGGCACAACGGCTATTTCAGTATTGTCAGGTGCTTTGCCAACGGGTTTCAAAGTAGATGCAACGTCTCCACAAGTTAATCTACAAGTATTAGCTCCTGCGGGTTCAGTTGGACAAAAGGTTAAGATTCAATTAGTTAGTGCTTTATTAGGCAGCAAAGAAGCGGAAGCGACGATTGATTCGGCGGGTACTTGGACGAATCTCGGTTTCGATTTATCATCTGCTATTGGGATTACAGATATTGGTTCTATCAATATTTTATTTAATTCAGGAACGGCAGCAAGTGGCGCAACTTATCATTTTGACAACTTGAAACTAAGTAAATTGACGCTCAATGCTTGTTTGACCGTTACGCCGATTCCAACTATTTTGGACGATTATGAATGTCAACGCAATACAACTTATGGGGCAGGAGCTGACCGTTTGACAGTGACAAACAATACGCAACAAGGGACAGCTAATCCGAGTGATAAAATTGGTCGCTATGCAGACCCTGCGGACGAATGGTCGGCTTTGGTTTTGACGAAAACAACGGCTATAGATTTGTCGAAATACAATCAATTCAGCATCAAAGTGTATGCACCGCGTGTGAATATTCCTATTTTATTCAAACTTGAAGGAGGTACATCGGCTGGAAAAGAGATTTGGGATACTGTCAGAACAGCCAACTCATGGCAGACTTTCAATATTGATTTCAGTAGCGTTAAAGCCAATAACTATAAAAACGTGGCTATATTTTTCAATGGCAGCGTTGCCAACTCTGGCAACGATATCTATTTGATTGACGATTTACAATGGAAATCAGAGCCGATTACAGGTTGTGCGGTCAACTTTGAATCAGGAGACAAGACAATACCTTTCAAATACTTTGCAAACGATACGCTCGATGGTAAGTTTGCACGGGTCTTGACAAATCCGAAAAAAACAGGCATTAACACCAGCAATAATGTTATGGAATTCAAGCGTTTACCTAATAGTACAGTATTCACAGGCGGCTATTTCGATTTCCCTGCACCGTTGAAATGGACGACTAATACGCTGACTGTCAAAGCAAAGGTATTGATGGATCATATCGGCAACGTAACCGCTAAATTGGAAGGGTCAGCCAGTGGACCGAACAATATTGAAATCCCTGTAGCTAATACAAAGGTGAATGAATGGGAAGAAATGACATTCAATTTTACGGGTAAAGGGACACCTGTCATCACGGGTAAAGAAGGGTATACACGTTTAACATTTATAGTTGACTTTCAGGTGCCTGTTCCAACAGTTATCCAAATCAGCTACATTGACGACGTGGTTATCGGCGAAGGCAGTTGCACGACGACAGGTATTTTTGAAGCTGCTAAGGTTGAATCGCTCAAAGTATATCCAAATCCTGCTTTCAATGAGTTATTTGTTCAAAATACTGAGGGGGTTCGCCGTCTCGAAATCACCAATATGTTGGGTCAAAAGGTCAAAGTTATCAACCTTTCAACGGTTGATACCTACACCGTTTCGCTCGCTGGTTTGGACAGAGGCATGTACCTTATTTCAGCCTACAACGACAAAGGCTTGGTTGCCAATAATAAATTTGTGAAAGAGTAGTAATTGTTTTTCATACTTCTATTGAGGGTTTTGTCGGGCTGCCTTTTGGGTAGCTCGGCAGTCCTCTCATTATTTTTTAAAGAATAATACAAAGAAATCAAATGTAAAATATTAAATGTAAAATGTAAAAGTGCGTTTCTCTTCTACATTCTACATTTAATATCTTACATTTTACATTTGTAAAAAGCCACCTTCTATGAAATCAAAACAGCTACTCACAACCATCCTTTTGTTTGTATTTGTATTGGGTTGCGACCAAAAACCCAATGGCACAACCGTGCAAACGCCACAAAAAGACAATCCTAAATTTTCACTCGACGAACTGGAACGCCGCACCTTCCGCTGGTTTTGGGACTTGATTGATAAGAACTATCAAGTGCCTGACCGTCATCCGCAACGCGACTTTTCAAGCATTGCTGCAACGGGTTTTGGACTGACTGCTTACTGCATTGGTGCTGAACGGGGCTATGTGACACGTACACAAGCAGCAGATAGGGTGGTCAAAACCCTACGTGCTTTGTGGGCAATGCCACAAGGCGATGCAAAGACGGGTGTGAGCGGCTACAAAGGTTTTTACTATCATTTTCTTGACCATGACAAATCATTGCGGTTTAAAGAAGTGGAATTATCTTCTATTGACACAGGCTTGCTGATGGCGGGTGTTTTATCTGTTATGTCGTATTTTGATAAGCAAAATGACCCTATTGAACATGAAATACATGAGTTAGCTGAAAAACTATATCAGCGTGTGGATTGGTCTTTTTTCTTAAATGACAACAAAAACTTGTCTATGGGCTATCATCCAGGGCGTGGTTTCTTGAAAAATGAATGGATTGGCTACAACGAAGCCATGGTGCTACTCATCATGGCGATGGGTTCGCCGACACATCCGATTCCTGCCGATTGTTGGGAACGCTGGTGCGCGCCTTACAAATGGGCAACCTATCAAGGGCAAGCGCACGTCAACTTCGAGCCGCTTTTTGGGCATCAATACAGTCAAATGTATATTGATTTCAAGGGAATTCAAGACCCTTATATGAAAGCCAAAGGCATTGATTATTTTGAAAATTCAAGACGTGCGACCCTCGCTCAACGCAGTTATGCAATAGAAAATCCAAACAAATATAAAAATTACAGTGCCAACGAATGGGGCTTGACTGCTTGCGATGGTCCACGCGATACAACTCTTGACATCAATGGTCAAAAGCGTAGATTTCAGACATACAGCGCACGAGGTGCTGCCTTCATTCGTGTTGTGGACGATGGTACGATTGCCCCAACGGCAGTTGGTGGTTCGATTCCTTTTGCGCCTGAAGTCTGCATCCCTGCCCTTGAAAATATGTGGAATAAGTATGTTAACACGCCGCTTGTAACAGAATACGGTTTCAAAGACGCTTACAATCCGACTTATACTTATTATTCCAGAAACAACGTGAATACAAAAATTACTGAGGGGGGGTGGATTGACCGCGATTACTTGGGTATTGACCAAGGACCCATTGTCATTCAGATTGAAAATCATCGCTCCAAACTTGTTTGGAATATCATGAAAAAGAACCCTTATATCGTTGCAGGATTGAAGAAGGCAGGGTTTAAAGGGGGGTGGTTGGATGCTAATAAGAAATAGAATACGATATAAATTCGGGGGCAAGGGCGGGGGCAAGGGTCGCGCCCTATGGTATTCCGAATCTTGTAGGGCGCGACCCTTGCGGTCGCCCTGTCAAAATAAAATTATCCATAAATTATCATAAATAAATGAATATCAAACGTTTAAATATACTCACCTTACTCCTCGTAAGTACCATTTCTCTCTTTGCCCAAACCCCGAAAGCAAAGAAACCGACCCCTCAGTATAAAGACCCCATTGACCGAAAAGTAGATTCGGTCTTAGCAAAAATGAACCTCGATGAGAAAATCGGGCAACTGACCCTCTTCACCTCCGACTGGGACGTGACGGGTCCGACGATTCGCAAAGGATATGCCGACGACATTCGGTCTGGCAAATGTGGCAATATCTTCAATGCCCACACCGCTGATTATAACCGCAAATTGCAGGAAATCGCGATGAAAGAAACCCGCATGAAAATCCCTTTGCTCTTCGGTTACGATGTCATTCATGGTTATAAAACCATTTTTCCGATACCACTTGGGGAGTCCGCGAGTTGGGATATGGCGGTTATTGAACGCTCGGCGCGCGTGGCTGCCGCAGAAGCATCAGCAGCTGGTTTGCATTGGACGTATGCGCCGATGCTCGACATCGCCCGCGACCCACGTTGGGGGCGATGTACTGAGGGGGCGGGTGAAGACGTGTACCTCGGTTCTATGATTGGTGCGGCTCGGACTCGTGGTTTTCAAGGCACAATTGGCTCGACTTCAAGCGTTGTGGCGTGTGCCAAACACTTTGCGGCGTATGGTGCGGCACAAGCGGGGCGCGATTACAACACCGTTGATATGTCCGATATGTCCCTTTGGGAAACCTATTTGCCGCCTTTCAAAGCCTGTTTGGATGCAGGGGCTTTGTCATTTATGACTTCTTTCAATGACATAAATGGCGTGCCATCAACGGCAAATCGGCAATTGTTGACCGATATTCTAAGGAAAAAATGGGGTTTCAAAGGCTTTATTGTAACAGATTATACGTCTATCAATGAAATGGTCAACCATGGCAACGTAGCAGATGACAAAGACGCAGGCGAAAAATCCATCAATGCAGGCGTGGATATGGATATGCAAGGGGCTGTGTTTTACAATCATTTGAAAAAATCCATTACCGAAGGAAAAGTATCTATGCAAACGGTCAATGATGCTGTCAAACGCATTTTGAAAGTCAAATTTCAACTCGGTTTGTTTGACAATCCTTACAAATTCAGCGATACAGAACGAGAAAAACGGGTCGTTTTTTCAAAAGAAAATCACGATGCTGCCAGAGATGCTGCCCGTAAAAGCATGGTTTTGCTTAAAAACAACGCCGCTACCCTACCCCTCCCTAAAAACATCAAAACGCTCGCTGTCATTGGTCCTCTTGCCGATTCAAAAATTGATATGATGGGTTCATGGTCAGGTGCAGGCGATGGCAACGCTTGTGTGAGTGTTTTAGAGGGCATTAAAGCTGTCCTACCTGCTGCCAATATTGTGTTCGCCAAAGGCTGCGATTTAGAAAACGTCTTCCCCGCTATGAATCAGCCGATGATGAGTACCGACGGTTTTGCAGAAGCCATTAAAGCCGCAAACCAAGCCGATGCTGTCGTGGTTGTGGTTGGAGAACGTGGTTGGATGACGGGCGAGGCGGCTTCTCGGGCAGACATCAGCTTGCCGGGCGTTCAAAAGGAATTGATTTTAGAATTGATAAAAACAGGTAAACCTGTTGTTGTGGTCTTGATGAATGGTCGTCCTTTGACTTTTCCAGAGGTGGCAGACAAGGCTTCTGCGATTTTAGAAACATGGTTCGCGGGTACTGAAGGGGGCAATGCAATAGCCGATGTCTTGTTCGGTGACTACAATCCTTCTGGTAAATTGCCGATGACATTCCCACGTTCGGTTGGTCAAATTCCTTTGTATTATTGTCAAAAAAACACAGGTCGCCCCTTTGATGCCAATAATAAATACACGTCAAAATACATGGATTTGCCGAACACCCCTCAGTATCCGTTCGGTTTTGGCTTGAGTTACACCACTTTTTCCTATGAAAACCTAAAGGTCGACAAACAGACTTGGGGTTTTAAGGACAAAATTACAGTCTCTTTTACTTTGACCAATACAGGCTATCGAGACGGCGAAGAAGTAGCGCAACTCTACGTCCGTGATGTTGTCGGCAGCACGACAAGACCTTTGAAGGAGTTGAAAGGTTTTAAAAAAGTGTCTCTAAAAAAAGGCGAAGCGCAGACCGTCAATTTTACTTTAACGGTTGACGATGTGGCGTTTTATCATCAAAATTTAGAGAAAAAAGCCGAAGCGGGTGCGTTTGACATTATGGTCGGCGGCTCATCTGATGCTGTGAAAACGGTGCGGGTGACATTGAAATGATGCAAGAACTGTGCAGATAACGTGAGTAAGGGTATGTAATATGTCAGCCAAGTACCCAATATTGGTGGTATGTAGGGGCGTATAGAGTGGTCAAATAGCAAATATTGGCGGTATGTAGCGGCATACATGGCGGTCAAGTACCAAATATCGGCGGTATAGAGCGGCATACATAGCGTTGTTAGTCAAAAATTACGGGTAAATAGGGGGCATATAGAGTGGTTATTAATCAAAAATCATACAAGATAATAGGCATATAGAATGCTTGTTGAGCTATATTTCAAGGATATATTTCTATATTTTAATGTAAAAGAGGCACTTTTTGTACATAAGAGTACCCCTTAGTATTATAGGCTATTTAAAACATCAATCAAAGAGCAATGAAACTTACTTACTTACTCGTCCTTATTGGCTTTTTAAGTGCATTAAAAACAAATGCCCAAATCAATGCTTTTGAGAATGAAATCAAGGCTTTTGAAGCCAAAGATTCGATGAATCCACCCGCAGCAGGACAAATACTGCTTTATGGCAGTTCGACAATACGCTTTTGGGAAAGCTGTGAAACGGATTTTAAAAATAAAAACCTAAAGGTCGTCAATCGGGGTTTTGGTGGTTCACAAACAAGCGATGCCAATCTGTTTTTTGACCGTGTGGTTGTGCCACACAAACCCAAGTACATCTTTTTTTATGAAGGTGACAACGATATCAATGCTGGGAAATCCGTTGAAACCGCTTTTGGGGACACTAAAACGTTCATTAAGAAGGTGAAAACACAACTGCCCAACACCCGCATCGTCTTTTTTGCTATCAAACCAAGTCCGTCTCGTATTCAGCATTTCAACAAACAAAAAGAGTTCAACAGGCGGCTTTGGCAATATGTGCAGAAGGAAAAAGGCTTGTACTTCATTGATACATTTACAAGGATGTTGGGCAAAGATGGCAAGCCCGACCCTCAACTTTTTAGAGCAGATATGCTCCACATGAAACCCGAAGGCTATGTGATTTGGACAAAAGAAGTGCTGAAGTTCTTGAATAGGATGGAAAAGTGACCCCCCTCAGTATTTGAATTCGTTTGAATTAGGGTGTGTGGGATTGTAAGGATTGAGTAGAAGTGCCTATATCTCGACGGAAAATTCTATTAAATCCTTACAATCCCACACACCCTAATTCAAAAATTAATAACTAAACTTCATGTGAATTATGAAAAAACTAATACTATTTCAACTCTTTTTACTATTCAGCATCGTGGCTTTTGCGCAAACGATAACTGTGCAAGGAAAAGTCAGTGATGTCAAAACCAACGAAACGCTCATCGGTGCGAGTGTTGTGGTTAAAGGCACGACAAATGGCGCATTGACCGATATTAACGGCAATTTTAAACTCGATAATGTTCCGCCAAATGGCACTTTGACCATCTCTTATGTAGGTTATAATGCACAAGACGTGGCGGTAAGCAGTCAAAAAACCATCAATATTCTCCTTGAAGAAGAGTCCGCAACCTTAAAAGAAGTCGTCGTCGTCGGTTACGGTACGCAAAAGAAAAGCGATGTGACAGGCGCAGTGGCTTCGGTCAAAGGAAAGGACATTGCTTCGATAGCGACCCCCTCAGTAGCGCAGGCGTTGCAGGGCAAAATAGCAGGGGTTTTGGTCACGCCTGAATCGGGTTCACCCGGTGCAGGAGCGGTCATTCGCATTCGGGGAACAGGCACTTTGAACAATTCAAGCCCTTTTTATGTCATTGATGGTTTGTTGAGCGACGATATTTCGTTTGTCAATCCCAATGATGTGGAGTCTGTAGAGGTCTTGAAAGACGCTTCTGCTACGGCTATTTATGGCTCTCGGGGCGCAAATGGCGTTATCATCGTTACGACAAAGCGCGGAAAATCGGGGAAACCTGTTATCGGTTTGTCGTCTTATTATGGCTCGCAGGAGTTGGCGAAAAAAATTCCTTTGACCAATGCCACCGAATACGCTACCCTACGCAACCTTGCTGCAAAAAATGCTAATTCTGCTACCATTCCCTACCCTAACCCCTCCCTATTTGGTGAAGGAACGGATTGGCAAAATGAAATATTCAAAACAGCACCGATGCAAAATGTCAATCTATCGGCACGTGGTGGCAACGATATGATGACTTATAGTATCAGCGGGGACTATTTTAAACAAGAAGGCATATTGCAAAACGGTGATTATGAACGCTTAACGTTGCGCATTAATAATGACTATAAACTGAATAGCTTTATCAAAATTGGGCATAACTTCTCTATTATTAATACCAAAAGCAATTATGCACCTGGTACGATTTACAACGCTTACTATGCACCGCCGACTGTTGCACCCATAGATTCAGCAGGTAAATTTGGCAACACAACATCCGATGGTTCGGTGGGCAATCCTGTGGCGACACGTTATTATGAACGGTACAATGGCGGCAGCGGTTTCCGTGTTGCGGGCAATGCTTATATAGATGTGACGCTGTTCAAAGGCTTGACGTATCGCTCCAATTTTGGTTTGGATTTAGTGAATTCACAAGAGAAGGCATTTGTGCCACTCTATTATGTAACGGATATTCAAAAAACAGATTACAATGCCCTTAGGGTTAAACAGAGCAAAAACATCAACAAACTTTGGGAAAATACATTAAGTTACGATAATACTTTTGGCAAACACCACTTGAATTTACTGACGGGTGTCACAACACAAATATATGATGAGTATTTTGTGAAAGGAGAAGGCACTAACTTAATTGGCGATGCGAACAATATCAATGGTAATATCAAGGATTTATTGTACCTGCGTTTGGCAACAGCGGGTTTTGCAACGACAGAAGAAAGCAAAGGTTGGCGTATGTTTTCACAACTTTATCGTACCAATTATTCATATAATGACAAATACCTTTTGACGGCTTCATTACGGGTGGACAAGTCTTCCAAATTTGGTAAAAACCGCCGAACAGGCTATTTCCCTTCTATTGGTTTAGGTTGGCGTTTGAAAGAAGAAGCGTTTTTGAAGAATGTTGATTGGGTTTCAACCCTCAAATTGCGTGGCAGTTGGGGCAAAACAGGTAATGATAAGATTGACCAAGATTCTAAAAGCCCTCCTGTAACAAGTAAACTTGACGCTATTTTTGGCTCAACTGAAAAGTTCTATTCTGGAGCAACGATTACTAAATTGGCGAATCCGAACTTGCATTGGGAAGAAACGGAACAAACGGACGTGGGTTTTGAAGCAGGTTTTTTGAACAATCGCTTCACAACAGAGATTGATTGGTACAAACGGACGACTTATGATATTTTATCTGCCTTGCCCATTCCGGGATTTATCGGTGCATCCGACCCACCCGTTGTTAACTCGGCTTCGGTTTTCAATCAAGGTTTTGACATCAATATCGGTTGGCGCGACCGTATTAAGCGGACTTTTGGGTATAATTTCAACATTATTGTGTCAACTGTTCACAACGAAGTCATTAGTTTAGGCGAAGGGAAAGCCGAAATATTCAGCGGTGGCGTAGGCGAAGGCGGTAAACTCGGCACACGCACCGTCATTGGTTTGCCTATCGGTGCTTATTACGGCTACAAAGTGGATGGCGTGTTTCAAAATACGGAGGAGCTGAACAAATACCCTAAACGGGTCGGTGAAACGCCTAACAAAGACGTGTTTGCAGGAGATTTGCGCTATGTGGACACCAATAATGACGGTGTGATTACGGACAAAGACCGCACGTATTTGGGCAGTCCAATTCCCGATTTGACTTATACCTTCAATGTCGGTGGTGACTTCAAAGGCATTGATTTCTCTATCCAAATCAGCGGCGTTCAAGGCAATAAAGTGATGAATGCCAAGCGTTTAGCGCGGTTTTCAACTGGTAATTTTGAAAAAACATTCCTCAATAGTTGGAATGGTCAAGGCACAAGTAATTTCGAGCCACGTGTCACAATCGGCGGACGCAACTACGAAGTATCAGACCGTTTCATCGAAGATGGTTCGTTTACGTCTATCCGCAATGCACAAATCGGCTACACGCTACCCCTCAGTATAAGTAATAAAATAAAGATGTCAAACTTCCGTATTTACGTGGCTGCAACGAATCTCAAAACATGGGCAAAATACACAGGCTATACGCCCGAAGTCGTCAACGGCGGCGACTCGTTTTCGGTCGGTATTGACAGAGGCGTTTATCCCGTTGCCAAGACTGTAACCGTTGGTGTGAATGTGGGTTTTTAGTTCCCTACGGGAATGACAAAGATGAGATTTACTAAATTTTAAAAATTTAGTAAATCTGTGCCGAAGACCTTACCCCTCAGTAAAACATCATTTTTCAACATTAAAAAACATTAAAAATGAAAAAGATAAGAATCCTTTTACCGCTTTTATTGCTCATAGTCGGCAGTTGCAAAGACAGTTTCTTTGAAGTCACACCACGCGGACAATTGACGGCTGAAAACTTTTTTCAAACAGAAGAACACGCCCGCTTAGCCACAAATGCGGTGTACAATGTCTTACGGAATTGGGAAATTCATGTCTTTGCATTTATCGGCTGCACTGATATTATCAGCGACGACAGCGACAAAGGCAGCGAACCTAATGATGCCGCTTTCCTTTTGGAGGTGGACAATTTCCTATTTGATGCCAGCAATGTCGCACCTGTAACAGTGTGGAATGGCTACTATCGCGCTATTTTTAGGGCAAATATCGCTATTGAACGTATTCCTGAAATCAAGATGGATGCGGCTTTGCAAAACCGATTAATTGCAGAATCTAAGTTTTTGAGGGCTTATTTTTACTTCAATTTGGTGCGTTGGTATGGCGACTTGCCGCTTGTGACAAAACAATTGACGCAAGACGAATTTAAGCAAAAACGCAACACAACAACCGAAGTATATGCCCAAATCGTCACAGATTTGAAGGCAGCGATTGACGTATTGCCCGAAAAATCGAAATACACACCCGAAGACAATGGACGTGCCACCAAAGGTGCGGCCAAAGGCTTGTTGGCAAAAGTCTATTTGACGACAAAAGATTATGTCAATGCTGAAAAATACGCCCTTGAAGTCATCAACTCCAACGAATATGCTTTACTGCCCGATTATACTAAAATCTTTACGGCCGAAGGTGAAAACTCATCTGAATCCGTCTTTGAAGTCGGCGCAACCGTCAGCACTGAACGCTATGACGGTGGTTCGCAATACAATGAAGTGCAAGGTGTGCGGGGCGACCCAAATCTCGGTTGGGGTTTCAATCGTCCGTCTGACAGTTTTATTATAGAATTTGAACCGGGCGACCCACGTCGTGAGGCTACAATTTTGTACGAAGGCGAAGTGTTGCCCGATGGTTCGGCTATTGTTCAAAAAAATCCGCGTGTATTTAATGGACGATACAATCAAAAAGCATGGGTACCCACGCATCCGGGTGGCAATGGTTCTGGACCGGGCAATATTCGTTTGTTGCGCTATGCCGATGTCGTTTTAATCGCTGCCGAAGCTGAAAATGAAAACGGCAAGACAGCTATGTCATTGACACACCTTAATTCGGTCAGAAAACGGGCGCGTGGTGCCAGTGCAAGCATCCTACCCGATGTCGTTGAAACCGATAAAGTAAAGCTCCGTGAACGCATTTGGCATGAACGCCGCGTCGAATTGGGCTTGGAACAACAGCGTTGGTTTGACCTCCTTCGCACAGGACGTGCAGAAGCTGTTATGATTGCAAATGGTAAAAATTTCAAGAAGAACAAGCATGAATTACTGCCGATTCCACAAGCTGAAATAGATTTGAGCAGTGGCACTTTGTCGCAGAACCCGGGGTATTAAAACTAAATTATACTAAATGAAAAGTGAAAAACGAAAAGTGAAAAATATAAAACGTTGGTTATAAATGATCTGATTCTATTATTTTAGGCAAAACACTTTCGAATGAGTATAACTTAGTTTAATTCGTAAAATCCGTGTAATTCGTAGCATATTTCATAGGTGCTAAGTAGTTATGATTTTTTATATCAAACAACCAAGCCTTTGCGAGTTCAACAAGGTGTTGTAGTCAACCTTCACATCTTTGATGGATACTGAGGGGGTGGCTAAATGTCCATTTCCAACAAGGCATAACTCAAGGTTTTGCCATGGGCATCCATTGCCAATGAGGTTGTCACGCCACCCAACAAAGCATCTTGACAAACAAAAAGCAAGGATGAAATATTAGGTAATTCATACCTTGTGATGTCGCCCGCAACGATGTCGTTTAAATGATTTTTTACTTTTTCAACCGTTATCGTTGCGCAAAGCATATCAAAATTCGATTCGTCATAAGGAATCAAGGAGAGGGTCAAAGTATTGCCTTTATCTCCTGCTCGGCTGTGGGCGATGTCGTATAATTTCAAGCCCCTTGTTTCCAAAGGGGGTATTTTTGGATTATTTTTTTTCATGATTCAAAAATGGATATTTTAGGTTCAATTGTGTCTCTGTCAATCAAAGTAGAGACGATGCCAATGACTTCATTTACATATTTCCGAACGCCACCGCCACCTGCAGGACCATTCGTATAAAGCGCTTCAACTTCTTCTCCAATTAAAGCAGCTCTCTCGTGAGATTGGGCTTTTCCTGTTACTCTGAGTCTTATTTCATAAGGAAATACTGAGGGAGTATCAAATTTAGTTCGATGCACCGAATTCAGACCGATATAGTCAATTCTTAAACCCTTTTCTTTATCCCCCTTTGGAGGAAATAGGGGGCTTAACCGTTTTTCAATTATATTTCCAGCCAATTCGGCTCTTTCAAAGGCAGATTGACCCGCATACGAAATTTCACCCTCGCCCATAAAAAAAGCTTTGTAACCAACGCTGACTTTATAGGTTTTCGGCTTTTTTTGCCCGCTTCCGCCTGTTACAAACACCTGATTTTCAGCTATTTCTGTCAACTTGACGCTTGTAAAATCGGCTATCACATCGGGTGTATAATATTCAAACGGATTGACCACTTCATATAGCAACTGCTCTTTAGCTGTTTGCAAATTGACCACGCCGCCCGTACCTTCCACTTTGCTGATAATGGCAGACCCATCTTTAAAAACATCGGCAAAAGGATGCCCAAGACTATCCATGCCTTCAACAGGTTTTTTAATAGGGTCAGCAAAATAGCCCCCTGTAATATGCCCCGCACACTCCAATAAATGTCCAATAACAGTGCCTTTACCCATCAAATCATAATCATTTGTCGCCCAATCGAAGGCATAAATCATGGGTGCCAGAAACAGAGAAGGATCTGCTACTCTACCTGTGATGATGATATCTGCATCCGTTTTTAAGGCATTTAATATGCCTTCGATGCCCATATACGCATTGGCAGAAATTACTTCATATTCTTTTAAACTCTTATTATTTTCAAGTATCGTGAATTCATGATTCATCATTTTTAATTCATCCTTCACATCATCGCCATTGACCGCTGCTACTTTTACTTTTAAGTCCAATTTCAGTGCTATTTCAATGACTTTTTGAGCTGCCGCAATGGGGTTTGCCGCGCCCATATTCGTTATCAAACGCACCTTATTTTTCATTAACAGCGGCAATAAAGACTCAATTCTGCGTTCCAAAAGTGGGTCATAACCTTTCGTCGGGTCTTGTAATTTGCGTTTTTGCGCTAATCCAATCGTTCTTTCAGCGAGACATTCAAGTACCAAATAGTCCAAATTGCCTTTTTCAGCTAAAATTACTGAGGGGTCCAACCGATCGCCTGAAAACCCCGCACCGCAGCCAATTCTTATTTTTTCTTTCATTGTTTATTTTTTGAATACATAGGTACTGTATGTTTATAGATGAATTGAGCCTGTCAGCAAAGCCACAATCGTCATAACAATCGTCGTTCCGAATGCCCATTTGAAAATAAATCGCTGGTGTTCGCCCAAATCCACTTCGCATAAACCGATTAATAAAAACGTGGAAGCGGTCAAAGGACTCAAAGGAAAACCCACCGTCATTTGTCCCAACAAAGCTGCTCGTCCAATTTCGAGCGGGTCAATGCCAAATTGCATCGCCGTTTGACTTAAAATCGGGACAATGCCGAAATAATAAGCATCGGGTGTGAACAGCATACTCGCTGGCATACTCGTCACTGCGGTCAAGGTTGGCAACAAGTTCGCATGGTCGTTAGGAATCAAAGCAACCAAAGCGTTTGCCATCGCCTCAATCATTTTTGTACCTGTCAATATACCTGAAAAAATACCCGCTGCGAATATCATACTCGACACTAAAAAAATATTCGCTCCATGACCTCTCAGTATTTTTTGCTGTTCGGGCAGTTTTGGATAATTTACAATCAAAGCAATCATACTCATGACGATGAATAATGCAGGAGCAGGAATCCACCCTTTCATCAAAGAAGTAATGAGCAAAATCGTTAATAAAGCATTGAACCACAACAGCTTAGGTCGTCTTAATTCTTGTTGCTCTGCATTTAATTCTTCTTTATGATTGTATTCAAAATCAATCACGCCTAATCTTGTTCGTTCTTTTTTTCCAAACCAATAAGCGACAAAAAATACCCATAAAATACCGCCCATAATAGCAGGAATATTGGGATTAAATAGATGCACTGCATCACTTTTTAGGGTTGAAATAGCTCTTGCTGATGTGCCTGACCAAGGCACTAAATGCAAGGGTCCCACACTCAAAGCGACAATGCCTGACAGTATTAAACGATTGATTTTCAAGTGTTTGTAAATCGGTAAAAATGCTGAAAGCACTATCATAAACGTCGCTGTGCCGTCGCCATCTAAATGGACAATCATGGTCAAAATAGCTGTACCCATAATGACTTTTAAAGGATCGCCTTTTACCGATTTTATGATAAAAGCTATGACGGGGTCGAACAGCCCTGCGTCGAGCATAGTCGCAAAATATAAGACTGCAAACATCAACAAAATGCCCGTCGGCGCGACTTGTATGATGCCTGTAAGGGCAAATCCGCCCAAATCTTTTGGGTTAACACCTGCGATTAAACCAAATAGGACGGGTATCAAAACCAAAGCTGTTATCACGGATAGCCGTTTTGTTATGATTAAAAACAAGAATACCGTAATGGTTGCGAAGCCTAATGATGCGAGCATTGAATTGTCGTATGGATTAATATTTTTAAAAAAATTTTCACCATCTTCTTTGAAATCACTTTGTAGCTTTTGTCAGATAGATGAAGCTTATCATAGCCTTTTGTTACTCTGTTAAGTAGATGAACAGAAATAAACGGGAAATATATTTACCACAAGTATGTGATAATCAACTTCTTACATTATTCATCGTTCATCATTTATCATTACTTACCTGTTTTTCAAAAATGCCATTTCTTCAAATTTTACGCCGCAACAGTTTTTTCACCAAAACTATCTGCCCTAAATGATAATGATTATGCTCAACAACGCCGTGTATGTTTTTATAAAAAGAGCCATTGCCTTTTGAAATCTCTTCCCAAATACGGGCTTCGGGTAATTGTTCGACTGTCCGTGCAAAGGCTTCTGCATCCTCCCAAGTCTGTTGCAACAAGGCTTGCCATGCCGCTTCGGAAGTAAGCGGGGGCATAATAAAACTGTCTTCTTGCTTAAACTTTGTCGTGTCCCCGTTCAATCGTTTATGCACAATGCGGAGGTAAAAATTGGTATGAAACACCAAAAGGGCAATCGAATTGAAGGGCAAAGAACTGTCCGTTGCCTCTCCGAAAGTGACATCTTTCAGAACCATTTGCATATCTACATCCGTCCAATTGCCGCCAAAATGAATGTCGCGGATATGTGTGGCGATTTGTTTTGTTAAATCCATTTTTTATATTTAATCAACACAAAAATGTGTCGTTTTTTCTTTCTTGACTATAAACTTCCACTTTTTGTGGGTACTAAAATCTCAGTTTCCTTTTACAATAACTCTCTGGTAGCGCGTTAAGGGCGTTGATTTAGCATCTGTTACTTCTAAAATTATATGCACCGTTTCGCCTTTTTTAATATTGTTCGGCATTGTAAAGGAAGCGTTCGGGCTGTCAGCATTTTGAATGGCAACCTGACCCTTATATGAGCCAACTTCTGCGTATTGCCACCATTTGTAGGTCAATTTATCGCCGTCGGGGTCAGTGGCTGTGCCTTTTAAATTTACTTTTTGATTGCGTTTTGCTACTAAATTATGGGCATTTTTCAAAAATACTGAGGGGGGATGATTGGCATTTTTATAGCCTTTAATGCACCAATCAGCCCTTGCGGCAAAATCATTTTGTAAGGTCGGCACCCAACGGGCTTGGGCATAAGCCAAATCCAATTTTTGGGTAAAAGGGTTAAAATCTGCTGCTTTTTCGCCATCTTCCCAACGATTGGACATAGAATCTGATTGTATCAAGCGACCACCCCAACCACCGTATTGTGGATTTTTAAGATTGCCCAAACCGACATCAACGAGATGTAAAAAAGCAGGTGAATCGCCTTCGGAAATGAAATCGTAGGGCATAAAACTACCCCACTGGTTGTTTTTGATTTTAGCAGGGTCGCTGTAAATGTCTTCAATTTCGCCAGCAGGTGGATTGCCGTCGCCATAACTGTAATACATTTTTGTCAAAGCACCATGATTGTTGATGATTTTATCACCCATAAACGCGCCTTCTAAATACTTGTGCATTTGCTCTGGCACAGCCTTTTTCCAAAAGTATGCAAAACACCAAAATTGCTTGGAATTATAGTAAATTTTCATGTCGGGCCACTTCACCGATATATACTTGCGGTAGGTGGCATCTTGGTCGAGAATGGCATAAATAATGGCTTTTTGACAGACTTTTTTATAGATGGCTTGCCATTTGCCCGTGTTTTTGTAGTCGTCTTCGATGGATTTCAAAGCCCTGGCAATGGTATTCGTACCGCCCCAAACTTGTAAATATAAAGGCTGCATATCATCGTCCAACAACTTCGCTTTTATGAAATCAGACCCCTCAGTATTTTTGTCCATTTCACCCTCAAAATCAATATTACCAATGCGAATAAGGCTGCGTAAATGCGCTGCTGTGGGATAATCCGCAGCATGCAGCTTCAAATTTGGGTAAACTTTACCGTAAGCGTCCACCAAATTATAAATCCATTGTTCACCCGGCCAGCGCAATTCAGTTCGTTCACCATAAAGTTTTTTTGTCATTTCCATTTCAGAAATAAACTTTGTGCCTTTGCCATCGCCTTTATAATGCCATTGCGAACTGCTGATAATCAAGCCTTCAATAGTAAATTCATTGGCATACAGCAGTAAGCGGATGAATGAATCCACATCATCCAATTCGCCATCGGTGGTGACAATGGTGCGGGTCTTTTTCACTTTGTTTTGAGCCTCTGATAAGGAGGAGGGCAAAACAAGCAGCATCATAAATAGGTAGGATAATATGTTTTTCATTGTCTTGTTGTTTTTTGAAAACACATTTTGCTGAGTATTGAACACAGTACTTATGTATTCCTTTTAATGCGTTAAGTTTGTGGAAAAAATAAATAATGAATATTGCTCATTGTTTTTCTGCAAGCAGAAAAAAGCATACTTGAATAAAATCTATTGGATTGGATGACTTTTTCAGTTAAAAATCTTTGATTTTTAACT
>JANOAU010000043.1:0-47787 GCA_031411275.1 Saprospiraceae bacterium | reverse complement strand
TGATTTAGTTATTGCAGATTTTAATTTTTAATTTTTAATTTTTAATTAAATATTCAATAAGAGTTCTTACTTTTGCCGCCGCTTTGAAAGAAAGGCGTTGTAAAAGCGGACTTTTTCGATAAAAACGGCGGTTTATAAAGGTATATATAATCGCTATAAAACATTTGAACGATGTTACAGCCGAAAAGAACAAAATATCGCAAGCAACAGAAAGGGCGCAACACAGGCTTGGCTTGGAAAGGTAGCACCGTTTCGTTCGGCACTTTCGCGCTCAAATCAACGATGGCAGTCCGTATTACGAATCGTCAAATTGAATCAGCGCGCATTGCGATCACACGTTTTATGAAACGTGAAGGTAAAGTCTGGTGTTTGGTTTTTCCTGACAAACCGATTACCTCAAAACCTGCGGAAGTTCGTATGGGTAAAGGTAAAGGTGCGCTTGACCATTGGGTAGCGCAAGTGCAACCGGGTAGAATCATCTTCGAGATAGACGGCGTTACGGATGAAGTCGCTCGTGAAGCACTTCGCCTTGGTGCACAAAAATTACCGTGTTTAACAAGAACCGTTACACGTACCGACTATGTTGGTTAATTAAAAAATTGACAATCAACGTTTTAAAGAGTTATTTTAAAATGGCAAGCGAAAAAAATACTTGGCACGATATGCCCGAAGAAGAACTCGAAACAACCGTTTCGGCTTCAAAAAGCGAAATTCAGAAAATGAATTTTGAAAAAGCGATTCGCGGCATCTCAAACAACAGCCAGTTCAAAAAAACACGCCAAAACATCGCCCGCGCACTCACAGAATTGCGTAAACGCGAATTGGCAGAATACACAGCTGAAGATTTGGAAATGCGTTCACGCATTCGCGCTCGTCGCGCCCGTTTGAAAAAAGCGTAAATATTAGGTTTTTGGATTTTAGACTTTAAGACTAAAGGTAGTTTTGAAAAGTGTCTACAAATCTTAAAATCTTCAATCTTAAAATTTAACTTAAGATAATGAGTTCTGAAAGAAATCTTAGAAAAACGCGTATCGGTGTTGTGTCAAGCAGTGCACCCGAAAAGACAATCACAGTGAAAGTTGAGCGTAAAATCATGCACCCGATGTATGGTAAGTACATGAAAAAAACATCGAAGTTTCATGCACACGACGAAATCAATACAGCAGGTGTTGGTGATACAGTCTTAATCATGGAAACTCGCCCCCTCAGTAAAACGAAGCGGTGGAGACTTGTTGAAGTCATCGAAAAAGCAAAGTAATTTTTTTAGTTATGAGTTATGAATTATGAGTTATGAATTTCTGAAAATTCTCCATAATTCCGCTAATCATGGCATTAATTAATAATATTCAACTGTAAAAGAAAATGATACAGGCAGAATCAAGACTAAGAGTAGCAGACAATAGCGGTGCTAAAGAAGTACTTTGTATCCGTGTATTAGGCGGTTCAAAACGTCGTTATGCTTCTATTGGCGATAAAATTGTCGTGACTGTTAAAGATACATCGCCAGGAGGTGTTAAAAAAGGTTCGGTTTCTAAAGCCGTTATCGTGCGAACACGCAAAGAGATTCGTCGTAAAGACGGATCATATATTCGTTTCGACGACAATGCTTGCGTCCTTTTGAACGCAGCTGATGAGCCACGCGGCACACGTATTTTTGGGCCTGTTGCGCGTGAATTGCGCGAACGTGATTATATGCGTATCGTTTCATTGGCTCCTGAGGTACTTTAAATTCTGAAAGGCGAGGATTAAAAAGTGAAATTTTGACCCCCTCAGTATAAAAGCCTTTTCAATCATTGACATTCAATTTTTTTAAATAAAATGGCAACTAAAAGATTTGCACCCAAACGCCACATCAAAACAGGCGACCAAGTAATGGTCATTTCTGGCGAAGACAAAGGCAAAACAGGCACGGTGCTTAGGGTTTTTCCAACGGAGAATAAGGCAGTCGTCGAAGGTGTCCGTATGGTGAAAAAACATCGCAAACCGACACAAGAAACACCGGGCGGTATTGATGAGATTGAAGCCCGCATTAATATCTCGAACTTAATGGTCGTTGACAGCAAAGGTATGCCGTCACGTATCGGTCGTCGTTTAGAAGACGGTAAATTGGTTCGGTATTCTAAAAAATCAGGTCAAACCTTATAAATAATGAGTTACGTTCCTAGACTTCGGACTAAATATCAAAAAGAAATTGCCCCTGCTATGATGGAGCAGTTTCAATATAAAACGGTGATGCAAGTGCCGAAAATTACTAAAATCTGCATCAACCAAGGCGTTAACGGTGCTACACAAGACAAAAAGTTGATTGAAGTGTCTCTGAATGAGATTTCAGCGATTGCAGGTCAAAAAGCAGTGTCCTCAAAAGCGCGCAAATCAGTCTCTAACTTCAAACTTCGTGAAGGTATGCCGATTGGGGTACGTGTAACCCTTCGTGGTACTCAGATGTATGAGTTTTTAGACAGGTTGATTACTGTTGCTTTGCCACGTGTACGTGACTTCAAAGGCATCAATGACAAAAGTTTCGACGGACGTGGAAATTATACGCTGGGTGTTACCGAGCAAATCATTTTCCCTGAAATTGACATTGATAAAATTAATAAAATTCAAGGTATGGACATCACATTCGTGACAACAGCACCGACTGATGCAGAAGCATTGGCCTTGTTGAAAGGAATGGGTATGCCGTTCAAAAAATAATTTTTAGTATTTGTTTTTAGTGTTTTGTGTAAACATCAAATACTAAAAATTAACACGTAAAAAAAGAAATGGCTAAGAAATCAATCATTGCAAGAGAAAAGAAACGTGCTAAAATGGTGGAACAATACGCCGAAGTACGTGCTAAACTCAAAGCTGAAGGTAATTGGGAAGAACTCGACAAGTTGCCACGCAACGGGTCGAAAGTGCGCCAACACAATCGTTGCCAACTAACGGGTCGCCCCAAAGGTTATATGCGTAAGTTCGGTGTCAATCGTTACCTCTTCCGCTTGATGGCTTTGGAAGGCAAATTGCCAGGCGTTACAAAAGCGTCTTGGTAATCCTAAAGATTTTAAGAAGTTAGATTCCAAGATATTCAGATATTGCTTTATTCCTTAATCTTAATATCTTAAATCTTAATATCAAAAACATTGAACTGGGGCAGGTCTGTTGCACACCTTTTAGCGGATACCCCCTCAGTATCAACATAAAAAAAAATCAAAAATTGCTATAAAATGGCAGTAACAGATCCAATTGCTGACTTCCTTACGCGCATTCGTAATGCACAAATGGCAGGTCACACCATTGTTGAGATTCCAGCGTCAAACATGAAAAAGCGTTTGACAGAAATCCTTTACGACCAAGGTTATATCTTGAAATACAAATTCGAGGACGTAACAGGTCAAGCAGGTCTTATCAAAATCGCTTTGAAATATGACCCGCAGACTAAAGAACCCGTGATTCGTTCTTTGAAACGCGTTTCAAGACCAGGCTTACGTCAATATCGTAGTGCCAAAGAGGTGCCACGTGTTATTAGTGGCTTGGGTATAGCTATCGTTTCAACATCGCGTGGTGTTATGACAGACAAAGAAGCACGCCAACTCAATGTAGGGGGTGAATTATTGTGCTACATTTATTAATGTTGTCAAACCTTTTGGTACTTTTTTAAGTATCAAAATGCGCTTGAAATATGCAAAATCAAAAGTTAGAAATCTTTTAAACTGATATAAAAGATGTCAAGAATAGGTAAAATGCCCATTGCTTTGCCTGCAAAAGTTGAACTTCAAGTCAGCAAAAGCAATGTGGTAACAGTTAAAGGTCCGAAAGGAACACTTACTCAACAGGTTGACCCAGACATCACGGTCGCCGTTGAAGATGGACAAATCAAAGTCACACGCCCGACTGACCAAAAGCGTCATCGTGCATTGCATGGTTTGTATCGCTCATTGGTTTCAAACATGGTTCAAGGTGTCAGCGAAGGTTATACTGCACGAATGGAACTTGTTGGTGTTGGTTACAAATTAGAGCCGAAAGATGGTAACATCTTATTCACATTGGGTTTTTCTCACCCAATTGAAATGACGCTACCGAAAGAAGTAGAGTTTACAACTAAGATGGAGAAAGGTTCGCCTCCAACGTTGCTTCTGAGCAGCTTCGACAAGCAATTGCTTGGCTCTGTTTGCGCTAAAATTCGCTCATTCCGTACCCCTGAGCCTTACAAAGGAAAAGGTATTCGCTTTCATGGCGAAGTTGTACGTCGCAAAGCGGGTAAAACAAGCGGTAAGAAATAAAAAAAGATTGTTGCGTTTGGGGTATTTTTCCCCCTCAGTAAAAAGCGTTTTCTGACGGTTGTTATTGCTATACTCAACGATTAAGATATTCATTTCATCATGTCCTAATTCAGGGTTTTCCAATGCAAATTGGAATAGGCGTTTTGAAATTTACTTTTATAAAATAAAAATGCGTTTTCAAACATGAAAATGACAACCAAAGAGCGTCAAGCTCGCATTCATAGAAGAATCCGTGGTCGTGTAAGCGGCTCGACTGTACGCCCGCGTTTGGCAGTTTTCCGTTCAAACAAAGGTATTTTCTGCCAAATCATTGACGATTCAGTTGGTCATACATTAGTAGCAGCTTCGTCAAAAGAAACCACTAAAGCACCTAAGGCAGAAATGTCTAAAGCGGTTGGTCTATTATTAGCAGAAAAAGCTAAAGCGGCTGGTGTCACAAAAGTAGTTTTTGACCGTGGCGGTTATTTGTATCATGGTCGTGTTAAAGCCTTAGCAGAAGGTGCACGCGAAGGAGGCTTAGAATTCTAAATTGCTTATTGCTTATTGTGTGTTGCCTATTTTTTCATAATTATCGGTCAATAATCAATAATCAATCTCAATAATCAATAAAAAAAAGTAGCCCAATGGCAAGAGATAATCAAAAAGCGGCTGCCGCAGGTGGCGAAAACGCAGGTGAATTTAAAGAAAAAATGGTGTCCCTCAACCGCGTTGCGAAAGTAACTAAAGGAGGACGGACATTCAGCTTTGCTGCCATTGTTGTTGTCGGAGACGGCAAAGGCACAGTGGGTCAAGGCTTGGGCAAAGCCCGTGAGGTTTCAGATGCTATCCAAAAAGCAGTTGAAGATGCCAAGAAGAACCTTATCAAAGTGCCTATCAACAAGGGAACTATCCCGCATGAGGTATTAGGTAAGTACGGCGCCGGTCGCATTTTGTTGAAACCTGCATCAGAAGGTACGGGTGTTATCGCTGGAGGTGTTATGCGTGCAGTCCTTGATATGGCTGGTATTCATAACGTTTTGGCAAAGTCACAAGGATCTTCAAACCCTCACAACGTTGTGAAAGCAACATTGAACGGTTTGTCTCAATTGCGGACACCGCAACAAGTTGCTAAAACACGCCGCATCGAAGTATCAAAAGTATTTAACGGCTAATAACCGATTTGCGGTTTTTGAAATCGTAAATCCCAAATCGTAATTCGAAACTAATGGGAAATATCAAAATAACGCTTGTAAAAAGCACGATTCACCGTCCAAAAGACCAAAAGGACACGGTCAAGGCTTTGGGTATTCGCAAAATGAACCACTCAGTCGTGAAAGAATCGAACCCACAAATTATGGGTATGGTCAAAAAAGTAGCTCACCTCATAACAGTAGAGGAAGCTTAAATTGCATTGATTATTGATAATTGTATATTGATTATTTGTAAAATATAAATCAATACATAATAATCAATTCAAAAAGTATTCAATCGAAAAAATTTCTTCAACGATGGAATTGAATAATCTTAAACCTGCAAAAGGTTCGACCCATAGTATTAAGCGCATCGGTCGCGGTCAGGGTTCAGGTCACGGTGGAACATCTACACGTGGTCACAAGGGTGATAAAGCACGTTCTGGTCACAAAAACAAGCGCAGCTTTGAAGGGGGGCAAACACCTATGCAACGTCGTTTGCCTAAACGGGGTTTCAAAAACCCGTTTAGAGTAGAGTATGTACCTTTCAACTTAGCTCAATTGCAAGCTTGTGCTGAAAAGTATGGTGTGACTGAAATATCAGCAGCATTTTTGTATGAAAAAGGCTATACTAAGCGTGATGACCTCGTTAAAATATTGGCTAACGGTGAGTTGACAACAGCATTGACAATTACAGCTCATGGCTGTTCTGAAAAAGCAAAAGCGGCTGTAGAAGCTGCGGGTGGAACTCTCACAGTTGCGTAACTTTTAAGTGCATAAAATCGTTGAACACCTCGTTCAATGATTTTTTTACTTTTAAAAATAAATATCCGATGAATAGGCTTATTCAGACGTTCAAAAATATTTGGAGCATTCCAGAACTTAGGCAGCGACTGCTTTATACTCTTGGACTCTTGTTTGTGTTCCGCATAGGGACTTTCGTCCTGCTGCCTGGTGTCAATGCACAGGTATTGGCAAGTATGGCAAAACAAACGGCGGGTCGAACCGACCTTTTAGGTTTGCTAAACACATTTACAGGCGGCGCATTTGCGAAAGGTGCGATTTTCGCCTTGGGCGTTATGCCTTATATTACTGCTTCGATTATCATTCAGTTATTATCGTTTGCAGTCCCCTATTTTCAACGTTTACAACAGCACGAAGGTGAATCAGGACGTAAGAAACTTAACCAAATGACGCGTTTCTTGACTATTGGTGTAACAATGATTCAAGGCTCGGGTTATTTGACTTACCTTACAACTCAAGGAGCAATTGCGCCAGGTTTGAGCGCGGCTATTTTTTGGTTTTCTGGTATCATCATTTTAACATCGGGAACTGTTTTTGCCATGTGGTTAGGTGAGCGCATTACGGAGAAGGGGATCGGTAACGGTGTTTCTTTCATTATCATGGCAGGTATTATTGACCAATTTCCTCAATCGGTTGCTGCGGAATTCCAATTGCAAAGCGGTTTCGGTTTTGTTATTGAAATGGCGATATGGTTTGCCATTGTTATGGGTATTATCGTAGTTATCCAAGCAGTGCGTCGCATTCCTTTACAATTTGCAAAAAGAATGGTGGGGCGTACGGGCGCACAAGTACCAGCTGCGGGTAATCGTGATTATTTGCCTATCAAATTGAATGCGGCGGGTGTCATGCCTATTATCTTTGCACAAGCGATGATGTTTATTCCTTCAACAATTGCACAATTTATGTCTGGTTCTGGCAATCCCACTGGTTTTTTAGCACAGTTGAATGACTATACTTCCTTACCTCATAACTTGTTATACTTTGTTTTGGTTGTTATCTTCACCTATGTTTATACTGCTTTGATTGTTAATCCACGGCAATATTCTGAATATTTAAAGCGTCAAAATGCTTTTATACCGGGTGTGAAACCAGGTGAAAATACTGCAGAATTTATTGACTCTGTAACAACTCGTATTACATTGCCTGGTGCTATTCTGCTTGGTTTCATCTCTATTCTACCTGGGATAGCAGCCTTTATGGGTGTTAACTCTGGTTTTGCTCGTTTCTTTGGGGGTACTTCTGTACTCATTATGATTGGTGTCATCCTTGATACATTGACTCAAATTCAATCTTATTTATTGTTAAGTAAGTATGACGGTCTTATTAAAGGCGGTAAAATTGAAGGACGTGGTGGTTTGGTTGCTGTAGGAGAAGGCGGTATTTAAAAAAATAACACTCATGTTTCAATCACCAGATAAAAAAGAAATTTACTACAAAACGGACGATGAAGTTGCTTTGATTCGTGCCGCTTGTTTACTTAACTGTAAAGCCATTGCTTATGTCGGTACTTTCATAAAGCCAGGCATCACAGGTAGTTACCTTGACCAAAAGGCAGAAGAATTTATTAGAGACCATAAAGCTGTGCCTGCCTTTAAAGGATATCGAGACTATCCAAGCACTTTGACGGTTTCTATCAATGAGCAAGTGGTTCATGGTATTCCAAGTGATAGAGAGTTCGTGGAAACGGATGTGGTTTCAGTTGATTGTGGTGTGATGTTGAATGGCTATTTTGGCGACGCTGCTTATACATATGCTTTGCCTGGCGTGACCTCCTCAGTAATGAAGCTCCTTCAGACCACAAAATTGTCTCTATACAAAGGTATTGAACAAGCTATCGTCGGAAAAAGAGTAGGGGATATTGGTTTTGCTATTTTTGAACTATGTGAAAAACAAAACAAATTTGGTGTCGTCAGAGATTTAGTCGGTCATGGTTTGGGTAAAAACCTACATGAAGACCCTGATGTACCGAATCATGGTAAACGAGGAAATGGAGTTGTATTGAGAAAAGGTTTGGTTATCGCTATTGAACCAATGATAAATATGGGAACAAAAGATGTTCTCAGTATGAGTGATGGTTGGACTATCGTTTCAAAAGATAGAAAACCATCAGCACATTATGAACATACTATTGTCGTTCGTCCAAACAAGGCTGAAATATTATCAGACCACTCTGGTATTGAAGAAGTTGAAAAGAAAAATGAAAATCTTTTGGCAGTCACAATATAATAACCGATATTTGCACGCCAAAACAGAAATGCGTTTTTTAATTGAGATACAATAGGTTTATGCTGCGCATAAGTTTTTGTTTCTCAATATCTTATAAAAAAACAGTTCTGAAATTTCATATAACAAAATTAAATTTGGATGGCAAAAAACGACTTAATAAAATTAGATGGCATAGTTGACGAAGCCTTGTCAAACGCCAATTTTCGCGTTCGTCTTGAGAATGACCATGTGATACTTGCTACGATTTCTGGAAAAATGCGTATGAACTACATCCGTATCCTACCAGGAGACAAAGTAGCAGTAGAGATGTCTCCTTATGATTTGACGCGGGGTCGTATCTGTTATCGTTACAAATAGAAAATAAATAGTCAATTAACAATAATCAATTGTCTCGTCATGAAAGTCAGACCTTCTATTAAAAAGCGTTCTGCTGACTGCAAAATTGTTCGTCGTAAAGGCAAATTGTATGTCATCAACAAAAAAAATCCGAAGTACAAACAACGTCAAGGATAATTTACATATTGCTGTGTTGTTGTATTGTTAAGTTGTTAAATGAATGATTTATGCAATTTATTCATCTAATAATAATCATACAGCAATTTAACAATTTAACAATCTAAGTTTTTTAAAATGGCTCGTATTGCAGGTATAGACTTACCAAGAAATAAGCGCGGCGTTATCGGTTTGACGTATATTTACGGCATTGGTCGCTCATCAGCTGTTGAAGTTCTTGTCAAAGCTGGTGTTAGTGAAGATACCAAAGTAAGTGAATGGACGGACGACAACATCAAAATGATTTCACGCATTGTCAACGATGAATACAAAGTCGAAGGTGAACTTCGATCTGAAGTACAACTCAGCATCAAACGTTTGATGGACATTGCTTGCTATCGTGGTTTACGTCACCGTAAAGGTTTGCCTTTGCGTGGTCAACGTACACGTACTAACGCACGGACTCGTAAAGGTCGTCGTAAGACTGTCGCTAACAAGAAAAAGGTTGGTAAGTAATCTTAGGTTTATCGTTTATAATTGATATAAATTATTGGTTATTAACGAAAAACGATTAACTCTCATTTCCAAAACGTTCAAGGATTGACCCCTCAGTAAATTGGGTCAAAAACCAGAACTAAAAAGCTGAAAAGGCAAAATGGCAAAAGCAGCAAAAGGCGGTGCCGCTAAAGGTGGCAAAGCAAAAAAAGTCAAAAAAAGAGTAGTACAGGTCACTCCTGATGGTGCTGCTCACATCCACGCCAGTTTCAACAACATCATCGTCTCCATGACCAACAAACAAGGTCAGGTCATCTCTTGGGGTACAGCTGGTAAAGGCGGTTTCCGTGGTTCAAAGAAAAACACTCCTTATGCTGCGCAAGTAGCAGCAACTGATGCCGCAAAAGTGGCTTATGATGCGGGTATGCGTTTCTGCGAAGTCTTCGTAAAAGGTCCAGGTTCAGGTCGTGAAGGTGCGATTCGCGCTATTGATGCAGCAGGTATCAAAGTCACTTTCATTCGTGATATGACGCCTATGCCGCACAACGGATGTCGCCCTCCAAAGAAAAGACGTGTATAATATAAAAATTGGTAAATAAATTGGCTTTTTCCGTTCTTTACGCCCCCTCAGTAAAATCAACGAAAAATGCTTTTTTAGCCAATTATAGTAAAAAATATTCATTAGACAATTTTCAATAGTCAATAGAAAATGGCAAGATATACTGGTCCTATCGCAAAAAAAGCCCGTGCTTTTGGCGAAGCAATTTATGGCAACGATAAGGCATTTGAACGTAAAAAATATCCTCCGGGACAACACGGTCAGACGCGTAAGCGCAAGCAAAAGTCTGATTATGGTATTCAGTTAATGGAAAAACAAAAAGCGAAATATACTTATGGCGTTTTAGAACGTCAATTCCGCAAAACTTTCCATGAAGCGACAAAACGGCACGGTGTTACGGGTACGGTTCTTCTTCAATTATTAGAGTCACGCCTCGATAATGTTGTATTCCGTCTCGGTATCTCTCCGACTCGTCGTGGCGCACGTCAGTTGGTTTCACACAGACATATAACGCTTAACGGTGTCATTAACAATGTGCCTTCTGCTTTCGTCCGTCCTGGCGATGTTATTGCAGTGCGTGGTAAATCACGTAACAATGGCAACCTTGAAGGTGTGGGTGTGAATCGTGATATCAAAAAATCACCTTGGCTCGATTGGAATGCAGACAAATTGGAAGGTAAATTTCTCGCTTATCCAGAGCGTGATCAAATACCTGAAAAACTCAACGAACAGTTGATTGTCGAATTGTATTCGAAATAATTATGAGTTATGAATTATGAGTTATAAATTATGAGTTTTTCATAGTTCATAACTCATATTTCATAATTTATAATTCATAAAAATATTCCCCTTCTCTTACTTTTATAGAACTAATCAAGCATGGCAATATTGAATTTCCAGAAACCCGATAAAATCGTTCTTAACAAGGCAACCGAATTCGAAGGTCTATTCGAATTTAAACCTTTGGAACCGGGTTTTGGTCAAACTGTTGGTAACTCTCTACGTCGCGTACTTTTATCGTCGTTGGAGGGTTTTGCTATTTCGGCGGTACGCATCGCAGGTGTGGATCACGAATTTGCAACCATTCGCGGCGTTGTCGAAGATGTGGTTGACATCATTCTGAACTTGAAACAAGTTCGTTTGAAACAACTGATTTCTGGCGATGATGTACGTGAAGAAAAAATATATTTGACTGTCAGCGGTCAAGACAAATTCACAGCAGGTGACATTGAGGAAGCGACGAATATGTTCAAAATTATGAACCCGCAACTTGTCATATGTAATATGGAACCCAGCGTTTCTCTCGAGATGGAGTTGACCATTACGAAAGGTCGTGGCTACGTGCCAGCTGATGAAAATTTGCCGAAAGATGCGCCCATCGGTGTTATTCCGATTGATGCTATCTATACGCCCATCAAAAATGTTTCTTATCGTATCGAGTCTTTTCGTGTAGGTCAGCGTACCGACTACGAGAAACTTGTTATGGAAGTCAAAACAGATGGTACTATTCATCCAGAAGATGCAGTGAAGGAATCTTCACGCATTTTGATTCAACACTTGATGTTGATTACAGATGAAAACATCACGTTTGACGACGAGAAAAACCGCGAAGAGAACGTTGTGGACGAGCATATCCTCCACATGCGTAAGTTATTGAAGACATCGCTTGAAGACCTCGACTTGTCTGTACGTGCTTACAACTGTTTGAAAGCGGCTAAAATCAATTCATTGGGTGAAATGGTACGCTATGACACACATGAGTTGTTGAAGTTCCGTAATTTCGGTAAAAAATCACTCGTCGAAATCGAAGAATTATTGCAAGACAAAGGCTTGTCATTCGGTATGGATTTGTCGAAATACAAACTTGACGAAGAGTAAATAAGTATGAGTTATGCGTTATAAATATGAGTTTTTCATAGTTTATAATGTATAATTTATAGTTCATCATTCATATTTTTAATCTGCTTTATGATAATCGTTATGAGCGGATTTGTTAAGAAGTTTGAGTGTTTATATGAGGCTATAACTCATAACTCATAATTCATAACTCATCCTTGCTCCGATGTTATAAAGTTTAATCTTTCTCAAAAATGAGACACGGAGATAAAGTAAACAATCTCGGACGTAAAAAAGGACACCGTATCGCGCTCCTTAAAAACATGTCAAAAGCGTTGATCGAACACAAACGTATCAGCACAACACTCGCCAAAGCAAAGGCTTTGCGTGTACATATTGAGCCACTTATCACGAAGTCGAAAGACAATACGACACACTCGCGTCGTGTGGCTTTCAGTTATCTTCAAGACAAAGAGGCGACAAAAGAATTGTTCGAAGTTATCGGACCCAAAGTAATGGATCGTCCAGGGGGTTATTGCCGCGTCATCAAAACGGGTTTCCGTCATGGTGATGGTGCTGAAACAGCTTTGATTGAACTCGTTGACTTCAACGACATCGTTCTTGAAGCAAAAGCTGCGACACCTGCTAAGAAGAAAACACGCCGTAGCCGTGGTGCTGCTGCTAAACCAGCTGCTACAACAGTTGTTGAAAATACAGAAGTTGGGGGAAATACTGAGGGGGCTGCTGAAGCATAATCTTTTTCAGATTCTCACATTGAAAAACCGCATCGAGCTTTGGCTTGATGCGGTTTTCTTGTTTCAGTAAGTATGTTGTGGTTAAAAAACGAAGACCAGACCAGCAACAATTATTTATCTACAAAATCTTTTGCATGAAAATTTATAATTATTTCTTTTACAAACTGTATAGTACGTTTATACAATTTGGAGATACTCCAGAGCATTCTGCCCTGCTTTTGCTTTCGCATTCAATAGTTTTTAATCTTTTTTCAATATTAAATTTTTTAGGCTTTGCATTAAAAATGGAGGACAAGTACTATTGGATTATTGGGATTACACTTACTGTTTTAACTTTAATTGTAAACTATTCAATATTCTTAAAAAATGATAAATTCAAATCATTTTCGTTTAAAAACAGCTTGTATCTCAATTCCTTACTTGCATTATATCTATTTGGATCTTTTTTCTTTTTCTTTTATTCATTATATTTTTTTCTTTATTAGTCAATGAATCACAAAATATTCAACAACGCTTGTACCCTGTTGGTAAGAAGAGTTAATTAAATATTATTTCCAATTTTAATTACAGGTTAGGACTGCTGTTTCCTCTTTCCAAGCACACATCAAATAAACGACCCGTACACCACTTTTTACTCTTAACTTCGCTTTTCTTTTTTTACAATACTCAACCAATCAGAATTATGAACAACAACGACATTCTACGCCGCCTCCGCTACACATTCGACTACAACGATGTGAAAATGATGCACATATTTGGTTTAGCAGACAGCGAAGTCTCGCGCGAACAAATCAGTAATTGGTTGAAAAAGGACGATGACCCTGATTTTCAGAGTCTGCACGACATCAAATTAGCCACTTTTTTGAATGGTTTGATTAATGACAGACGGGGTAAAAAGGAAGGTGAACAGCCAAAACCTGAAAAAACGCTGAATAATAACCTCATTTTCAGAAAATTGAAAATAGCTTTAAACTTGAAAGACGAAGACATTGTAGCGATTCTTGAAATGATGGATATGACTATTAGTAAACATGAAATCAGTGCCTTTTTCCGTAACCCGAACCAAAGTCAATACCGCCTATGTAAAGACCAAATTTTGAGAAATTTTATTTATGGGTTGCAAAAAAAATACCGCGGTGAATGAATTTTTTAGACTAAAACTATTCTGATATCCCTCAGTATTTTTTGCCTTTTTCGATATTCATTCGTCCTTGTCAATGCTTCACATCATGTGCAATGACTTTATTATTTTACGAATTTCATGAAAAATTATACATCTGTTTATGCCCTGCCCTCCTACAAAATCTCAACTTTTGTATAGTATTACTTTTACCGAGAGTATATTTACTTTCTGTTAATATTAGAGACGAAATAACCGCTAAGTTTTTTGGTTGTTAACAAATTTTTTATAATAATTTTTTCTTAGTAAAAATATAAAATATTTTCATTAACATTTTGTTAAAAAAAAGTTTTGAAAATAATTGGAAAAGTAGATTTCCTATTACTTTTGACCTCGTTTTATTCATCACTAAATCAAATTGTATGAAAAAATTTCTAATGCTTACACTCGTGAGTCTACTCGCTGTGTCAGGTATTGTCGCCCAGGAGATAAAGGGCAAGATACTCGACGCCGAAGATGGCGCACCGCTACCAGGAGTAGCTATCCTTGTCAAAGGGACTGGAACAGGAACAGTCACAGATGACAACGGCAGTTTTTCAATCAAAGCTTCTAAAAATGATGTGTTGATTTGTAGCTTCATTGGTTATGAAGCACAGGAAGTAGCTGTTGGTTCAAACACCGATTTGTTGATTAAATTGACAACATCTTCGAAACTTCTTCAAGAGACAGTTGTCGTGGGTTATGGCAACTCTTACTCTAAAAAAGAGTCAACGGGTGCAAATTCTCGCATCAGAGGTGGCGATATAGAGAACCTAACAGTGCCAAGTTTGGACAAAGCCATGCAAGGACGTATGGCAGGTGTACAAATCACGGCTGCGAACGGTGTGCCTGGCGGTGCTGTTCAAGTCCGGATTCGCGGTGTGGGTTCAATTTCTGCTGGTAATGACCCATTGTATGTCATTGACGGTGTGCAATTAAATAGTCGTGGCGACGGCGGCGGCAATATCAACACCAATCCATTGGCATTTTTGAATCCCAATGACATCGAATCTATTGACGTTTTGAAAGACCCCGCAACAGCCGCTATTTACGGTGCGCAAGCAGCCAATGGCGTTGTTTTAATTACGACAAAAAGTGGTAAAAACGCTAAAAATAAGACCGATATTACTTTCAATGCTTATAGAGGTTCAACAGAGCCGATAAGGGTTTTAGGTACCATGAACACTCAAGACTTCATCAATGCACGTATTGAAGCGATTAAAAACGTAACGACGAATCCTGTTTTAGCAACAATCAAGGGCGATGTTCTTCAAGCCATTGGTTACAGTAGAGATTTAACAGACGATGCCATTGCTGCATTACCATCTTATAATTGGCAAGATGCTGTTTACAAAACAGGTATTGTTGATAATTATGATGTCTCTCTGAAATCAGGTAATGCGAACACCAATTTTTATGTTTCTGCTTCTTACAACAAACAAGATGCGGCGCTTATTAACATAGATTTCAAACGTTATGCAGGTCGTTTGAGTATGAATCATAAAGTCAATGATAAGTTTAGGTTTGAAACGGGCGTAAATCTTAGCTCTTTTACACAAACTGGTCCTTACGGTGATCCGGCTGGTACAACGGCTTTTGGGGCAGCGCAATATTCAGCACCTGTCATTTTGCCATTTAACCAAATATACAATGCGGACGGTAGTTTTTATGGTTTACCTGGTTCAGGAACAACATTAGTTGGTGATTTAAGTCAGAACATTGTTGCAACTTCTAATTATATCAAAGCGACTGGTACGACAAATCAAGTGGTTGGTAACCTGACAATGTTCTATAATCTCACTAAGGATTTGTATTTCCGAGGTTTGGTCGGTATGGATTATAGAGATGTAAAAACATCATTCTATGGTGACCCCCGCTTAAATGACTACTATAATAGCCGTGGTGTATACAGCGAGACAGGTGATAACAACACTAACAAAACAACAAACATTACGCTTAATTACTCCAAAGCGACGAATAAACACTCTTATGGTGGTTTAGTCGGTGCGGAATACCGTGAAGAAGTTTGGACAGGTTCAAACTTTAATGCAGCGGGTTTCCCAAGTCCAGAATTTTATACACCCAATGCGGCAGCCGAGCCAACTAGTGTTGGGGGTTTCTGGACAAGTGTAAGACGTGCAGGTACTTTCGCAAATTTGCGCTATGGTTATGACAACCGCTATTTGTTCAATGTCATTACACGTTATGACGGTTCTTCTCGTTTCGGGGCAAACAACAAATGGGGTTTGTTCCCGTCCATTTCAGCAAAATGGAATATTGCAGAAGAAGCATTTTTGAAAAACAGCAAAACGGTTTCTGATTTAGGGCTGCGCATCAGTTTTGGTACAACAGGTAACGACAATATTGGTAACTTTGACTCAAGACGTTTGTACGGTTTGGGCGGTGTTTATCAAGGCAATTCAGGTATACGCCCATCTGCTTTGGGTAATCCGAACTTAAAGTGGGAGAAAAACCAAACGCTTAACTTTGGTTTAGATTACGGTTTCTTCAAAGGGAAAGTGAAAGGTGCAATCGAAGTTTATGAAAGATTGAGCAAAGACCTTTTGTTAAGCCGTTCATTACCAACGACAAATGGCTTTTCTTCAATACTTGAAAATGTCGGTGAAGTACAAAACAGAGGTATAGAATTTGAAATCAACACAACAAATATTGATAGAGGCGGCTTTTTATGGGAATCTAACTTCAATGTGAGTTATCAAACAAACAAAGTAACCAAATTGTCAGCTGGTGATTCTGTTTTACCAGGTGATTTATCTATCCGTGTAGGCTATTCACTTTTTACAAATGTCGGTGTGCCTTATGCGGGTGTTAACCCTGCAAATGGTCGCCCAATGTGGTATGATATAAACAATAATTTGACTTACCTCGTTGCAACTGCCGATAACAGACCTTTAGGTCACAATCAATTACCAACGTTTTTTGGAGGTTTCAACAATAGGTTCTCTTACAAAGGTTTTGAGTTGGAAGTCTTTTTCCAATATGATTTAGGTCGTGTCTTACCTAATTTACAGGAATTCCGCCTAGCAGACAATGGTGCCGTTCTAAGAAATGGTTTGAAATACTATTGGGACAACCGTTGGACAACACCGGGACAAATCACAGAAGTCCCTAAACCCGTCAACAATCGTACAGAAATCAGCGGTCGTGTTTCTTCTTATCAATCGACTTCACGATTCTACCAAGACGGTTCTTACTTGCGTTTGAAGCAAGTCTCATTGTCTTATATCGTACCAGCAAAGGTGTTGAATCGTGTGAATATGAAATCGCTCAAAGTTTATGCACAAGGCATTAACCTTAAAACATGGTCAAATTGGACTGGCTTTGACCCAGAGTTTGCCAACTTAAATGGCTCACAGAATCAAGGTGTCATCCCGATTGCTAAAAACTTTACCGTAGGTGTTCAAGTAGGTTTATAATTAATTTAAAAAAAGGAAATGACCTTTAAAAAGTGCTTTTTACTGAGGGGGTATTGCCTAATATATAAATCTTAGTTTAGCTGTTTTTAGAGGTCAAAAAACCATTAAATAAAACTTTTAAGATGAAAAAAATCTTTAAATATATGCTATTGGTAGGTATTGCCTTTTTCGCCAGTTGCGATAAACTGATTGAGGTCAATCCTAAACAATCTATAGACACGTCCATTGCGCTCAATTCGCAGGAAAACATAAATGCTGCAATCACAGATGTTTATGTCTCCTTAAAAAGTACAGAAAGTTATGGTCGTGACTTGATGAGTACAGTTGAAGCACTTGCCGACGACAGTAGAGTGGTCAACAGAGCGGGTGGTCGTTATGTCAATCAAGCCAGTAACGTTATCAATAACCATATTGGCGGTTGGGCTGTAAACTACAGTGCCATCAATAAAGCAAATTTGGTTTTGAAAGCTTTGCCTAAAAGCACTTTTACAGATGCAAAAAAAGCTGAATTAGAAGGGGAGGTGAAATTTTTGAGAGCCTTATTTTACTTCAACTTGGTGCGTACTTTTGCTTTTGATCCTAAAGTTATCGTTACTGCTTTGGACAAAGGGGGAGTGCCATTATTGCTGGAAGGTGTTGATGATGTTTCTGCCATTACATACCCTTCAAGAGCTTCAGTTGCAGAAGTTTATGTACAACTTTATAAAGACTTGACAGATGCAGTAGCTAAAGCACCTGCTACAGGTGCGCCAAACAAAGCAACAAAAGCTGCTGCAAATGCTCTTTTTGCACGTGTTGCGCTATACAACGAAGACTGGGACAACGCCATCAAATATTCTACAGATGCTTTGGCAGCAGGCGTAGGTCGTTTTGTTTCGACCAATGAATATGTCGGTGCTTGGCGTGCAGGTAGCCATCCTGAATCTATATTTGAAGTCCTTTTTCAAACCAGACAAGAGAATATTGGTGTCAATGAGTCAGTCCAATCGGCTTATACAACCATTGCTTCTGTCGCAGAAGCCACCGCTTTGGCAGCAGCACGTCCTACGACTTTACCTCCTGCAAGTGGTTGGGGTGCCGTTGTACCAACAACAGTCTTAATCGCTTTATATGACTCTATTGATGTCAGAAAAGGCTTATATCAATTGGGCTTAAATCGCTCTAATACCATCACAACTGAAAGTACTAAATTTTTGGGGAAATCGGGTATCGTTTATATGGATAATATACCCGTTATTCGTGTTTCTGAGTTGTACTTGATTCGCGCTGAGGCTTACGCCAAACTAAATAAATTTGTTGAAAGCTTAGCTGATATCAATAAAATCAGAACCAGAGCAGGTATTGCGCTTTCAACGGCAGCCACGTCTGCAGCATTATTAACAGAAATTGAAAAACAACGCCGCCTCGAATTAGCTTTTGAAGGACACCGATGGTTCGACTTGAAAAGAACTGGAAAGGATTTGGTCAAAACAACGGGTAACGTCGTTTATGGTGATACACGTCGTTTAGCACCACTCCCAACATCTGAAATTTTAGTCAATAAAAATTTGGTTCAAAATTCTGGTTATTAATAATTTATGTATCGGATATTTTCAAAATATCCGATACATGAGTTCTTTTAAAAACAAATCTTTGACTTTTTTGGCTTCAATACTGAGGGGGGTAAAATATCAAATTTTTATCCGATTTATTGACCTATAAAAGCGTTCAAAGAGTTTTAAAATTAAAATAAAAAATGAAACTATTAAAAATAGCATCTCTGTGCGCCATAGTCCTTTTTGCTTTTTCTTGCGTAAAAGGTTTGGACTACACTTTTGACGAAACGAAGGTTGTTGAATTGGAAGATGCCGTCAGAAGGTCTCCTGCCGCGGGTGTCAAATATCCACTTATCGCAGTGACACGTACTGCGGGTGTTCAATCACTTCAAGTCAATTTAGTCGGTAAACAATTGTTGTCTGATCAAGAAATGACCTATAGCGTTGACACGGCCATTTCCTCTCAACTCACAAATACTGCCAATATCAGAGCTGTTGAAGGGACGCATTTCAACCTTAAAGGTGGTAAATTCATCATGAGTAAAGATAGTAGTTTTGCCCGTATGAATATTGAGATACTCAATCCAGGCGCAACAACTGGTAAATTTGCCGTTGTCATGTTTAAATTAGATGGTAGTGCTGAAATCGCACCCAGCGAAAACTATCGTCGTGTCGCCTTCAGAATTGCTTTAAATTAAGCCCATTTAATAGAGAATGATTTAAAGTGAATGGCGATAGTAAAATATTCAACATTCACTATTCTAAAAATATTGTCAAAATAAGTATTTTATTACAATTCAACATGGGGTTCACAGTTCCTTTGAGGTAAGATTACCAATTATGTTGTTATAAAGCTGCCATATAAAATTTTCTTTAAGGTCGTGAAACCAATACTTCATGCGAGGCTAATAAAAGCACACCCGCAGTATATACTCTAAATAAGGGTCATCCCGAATTTCATAACAATGTAATTCGGGATTTTTTTAAGTAAAATGCTCCTAAATCCGTTAAAATTTCAGCGTTTGTTAGGAATAGGTTTAGCTTTGAATTAATTTTTTGAACGTTTATTCTAAAATGATAAAATTTATAAAGCATGAGAATTGTAGGAGAAGTTCCTCACCCAAGGTTAAAAATAACCATATTTAAAAACGAAGGAAAGTTTAGTGTTAAGTGTGAAAGCGGACTGTTGGAGCAAATATACAAATTTCGCGACGACGACCGTTTGGCAATTGCCGATGATGTCAAAAAAATGGTGGATGACTCTTTTATTCAAAAAATGGAGGATATACTGAGGGGTATGTATGAGGCAAAAATGGATACTATGCAACGCCATTTGACGCAACCTGATGAAGAAACCTTTGAAGTGATTGTTTGAAAAACCTATGAGAAGAAACGTCAACTTTTTGATGACTCTATAAAACAAACCCGCGAGACTTATAAGCCTCGCGGGTTTTTTGTTCGACAATTAGAATTTGTTTAACTAAAAGAAGGACAAAATTAAAGCATGGTGAATGATAAAGTATGGTAAATTGATGCTTAAAAAATTCATCATTACCTTATCATTATTTTGTTACCACAAATTTCTTAGTCAATAAGCCACGTTCTGTAATAATTTGAACAATATAAGTACCCGCAGCATATTCTGCTACTTCTAATTGAATATTTTGTTTTTCAAATTTTTCCAGAACTTGTTCTGCAACCAATCGCCCATCAACGCTCATGACTCTTAAGAGAGCATCACTCGCTATCTCTAAAGCGACATCAATATTAAGATAAGCATCTTTACCCACAGGGTTTGGCGAAATTTCCATTTTATTGTTGCCACTTAATACTTTTTCCGTACCTGTCAATTTAAATGGTAAGAGATTCAAGCGAACAACGGGTACGTAATCATCTCCAAAACCACGAGCATCCCAACGTGAATCAATTGTTTTACCTAAAACAAAAGCATAGCGTTTCGATTTTATGGAATCTGTGAGGAATCTCATCGCTGTATAGTCAAAAGTACCCGCATTAAATACCATTTGAATATTATTAGAGTCTGCCGCAGGATTCGCAACAGTGGGCGCATCAAACTCTACGACGGCAACATAATCCTTTTTAGCTTTCGGATAAAAATTGCCCCCTGTATTAATATCAATCAATTTGAATGCCAGCCACGCATTGGCATTGGCAACGGCAGCAGGTATCGCTAATTCTGCACCAGCAACTAAGGCTCTTTCCGTCACATCAACAAAATCATCGCCATTCGCATTGGTCCATTCATAGATGGCTGCATTGATAGATCGTCCCGCTGCGGCTTTAGGATTGAGGCGTGTGATCATACTGGTTATCGTAGCAGGTTCGGCATTGACGCGATAATAATTACCATACCGCACGGAACGAGGCTCTGTTGTCATCCAAAAAGCATCACTAACTCTTGAAGTGAGTACATTTGCATTCTCTTTCGTAAAATTTGATTTACCTACACCCGCCACTACAACACTATTCGCATTACTTGTATCAGAGACCCAAAACTGAAAGCCTATAGTGTCATTGGCAGGATTGATATCCACTTTTGAACTATCGCCCAGAACCCGATAGCTGCCAATGTATCGACCGGCTTGTTGCAGTGATGAAGGTAATAAAGCTGGTGAAACGATTCGGTTTTCATAAGTTGTATCAAGACCCATAGGAGAAGGATATGTGGCATTTGTACCTGTATAAACTTGAACACCATCCGCAGCGCGCCAAACACTAACTTGCAATTTTGGATTGTTCATAGGCACAGAACCCAAATTCCTTATATCTGCTAAAAAACGAATCGTATCTAATTGCTCTTTAGGCGTGTAAGCATTGGGTGGTATGGCATAAAATGGATCCATACGGACATTGTAGTATCTCTCATTGGTCAACTTAACATCATCTATAATCCAAAAATAATAGCCTTGATTATCTCCTGCAGGGCCTACACCATCAAAAATAAACTTTATTCTAAAATTAGCCGTTCCCACACTACGGGGTAAGGCAACTTTAACTTTTGTAGAGTCAGTATTTGCCGAATTAAATGAATTGTACGTTTCTTGATTTATTTTTAAGTCGTTATTAGGAAACACCCTCACAGAACGTGACCAAGTTGTACCCCCATCTGTTGAATATTGAATAAAACACTCACTTTCAAATTTTCTGAAATACTGATTGAATTCTACAACGATATTAGAATATCCCGTCGCATTAATAATTGGAGAAATTAATTCTCCTGAATGAGGCGTAGGTGAAACCCCCGCACCGAGATTATCTAAAAAATCGGAGTTGAATATAGCACTACCGTTTGCCAATGAGGGCGATGCTAATGCAGTCCGGGTACCCCAAAAATTACCTCTATCACCCTTGCCATTGCGTGTCCAATCCCAGTGAGTAGATGTTACTTTTGCTGGGTCTCCAGAAGCAATGCCTTTTGATGTCCAACCTGTGAAGCCTGTAGGCGGGTTAGGTGTCGCAGTTGTTGATTTGAAAATCGTGCTGGAATCCCCAAACTGACTCGCTTTGATTGTATTGGCGTCTGTTGTAGGCCAAAAGACAGTAGTTTGAGCTTTCAACTGCTCAAAACACAAGAGCATCAGTATAAATACCGTCACTTTCATAAATTTTATTTTCATACTTAGATTGATTTTATGAATTAAAAAAACAGAATAATTAAATGCAAAACTAATAAGATTTAGTCATTTTAAAAAAAATAAAATACAATTTGTATTAAAGTGGAAAAACATCAATTTGTAAAAAATTGAAAACCAATATTTTTGACAATTCCTAATGTCTAAAGTTTTACAATAGAAAATCCAATTTAATACTGAGGGGGGCTGATTTGTAGCAATAAATAACGTTGTCATACATACTGCTCTATAATTAGAACGTGCAATAATAGACAAAAGCAGCTTATTGTAGTGGTTTTGGCGGTGTGGTTTGTCGAAAAAAAATGTAGCCTATGGCCATTTTTATTTTAGAAACAATCCGTTCCTTTGTTCCTTACAAAAGACTCAATTCATCATCTATGAAATTTGCCGTCATTGACTTAGGCACAAATGGCTTTCGGCTTTACATTGCTGAAAGCACTTGTAAAGGTCAATTCAAAATCATTCATCGTCAAACTTCGGAACTTAAACTGGCGTCGGCGGGCATTCATCATATTGGTGAGGAACCCTTCCGCCGAGGAGTGGAAGCGATGAAAAACTTTTTAAATACTTTGCAAGTCTTTAATATTCAACACATACGCGCATTTGGTACAGCCGCTTTGCGATTAGCTGATAATGGTCAAGACTTCATCGAAACTGTGCAAAGGGAAACAGGTATCACGATCGAATTGATTTCAGGAGACCGAGAAGCGGAGTTGATTCATAAAGGCATGAGCCTCGGCGTACCCCTCAGTAAAACGCCCGTTTTGATGGTAGATGTCGGCGGTGGCTCTGTCGAATTTATTATCTGTGACAAAACACAAGTTTTTTGGGCAAAAAGCTACAATGTCGGTGTAGCCATTTTGAAACAACGTTTTCATAAAGACGACATCATTTTAGAGACCGAAATTAAGGCCATTGAGCAATTTTTAAACGATACTTGCACCGAATTAAAAGAAATGGTCGCAGCCTTCAAACCTAAATATCCTGTTATTTCTTGTGGCACTTTGGATTTTTTAGTCAAAATACTGTTGAGCGACGAAATTCCGATAACATCGGGAAAGGAGTCATTAGAGATGCCGTTATACTTCGATATTTCCAACCAGCAATTTTCAATATTTTATGAACAGTTGTCTTTTTTGTCCGAAAAGGAACTTTACACTATGCCTGAAGTACCACCTGAAAAAGTAGAAATGCTCGCCGTCAGCTTGGTTTTAATGAATTGGATAAGGGCCACGCTTTTGGACGCCGAAAAAATCGTCGCCTCAGGACAATCAATGAAAGCAGGTATTTTGTATGAAATGAGTTTTGAATTTCACTGATTTTGAGAATTAACGAATGCCTCATCACCCATTACCTAATCACCACAATAAATGAAAATTAAATATCAAGACAAAAACGTACTCGTTTTACAAAGTGCTTTGTTCCAAACCAATTCAACAGTTATTGAGACTCATGACCTCATCTTAGTTGTTGATCCGAATTGGTTGCCTATCGAAATAGCTCAAATTCGAAACCATACTGAGGGGTTGGCAAAAGCCACACAAAAGCCTATTTGGTTGCTGTTTACACATTCTGATTATGACCATATTATTGGTTATCACGCTTTTTCGGACATTGTGGCAGGTGTCATCGCTTCTCGGGCTTTTGTCGAAAACTTAGGGCAGGCGGGTATTTTAGAACAAATCAAACAATTTGACGACGAATATTACATCAAGCGACACTACCCAATTGAGTACCCCTCAGTAACGTATATCGTAGAAAATGAAGGACAAGTGTTAACGATAGGCGAGACACAGCTCACTTTTTTCCATGCCACAGGACATAATGCAGATGGTATTTTTACGGTCGTCAACAATGTGCTGATTGCAGGGGATTACCTGTGTGATGTAGAATTTCCATACATTTATCACAGCAGTTGGGCTTATCAAGATACATTGAACAAGATAGAATCTATCTTACAACAGTTTGATATTCAACTGTTTATAAATGGACATGGCAACCCCACAACGAATAAAGTTGAAATATTGAGACGAAAAGAAGAAGCCTTGGAGTATATTGGTAATGTACGGGGCAGCATCAGAGCGGGTAAATATTTTGATTTTGATAATTATATATCAGAGAAAGGATTTCAATTCCCGCGCATCATGCGTCGCTTTCATGAAGGCAATTTGAATATCATGCGTCAAGAGGAGTTTGGCTGAAAAGGGGGCAAAAAAGAAGATAAAAGAAAAGCCTTGACGAGACCAGTCAAGGCTTAAAAGCTTCAAATCGGTGGGGATATTACTTCATTTCCTTCACAAAGGCATCAAATATTTTTTGGCTTTTGATATAATCTGACAATTTGCGCGCTTCATTTTGGTCCCTCAATAAGCGAACACTCACACCATATAATGGTGTATCTTGATATTGAATGACTTCAGCATCTATAAATCCAGCATCAATGGCTTTTTTTTGTTGTATGACAGCATTATCCGCCTTAGCATATGTGCCAATAATAACATAATAACGCCTATTTTGCGATGGTTTCGTTACTATTAAATTGTTGTTTTGCAACGAATTATCGGCTATCAAATCACCCCCCTCAGTATTTTTTATAGGTTTTGGATCGGGTTTGCTTGGTTTTTCTATCTCAACAATAGGCTGGGTGTCGAGACCTTTAACGATTTTAATGATTGTCCTTCGGTTTTGTTCATGGTCTGCTTCCGAACAATTAACACCGCGCTTGCAATGATTGCGAATCATCGTTTCGCCATAGCCAAAAGCCCGAATACGAGTGTGGTTTATGCCGTTGGCGATAAAATATGTTTTGATATTATCGGCGCGCAGTTGACTTAATGACAGGTTAAACACAGCTTTTCCTTTTGAATCGGTGTGTGAGGCAATTTCAATTTCAATTTTTGGATCTTTTAACATCATATTCATTAGAGGAGTCAACTCTGTTTTTGCTTCCTCGTTCACTTCTGCGTCACCTTCACCATAATAAATATTTCTCATTTCAAAATTATAATTAGGGACGATAGGTGCTTCATGCGTTATAGCGTATTGTGGTTCTTCAAAATTATTGTCTTTACCAAACTTGTCACCGTTTTCATTCGCCGAGTGTAATGTTTCTGGAAGAATAGGAATCGTATCACTTTTCAAATAAAGCCCTTTGCTGTTCACAATGACGGGTTTTCCTTCGTCAATAAAGCTGAAAATATCGTCATCTCCTTGACCACTGGCTCGATTAGATGAGAAATAACCACTTTTTTTATCGTTGGCAACGATTATTCCAAAATCATCGCTGGGACTGTTAATCGGTTCGGGCATAGCAACAGGCGGAAGCCACTCTTCTGCCACCCTTTTTGTCCAAAAAATGTCAATTCCCCCAACGGCTTTGCGACTATTGGTTGCAAAATACAAAGTGTTGTCGGGATGAATAAAAGGGAAAATCTCATCTCTTGGTGTATTGACCGAGTCGCCCAGGTTGACAGGTAGTCCCCATTTACCTTTCATGTTGTGCGAAACATATAAATCTAAGCCCCCTTTGCCACCTGAACGGTTGGATGCAAAATAAAGCCGTTGACCATCGGCGGATACTGAGGGGTGCATACAGTCGAAATCATTGCTGTTGAAAGGCAATTCTTCAATGTTTTCCCAAATACCCTTGGTCGTATTGAGTTTTGCTGAATAAATTTTCAATTTAACTTTTCCATCTCGACCCACTTTGAGTTTCCCTTTTCTGAGATTGGTACGTGTAAAAAAAACGACCTCTCCTGTCGCATTAAATGAAAGGGGACCATCGTAGAATTTAGTGGTTAATTCGTCGGCAAATGCCACAGGCCGCTGCAAATTGCCATCATGGCTGCGTTTCGCATAAAATATGGATGTGGTTGATTTCCCTAATTGCGTGTCTTCTTTTTTATCTTTATTGACAGCAGGATTTGAAGCAATAAAAACCAAGCCTTTATGATAAAAAGCAGGACTATATTCTTGAAAAGCTGTGTTGATGTCGCGTTCGTTGGTAACCGCAATTTGAGCATGGATGGATGTTGTTGAAACGCCAACAAAGAAAGGAAACAACAGTAAAATAAAGGTACGCTGAAACATGGAATTAAGTTTTAAGTGAATACAAAAAAGTTTCACATTTTCGGTTGAGATGATCACAAAATTGACTGCTCAAATTTTGCGCCGAGTTTTAGTTTTAGCGGCTTGTCCTTTTTACTGGTGTTTGTAACATTGTTTTAGCCATTAGTCTGTTGGCTTTGACAAAGTTATGAATTATTTTAAAAATAAATTGAAAATAAAAGAATTTAAATAATATTTATTTAAAATAGATTCTGGACATCCAGACTGGACATCCAAAATCTATTTATTTAATCTTAACGCCGTCCGCTTATCAAGCCGACAATAAACAGTAGGAAGACGGCACCCACTGCCCCCGTGAGAATTTGACCACCCATCGTTTTGCCAAATGAAACGCCTAATACGCCCAGCAACCAAGTACCGATGAATGCGCCCAAAATGCCAATAACAATGTTTCCGATGATACCAAAACCGCCGCCACTGACGATAAATCCAGCCAACCAGCCAGCTAATGCTCCAATAAGAAGCGTGTACAATAGTGGATTCATATTTTTGTTTTTTAAAATTAGGTAAGAAAATGTAGTTTCATAAGTTGTTTGTCGAGTGTACATTTTAATACAATGTACCGTAAATATAAAAAACAAATCCGTTGTATCTGTATGATACAACGGATTTTAAAGAAGATATTTTTTTCAATCATTTAAACAAACTATCGTAGTCGCTACCACCGCTGCTACCTGATGCCTGTTGTTTGTCTGCTTTTTGTGCATCTTTGAGTTGCAAAGTGTCAGCTTTTTTGGGGTCAAGCAGCATCAAAGTGCTTTGGCTTTCCCATTCTTCCAGCATTTTCATGCCTTCTTCTTCAAAAACGCCATTTTGAAGGTCAATCGAATTCATAATATTGGACGACATATCCATGAAACGCTCCATTTCACCGACTTTCGATGCCACATCATTATTGATATTTTCCATCGCCATTTCGAACATTGCACGCTTGTCAGGGTCCCCCGTCAGTACATTCATTGCTGAAGACATGGCAGAATGACTGGTGCGGATGATAGCCCTTTCTTGTTCTTTCACTTTTACTTGATCCCGAGTATCTTCGAGCAAAACTTGAGAATTTTCATACATTTTGCTCAAAATACGCTCTAAAACTTCTATTTTCTTAGCCAAAACGTCATATTTCTCGTTGCTGTCCTGCATCCGCGCCGCTTTGCGGGTAAATAGCACAATTTGGGATTCCTGTCCTTGCTTTTTTGCTTGGTCAGCAAGGCGCATATTGGAATTAATCTCTTGCGTATTTTGAGCCATCAGTTGGGTCAACTTTTGCTTCTGTCCTTTGAGTGCGGAGATTTGTTTACTCATCTTGCCCAAATTCCCTTCAAGGCTTTCGACATAACTTTTCAAAATACCAATCGGATCAATCGTCACAAACATACTTGTGATGCCCCGCATCACACTTTTATAACCATACCAAACCAAGTTACGCATACGCGGATCAAGTACCATATATATGACTGCCGCCAATGCAACCAACATCAAAGACAAATACAACAAATTAGATGTAAGCGTAATCAAATAGGGTAGTGCTTGGTACAACAAGTAGCCACCGCCCAATAAAATGCCTGCCATAAAAATGGAGCCTGTAATGCCTTCAGGTTTTTGCCAAAATGACTTAGGTTTGAATTGAGGTGTGGGTGTTGAAACAGGAGTGATATTTGCCATTTTAAAAGTTAGTTTTTAAATTTTTTAATATTGATAGTTCAAAAAAAAATTTATGAAATATGAAATATGAAATATGAAATATGAAATATGAAATATGAAATATGAAATATGAAATATGAAATATGAAATATGAAATATGAAATATGAAATATGAAATATGAATTAGCAATTTCTAATACTGAGGGGTCATTTTTTTATTATTCACCATTCACCATTCACCATTCACCATTATCTAAAGATATTGTCGAATGTTATCAATGTCTTTTTCTATAAGATTCAAAATACTTTGATGTGTAAAAAGATATTTTGATTTGGTTTCATCAATTTTAGAAGCGGCATTTTCGCGGTCATAGTCCAATTCACGAATTTTTGTACGAGATATTTCTAATTCTTCTTGCAACTGCTTGATTTTAAGTTCATTATCTGCAATAATTCTTTTCAAGTCCCCAACTTGTTGCAGGTTTTGACCAATTTTCAAGTCTTGTTGTTTTTGCGAAGCCGCATCAAATTGTTCTTTATCTTTGATAATCACACTTTTATAGTGAGCCGCCGTTTCAAGAATCTTTTCTTTCGTCAAACCCATCGTTGACATTGTAGCGAAAGCAGAACGAATAGCGGTAATCTCATCTAAATTAATTTTTTTCAAATTATCAACCGCCATCCTAAACTCAAGGTAGTCAAATCCGGGCAAATTCGCTTTTTCAATGGCTTTTGCAATAAACTCGACGCTTTTTTCATCTAAACCCAGATTCTCTCCAAAAAAATTCTTCATAAGTGTTATTCTATATTTTTAAAGTTAAGCTAAATTGAAAACGCTTTACACCCTTTTTTCTTAATTTTTCATTTTTAAAGGGCATTAATTCTCGTCCAAAATTAAACATTCTCAGTATCTTAACAAAAGGCTTGACCATATTTGTTCACCCCCTCAGTAAGCCTTCGACAAAATAAGGCTTTTTTGGGTATAAACTTAAACTTTTAACTGTTTAAAAATGGTGAAATAGAATACTTTTGTGTTAAAAAAAGATGATATCCGATTATGCTGAAACAGATTTCATTATATATCCAACAACAACCACTGTATGTTTATGTCATAACGTGGGCAAAAAATAAGACTTTCACAGGCTTCCAAGGTGTCTCACTCTATACTGCCCTTCGTTTTTTATATGCCGAAGTTTTTCTCAATCCCAATACAACGATGCGGGCGAATGCCATAGCGTTTAGTTTTTTCATGTCCTTGTTTCCTGCTTTTTTAGTGCTTTTTTCGCTTATACCTTTTACTATTACTATTTTACCCATAAAACAAAGCGATATATTAAAACAAATAAGAGATACTATTATCAATGTTATGCCCAATGAAACGGGCGACAGCTTCTACAAACTCATCAGCTCTTTTTTGAAAAATAAACGGACAGATTATTTCAGCATCGGTTTCGTATTGTCTATTTATTTTGCCAGCAATGGCTTAATGGCTTTGATGCGTAGCTTTGAAAGAGACCACGTTATTTTTCAACGCATACCGCCCCTTCAAAAACGTATCCGTGCCATCGGCATGACTTTTATGCTCGGCGGTTTATTGGTTGTCAGTACTTTATTAGTCATTTTGGGTAATCAGATTTTTTCTTGGATATTTAAGTTTTTGAAAATCAATAAATCAGGCGTTTTGTTTTTTATACTTTTAAAATGGTTAGCCGTCATCGCAGCCATTTATATAGGTATTGCGGTTATTTATCGGTTTGGCATCACACTCAAAAAACGGCTAAACTTTTTCTCACCGGGCGCACTCACAGCAACGTTTTTATCTTTATTGTCCAGTATCCTTTTTTCGTTTTACGTGGACAACTTTGGACAATATGACAAGGTCTATGGCTCTTTTGTTGCAGGTATTATCCTACTTTTATGGCTACAACTCAACGCCGTTATCCTTATTGTCGGCTTTGAATTGAATGCCGCCATTGCCGTCAATCATGATTTAATGTCTCAAATAAAAGTGATAGAAACCACAGCTATAGCCACTGCTAAAGCCGAAGAAGAATCTTAATAATGGATAGTTGATAATGGATAAAGTATAATCATAAAGAAATTATCCATTATAAACTTTCCATTATCAACTATTTTATCTTCAACTTTTTTTTGATATTGTCAAAAGAAGAATTGTAAATTTTATTTTTTATAAAAAAATCGAAATCCGTAGCCACCATTTGTTCCCAAGTCACCCCCTCAGTATGCGCGCCATTAAAACCTTCAATTTCCTGTTTTTGAAATTTTTTATACTGCTTTTCCGCCGCTTTGTATTGATTGGACAAAAGGTATATATGGGCTAAATTCAACTGAACCACTAAATTAGTTGGATTGTTTTTAGCTAAAGTTTCGGCAAGTGCTTGCGCTTTGTTCAGTTGATTCGATAGCAGCAAAGCCCGTGTATGTTTTGTCTGAATGGCGACTGAAGGAAACTCCAATACTGTTCTTTCAGCAAGCGAAGCCATTGCCTCAAAATCCCCGTTTTGTTCTAATTCGTTGATTTTCAACTTCATGTCATCAAGTTCAATCATGCGTTTTTCTAAACTTTCGTTATTTGTTTCGGCATAACAATCTTTTTTTATCCACGATAACAAGACTTCTTTTTCACTTTTGGCTTTTGAATCGAACTCTTGAGGTGTAAAATTATTAATGACCTTCGACAATAGGCACATCGACACTTCTGATACTGAGGGGGTCATTTTTCCTTCAAAACCCGCTTGAAATGCTTGGAAAAGTGCTTCACGTTGCGCACCCGTCCACAGTGATTCATTTGTTAAATTGGTCGATCTATGGCTGTTGTAAATAGGTACCCATTTTGCCACAACTGCGGATATTTCAATTCGAACATTAATGCCCGATTTCAAACTTGGATTGGACAATCCAATGACAAAATTTGGCTTAGTTACATAAGACTCTACTACACCACCTGTCATATTTTGCCTTGAAGTATTGCGGTCATATTGCCATTTTTTATCGTCTTTGTCTTCAAAAAATTTACCCCCCTCAGTATCCAGCACATAAATATCGCAGGCTACCGTACCCGTTGGCTGTACGAAACGGCTGATAAATGTGGCTGAAATACCTGTTTTATCTACCAATTTGGTCAGTTGTGCTGCCAAACTCACCCATTCCATTGGCTCATTTTTAGATTCCATAGCAGCAAATGAATAGTACCAACGCACTGTATGCGTGGGCAATTGTACGGGTAAAGTTAATCGTGACCGACCATTTATCTGCGAAACAATACGGCTGTCTAAATAAAAACTTTGTGGTGGAGAGAGGGTTACGACTGAAAATGTAGTGTCATAAGGTCGGCTTTGTTGCGCACTGACGCTCGTCAAACAACCCAATGACATAAGGAAAGTTGTGATAATTTGTTTCATGTAAATACGTGTTTGAAAGGGTAGAGTAAACAGAAAACTGCATTAGAATTTTTTATTATTTGCAAAAAAAATAAAAAACCTATTCAATTTTCTGTTTACAATAGCTGGTGCGCATTATTTCTCAATAAACAATTTAATTACGCTTTTTTTTCAAAAAACTGACGTAATAATGCGCCCGTAGATGTTCCTAAACCCGTGACGAATCCACCCAAAGTACCTGTTGCATAAATGATTTGTGTACCACTTAATTGACCACCCATGATTCCTGAAACCGTGTTAACCATTAACCCGCCATTCGTTAAACTTTGGTAAGCAGCATAGATACTCCAAATGAGGGACATGGACAAAAAACCATAAGCAAAACTTAGAGTTGGGGTCTCTGCTATCCAATAACCCACCCAAAAACCAACGATAACAATAGTCCACCAAGGAAATAATATTTGTGCTAAAATACCCAAAAGGGCGATAGATGCCACGCCTGTAAAAGACGATATCACCTGTTCCTTAATTGTTTTGCTAACCTTTTCTTTTTTTACTGTATGTCCTTCTATATCCAGCTCTTTTACTTTTAAATCGTCAAATTCAGTATCTGTATTTGTAAGATTACTTATTTGATTTTGAATATTGTCAAACGATATTTTGCCTTTATCTGCCATTTTATAAAAATTTATTTTGTTAAAAATTTAATTTTCAATCGAACATATATAATTCAGTAATTAGGAATTTTATTCATATAATTTATTGAAAATCAATAAATTATGCATTATCCAATCCATTATCCATTATTTAGGGTGCTTTAATAAACTCTTGAACGGTTAGCACATTGGGATGTTTTTCATCTGCTGTACGCATAAACGTCGCTTCGTAATACTCGCCTTTTGTCCAAGTATCCACAAATTGATCATAATATTTACTACCTGGATTACCTGATTGTCCGCCTGGATACACGACATAAGCATGAGGCCCCTCAGGCGTGAGTTCGACAATCATCCGCCATGAAGGACCATGATTTTTTTTCACGGCATTGATGGATTTGGCATAACCGCCATTGGCAAGGTGTGAACGTCCCATGCCTGGAATATTCGCAATATGTGGAATTTCAGTATCTTTATAATGTGTCCAAATCATTGTCGGGTTGCTTGGATATTTAAATGTAATTTCTAATTGTATCTTGACAAGTTCAGCCGCCATAGTTTTGAAACTGGCGTTTAACAAATCTTTAGCGGTTTCTTTTTTATCTTTTGTTGCTTGAATATCAAAAAACTTGTTGTTTGCATCCCCCCTCAGTATAGCGACGGTTCGCCAGGTTGTGGGTTTCAAAATACGGTCTTTTTCAGGTCTGGTCAATATTTCATCCCAAACGAGACGGTAAAAGGCATTGAACCATTCTTCAAAATAGATAGGCGCAACTTTATCAGCATCATAGTTGTAATCCCAATTTTTCAGAACAGATAAAAGCGGTTTCATTTCCGCTGTTAGTGCTGTTGTATCCAACAATTGTATCATCGTTGGCAAAGCCTCTTTCGCCATGAGACTGAAATTGTTGCCTTGCATTTTCTTCATAGAGTCAATAGTAATGTCCTTCATTTTTGACAATATATCATTGACAATACGCCCGCGATAGGCTTCAAAACCCTCTGAATTGTAGTAAAAAGGATACGAGCCATCGGTTGATTTTTGATTGGCTGATGAGACAAAACCGCGTGACGGGTTTTTGTAATAAGGGTTCATATCCTTTGGCACAAACCCTTTCCATGCATTGGCAGAACTGGATCCGTCTTGCACAAAACGCCCTTGTTCTTTCGCTTTTATGGGGAAAATACCACCTAATCGTAGGGCAATATCCCCATTTTTGCAAGCAAAAGCGAAGTTTTGAGCGGGTACGTTATAGCCTTCAAGAGCCTTTGCGTAGTCATCATAATTTTTAGCTTTATTGAGCATGACAAATGATTTTATGCTCGATTTCAGTACATCATTTGCCAACCAATGGAATGCCATATTCGCCGCGGGCATCGTGTCATTGTCATAAACTATGGGTCCCCAAACTGAATATTTTACCGTGTCTTTGATAATACCGACACCTTTAACAGTAATATCCTCTACCCGCCACTCTACTTTTTTAGTCGTTCCATCATACTGGTATTCTGTACGTGTTGGATTCGTCCATTTCATGGCATACCAATCCGCAACATCATGTCCGACGTTGGTTTGCGTCCAAGCGATGTCCTCATTAAAACCAATGATAATGGCAGGTAAACCGGGCAAAGAAACACCATAAGCGTTCATATCAGGTGTTGAAATTTGCATTTCGTACCAAATAGAAGGCAGTTTAAGGCCTAAATGAGGGTCGCCGCATAAGATAGGATTTTTGCTTTTTGTTTTTGAGGGTCCTACAACCCAATTGTTTGAGCCATTGCCCTCATCGGGTTTCAGGTCGTCATATAGGCTTGGAAAGTCAATCATACTGAGGGGGTTGCTTTTGCTGTCTGAAACAGCCGAAGTCGCTCCTTTTGACGCAGAGGTGGCTTGAAAAGATGTACCAGACGGTACAACAGGTTGTTGTTCGAGAAAGGTTTCGGGATAAATAAAGTCAAACTCATTACCAAACAAAGCTTTAGCATTTGTCGCTTGCACATCATTTTCACCGAGTGCCAAATCCATAGCCATATATGCCGCTAACAATGACATACGCATAGGTGTCCACACTTCAGGGGTTGCACCCAAAATTTTGTATTCAATAGGATAATCTCTGGGGTTTAAATGATCTATAAACGCATTGGCACCCATGCAGTAGGCGTTTATCATAGCCCATGTTTCAGGGTCTGATTGCCATTCTTGCACCGTTTTTTCTGCGCCCATAGTAATGCCTCGCCGCCGTTGCAATTTGTCAATGTCAACGGTAGATAAGCCTGGGCGAAGGAGTCTGCTGCCGAGGATTTCAGATAGCCGCCCGCCCGCAGCCCGTGTAATAAAATCCATTTCCCACAAGCGGTTTTGGGCGTGTAAGTTGCCTTGTACAAAAAAAGCATCTTCTATATTTTCAGCAAAAATATGAGGCACCATGCGGTCATCATAGACGACTTTCACATTGTTTTTCAGCCCTTGCACCGTTTGGTTTCCAGGTCGGTCATCAAGGGCATAGGCATTGTGCCAATACCCCTCAAAAGGACTGAATAAACTACCGAGAGCAGGTATAGGCGCACCTTTGATGTTGTGTGGCGCATTAAGAAACCAGGTTAAACCGATGGTAGTTATGAGTGAAAGAAGTAATTTGGTCAATTTCATATTGTGTGGTTTAAATATTCTCGAATTAAAATTCAAAAAAAGAACGAATAATTTTAACAAAATTTAATTTTTAGAGGTCAAATTCAAGGAGGTAACTCATTGATTTATAAATATTTGTAACACTGAATTATGTATTTTATTTTACAAATTAATGAAAATAGGGGAGTTCTACTTGGTCATAGACAACTTAAATCTAAAATCGTCTGTCATACTGAGGGGGGAAAAACGGATAAATGTAGAAAATAAAAAACGAATATTCGCTCAAAATGAGGTTCGTTTTTCAAAACAATTAAGCAGGTACAAATTAGAATGATTGATTTAGAAGGCGGTTTCGGGATTCAAATAAGGTGTGACTTTTTTTTTCAAGGCAAAACACAAATGGAAAAATGACGTTTTACTTAGAAAATTATCATTATTTGCTAAAAAAATATCAATGAAAAGTATCAAATCCGTTTTTCATAATCATTTTCCATTCAACATTCCCCCTCAGTATCGTGTATTTTCTCTGCTCTTTTTTTTCCTTTTAGCCACTGTTCTACCAGCTTGTAGAGTGAAATCAGGCTGTGCATCGAGTCAAAAAGCCTTTACAAATAACATGGAAAAGACTACAAAACGAGGCAAAAGCTCCTTGTTTCCGAAATCTGTATCTAAAAAGATAAAGCATTGAATGAATGGGTTGGTTGGTTATTGGTGAATTGGTTATCAGTTATTGGTTATTAGTGAATTAGTTATTTGTTTAATCTACTGACCAATAACCAATTCACTAATAACCAATAACTGATAACCAATTCACCAATAACTAATAACCAAAAAAATTTTGGAATTTCAAAAATTCCTACTACATTTGTGCCATTAAATCGCTCGGGAAGAGGGAACGTGTTGACACCGTTCCCTCTTTCGTTTTTCTGGTTGTTTGGTGAAATGGTTATTGGTTATTCGTTAGCAGTATCTACGAATAACCAATTCACGAATAACCAATAACGAATAACCAATAACCAACCATCAAGATGATTGAAGAACAAATAAAAGAATGGCTACTCTCCAAATTTGAAGAGCCTGAATATAGTGACTGCTTTCTCATCGAATTGAGCATATCGCCTACGAAGTTGGTGGATATTATCATTGATGCTGACGACGGTGTCAAGTTTGAACAATGTCAACGCATCAGCCGCCATATCGAAAATCTGATAGATACTGAGGGGTTGCTGGGAGAGGAATATACGCTCGAAGTTGGTTCGCCTGGCATCAGCCGTTCTTTAAAATTAGCACGTCAGTACCCGCGCAATGTTGGACGCACCTTAGAAGTCGTTGATACTGAGGGGGTCAAAACAACGGGCGTTTTGACAGAGGTGGATGCAGAAAAGATTACAATCGAATACGAAGAGGTACGTAAAGAAGGAAAAAAGAAAATAAAAGAAACACTGACACGCAAAGTACCGTTTGAAAAAATTAAATCTGCTTTTGTCCAAGTAAGTTTTAAATAATAGACAGGATGATATGATTTAACGGATTCACATGATTTACAATTCTGTTAATCAATAATATCTCGTAATCCTGTCTGCTAAGTAATTGATTTTCATAAATTTATAAATAAAATCTGAAAAGCTATGATGAATCTCGTAGATAGCTTCGGCGAATTTAAAGAAGGAAAAAATATAGACCGTGCGGCACTGCTGCGGGTTTTGGAAGACGTTTTCCGTACTTTAATTAAGAAAAAATATGGTACGGACGAAAACTTCGATGTCATTGTCAACGCACAACGGGGTGACTTGGAACTTTGGCGTGTCCGCGAAGTTGTGCCTGACGGTGAAGTAACCGACGAACGCGCGCAAGTTTCTGCTTCTGAAGCAAAGAATATTGATGCCGATTATGGCATCGGCGACGAATGTTATGAGCAATTGACGCTTGAAGAATTTGGGCGTCGTGCCATTCAAGCCGCCCGCCAAACCTTGATTTCAAGGATTATGGACTTGGAAAAAGACGATATTTTCAAAAAATACTCCGAGCGTGTTGGCGATTTGGTGGTGGGTGAAGTCAGCCAAGTCTTGAAAAAAGAAATCCTCGTTTTGGACGACAATACAGGCAATGAGGTCGTATTGCCGCGTACTGAAATGATTCGGGGTGATTTCTACCGCAAAGGCGATGCTGTAAAAGGCATCATCAGCAAAGTAGAAATGAAAAATTCTACACCAGTCATCGTTATGAGTCGGACAGATGAGAAGTTCCTTGAAAAACTACTCGAACAAGAAGTACCTGAAATCGAAGACGGTGTTATCACCATCAAAAAAATCGTTCGTCTGCCAGGTGAACGCGCCAAAATTGCTGTTGAATCCTATGACGACCGCATTGACCCTGTTGGGGCATGTGTTGGTATGAAAGGTTCACGTATTCATGGCATCGTCCGTGAATTGCGCAATGAAAATATTGACGTGATTAACTTCACAACCAATTTGCAACTCTATATTCAACGGGCTTTGACACCTGCGAAAGTGAGTAGCGTTGAAATTGACTCTAACACGATGCGTGCTGCCGTTACTTTGAAATCGGAACAAGTCTCGTTGGCGATTGGTAAGTCGGGTACAAATATCAAATTAGCTTCAAAACTAACGGGTTATGAAATTGACGTATTCCGCGAAGACGAAGAAGTCGAAGTAGATGACGTTGACCTTGACGAATTCCGCGATGAACTCGAAGGTTGGGTTGTGGATGTCCTGAAACGCATCGGTTGCGATACGGCACGTGATGTCTTGAATCTGAAAGCCGAAGAAATCATTCGTCGTTCAGACCTTGAAGAGGAAACGGTGCATGAAATCATTCGTATTTTGACGGCTGAATTTGAAGAGAGTTAATATCACCAAATTGCATTTGGTAAAAAAAAACGCCTGTTTGAGTATAAAAACTCAAATGGGCGTTTTTTAACCCCTTCAGTATAAAACCCAAAAGCCGCTCTCAAATCAACGAGAACGGCTTTTTACTTATCAGAAATTAGGCTCTTAATTAAAAAGCACCTTCTTCCTCCCAATGAGAAACGGATGCAGAACTATCTACTATCACTTCAAAAGGAGGCACTTCAATCAATTTGATACCCATTATTTTTTCAATTTTGACAATGGTTTCAAGTGTCAAATTTTCTGAACCTTTGACGATTGTATTCACATATTGAGGTGAATGGCCCAATTGATGCGCCAATTCCTTTTGTGTCATTTTATTTTTTCTTAACCATGCCAAAATTCTAAGTGCTATCGCAGAAGAAACATTTAACCATGCTTCATTCTCTTGCCGTTCTTTTGCTTCTGCCAACCATTTATCGTCTTTAATGGATTGGTCAAAAAGCTTTTGCTTTATTTTATCTATACTCATTGTGTTTTATTTTAAAATAATTCAAACAAATCAAGGACATCATCTTCGTCGTTCCGAAGGTATTTTTGAGTGATATTAAGTTTTTCCAATTCTAAAAGTAAATGCGGTCTTTCATTCATTGTTGCCGTTAATTTTATCGCACCACCCGAAATAACAAATAAATTAGCATCTAATCGAATCGCATAAATTCTCAACCAATTGGGATTTCTAAGTCCTTTTACTTTACTTTTCTCAAATTCTTCTATGCGTATTGTCCTATCATACAAAGGTTTAAACAAAGATGAAAGCGTATCATACCTATCCGTTTTGCCATTTTCTGCAATTTGTATCAGCTTACGCTCTAAGTTTTGCGCTTCCTGTTTTGTCCAAAAAACAGCTTCGTTAACCGATATATTTCGCCAAAATTCTCTTTCTAAATCCGTTTTATGCTCTTCGAAAAAACTTTCAAGATACTCTGTGTCATTCCATAAACGGAACAAACGCCTGAACTCATTGAGCCTTTCATCGGCATATTGCACTGTATAAAGACTATTCTCTACGATTGCAAAAGTATTAACTATTCTCATAGAAATCAAGTTATAGATTGATTTTGAAGCGCTATTTATTTTATCTGGGCAAATAAATAGTTTTTATTTCATTTAGAGAATAAATACCAACACAATTGTTTGTTATTTTTCCAATTAATAAACATAAAGTTTTTACTTATAAAATAGTTTTCAAATTTCAAAATTCTCTCCTTCCGCCCAAAACATAGCCGTGCATGTATAAAACGCCCCCCTCAGTATAAAAGCAAAAAGCCGCTCTCGAATCAACGAGAACGGCTTTTGAGTTTTCACCAAATGCAATTTGGCGTTACGTCTGTGTAATTACGTCAACGTTGCACGAATATGATTCAAAGCAGAACCTGCACGGAACCATTCGATTTGCTGTGCATTGTAAGTGTGTCTCACTTCAAAAGATTCAGAAGTACCGTCTGCGTGATGCAAGGCGATAACCAAATTTTTACCTTCAGTGAAAGTATCTAAACCTTTGATATCAATCAAATCGTCTTGACGTATTTTGTCATAATCAGCGACATCCGCAAATGTCAAACCGAGCATCCCTTGTTTTTTTAAGTTCGTTTCGTGAATACGCGCGAAGGATTTGACCACTATCGCACGAACACCTAAGAAACGGGGTTCCATTGCTGCATGTTCACGGCTTGAACCTTCACCATAGTTTTCTTCACCAAAAACAATAGTGCCAATACCTGCTTTTTGATAAGTGCGTGCTGAATCAGGTACAGCTTGATAAATACCTTTGCTCAAGTTTAAAACCTTGTTTGTTTCACCATTGAAATAGTTAACAGCCCCAATCAAACAGTTGTTAGAGATGTTTTCCAAGTGACCACGGAACTCCAACCACGGTCCTGCCATAGAAATATGGTCAGTCGTACATTTGCCTTTGGCTTTGATGAGCAAACGCATACCTGTCACATCCCCCTCAGTAGTGGCGACAAAAGGCTTCAATAATTGCAAACGTTTTGACTTTTTGTCAACAATAATTTTAATTTTTGAACCTGATTTAGAAGGCTCTTGATAACCCGCATCCTCAACGGCAAAGCCTCTCGGAGGTAATTCAACACCTTTTGGTGGGTCAAGTTTGACTTGCTCCCCTTTATTATTGGTCAATGTATCTTTCAACGGATTGAACAACATACTGCCACTGATAGTCATTGCTGTAACGATTTCAGGCGATGCAACGAATGAGTGTGTATTGGGGTTGCCGTCTGCACGTTTGGAGAAATTGCGGTTAAAAGACGTGATAATCGAGTTTTTCTCTTGTTTTTCAGCACCATGACGCGCCCATTGACCGATACAAGGACCACAAGCATTTGCCAAAACAACACCGCCCATTTTTTCAAAATCCGTCAGAATGCCATCGCGTTGCACGGTGAAACGAATTAATTCAGAACCTGGTGTAATTGTAAATTCAGAACCAGCCACCAAACCTTTCTCAACGGCTTGACGAGCCAATGAAGCTGCACGATCTAAGTCTTCATAACTTGCATTGGTACAAGAACCTATCAAACCAACAGACAATTTTTCAGGATAACCATTTTTCTTAACGGCTTTTGCCAATTGAGAAATAGGCCATGCCAAGTCGGGTGTGAAAGGTCCATTTACATGAGGCTCCAATTTCGACAAGTTAATTTCAATCACTTGGTCAAAGTATTTTTCTGGATTTTCATAGCATTCTGGATCTCCTGTCAATTCCGTTTTGACTCTATTGGCTAAACGGGCGACATCAGCGCGACCGGTTGCTTTGAGGTAGCGTTCCATCGATTTGTCGTACCCGAAAGTAGAGGTTGTAGCACCAATTTCAGCACCCATGTTACAAATAGTCCCTTTACCCGTACAGCTAAACGAAGGCGCACCGGGACCGAAATATTCGACAACCGCACCTGTACCACCTTTTACAGTCAAAATACCAGCGACTTTCAAAATCACGTCTTTAGGAGAAGTCCAGCCTCTCATTTTCCCTATCAACTTAACGCCAATGAGTTTTGGCATTTTCAATTCCCAAGGCAAACCCACCATCACGTCCACAGCATCCGCACCACCGACACCCACTGCAATCATACCCAAGCCACCCGCATTAACGGTGTGAGAATCCGTACCAATCATCATACCGCCCGGGAAAGCATAGTTTTCCAAAACAATTTGGTGAATGATACCTGCGCCGGGTTTCCAAAAACCGATACCATATTTATTAGAGACATCACTAAGAAACTTATAAACTTCCGAGTTTTCAGCTTCGGCACGCACCAAGTCAGCATTTGCGCCTACTTTTGCTTGAATCAAGTGATCACAATGCACCGTCGACGGCACTGCCACTTTTTTGCGTCCGCAAGTTGTGAATTGCAACAAAGCCATTTGCGCCGTTGCATCCTGCATCGCTACGCGGTCAGGAGAGAAGAAAACGTAGTCACCACCACGTTTAAAATCCTTTTTGCCAGAGTCTTCGTGCGAATGCGCATAAAGGATTTTTTCAGTTAAAGTCAAGGGGCGACCCAACATAGTCCGCGCTGCTTCCACGCGTGAGGCGTAATCTTTATAGAATGCCTTGACCATTTTAATATCTAAAGCCATAATTGTATATTTTTAAAAAGTACGAGATAATTTGGTTGAAAAGTTTGATAATCAAAAGGTTATGTATTTTAGATAAGCTATTTATATCAAAATGACGTTTGTAAACCTTTTATACTGAGGGGTCCCTTTTTTAAGAAAACTCTACCCCTTTTGAATCAAATGTTTGAAAAACGCCCAAAATTAAAGCTAATTTCTGAAAACATATAGAAAGTTAGATATTTTCGGTAGAAATAAGAATTCAAGCATTTTATTCTCTTGTGGTCAAGAACAAAAAAAGACTGCCCGAAGGCAGCCTCATATTATTTAATCAATCTATTGTATAAAATTTTTGTTGTTTTGAAATTATAGGCGGATGCTTATAAAATTCGGCGTTAATATCGTTAATACTTTTTGTCTGAATACCTTACTAATTTTATCAATTCACTGATACAAAGCCTAATTCTATGGGTTTCCGCACGTTCTTCTTCATTAAAACAGGAGCCTTTTTGGATGGCTAATTTTAAGGCATTCCACTCCTTTTTAACCTCCTTCGTTCGATGAGCGAAATCCATTTTTTTGTGCATTAAAAACCATTCTTCGAGCAAATCAAGGGTTTCATCAAATTCTATATTTACCATTTCGTTGTTTAATATTGGTTTTGGCATTTATTTAAGGTTACGAAAAATGCATATTTCGAAAGCTAATGCTACTTAAACGCCGAGAAATGCTCATGCGTTATTTTCCATTGACCATCCAAAGTACAATACGACTCTTAAGTTGGCTAAAGGTATACCTATGACAATAAAGGCTGCGAATAGCAACCTTCTGTCATTTTCACTACGGCTAATGTTAGAAAATTATTTGTTGTTTTGCTCTAATCTGGGAAAAAATTTGGTTTTTTGAAGTCCTTTTTATTATAGGTCGTCATCGGGCGCAAAATGTTAACCAGTCTGTTCAATAATAGCTATATCAAGAATACTCTTTTGATTTTACATGTAAATCTCTTATTATTCAGGCAAATAATTAGAAAGATTGTATAGTTTACTCATTTAAAAGGATGAAATGTATTGTTGATTGTATAGTTTACAGATAGCTTAAATTAAAACAAGAGCCCTTGTCCGAATCATCGAATCAGGGCTTTTTTTGAAACCTGAATCACCGTCATAGATTTGTTAACGCAGCCAATACCTCTTCTTTTTTTTGCCTTGAAACGGGGATGATTTTACCGTTTGTCAGTTTTATATCGCCGCCATCGGTACGAATATATTTTTCAACTTTCCTTAAATTGACCAAATAGGAATGGTGAACTCTAAAAAACTGGTTTTCGTGGAGCATTTCTTCCAAATCTTTCAATGGTTTAGTAAAAGTAAAGGATTTACCTTGTTGTGTAAAAATTTTGGAATAGTTTCCTTGTGATTCACAATAAACAATATCCTTGATAGTGATAAAAACAATGCCATCGGAGGTAGATAAAGCGACTTTTTCTCTCGAATGTTTCATGGGATTTACATAATCCAACAATATATTTCTTTGTTCGGCTTGATAATGGACATGGTGGGTATGTCGTGCTTTTTGAACTGCCGTTATCAAATCTTCTTTATCAATAGGCTTCAAAAGGTAATCAATAGCACTGTATTTAAAGGCTTTTAAAGCATATTGCTCATAAGCTGTGGTGAATATGACATTAAAGCGTGTTGCGTGGCATCTTTCAATGACATCAAAACCCGATAAAATGGGCATTTGAACGTCTAAAAATACTAAATCGGGCATTAAATCGGGTATTGTATTCACGGCTACTGAGGGGTCTTCAAATTGCCCAACGATGTGCAAATCGGGACAATATCTTTTGATAAGAATTTCCAACATTTCAAGACAGTTGGGCTCGTCATCTATTAGTATAGCTTTCATTGTGTTAATGGTTGATTTTGAGAGTTATATAATGGAACACGACTGCCAGTCAATTTTTAGTTTTAAAAACTATGCGCGTTCCAATTGGCTGCTTTTCTTCATTGACTAAATCTATCGTTTCTACGGATGCGTGAACAGAATAAGCTTCATTGTATTGTTTGATTCTTTCTTCTGTGACATTTATACCATGTGAAACATGCTGTTTGGCATTTTGCTTTTTAAATTCCAACGCTTTTGCGCGCCCAATACCATTGTCTTCTATAACCATGTAAAAATACTCGGAATCTTCAGAAATAATAATTTTCAATTCGGCATCTCCGTCTTTTTTATGTTTTAAACCATGCCATATCGCATTTTCGACATAAGGTTGAATGATAAGGGGTGGAATTTGAATATCGCTAATGCGCGCGTTTGGTTGAATGTCAAATATGAAGTTGAAATTATTTCTAAAGCGCATTTTCTCTATTTCGACATAAATTTTCAAGGTATTGATTTCCTCTTCTATGGTTATTAAATCGGAACGCGAATGGTCTAAGACTTCGCGCATCAATTTAGAAAACTTATTGAGATAAAAAGAGGCTGTTTCAGTATCATTTTTTAGAATAAATAAATTGATAGAAGTCAACGCATTGAAGATAAAATGTGGGTTCATTTGCGAGCGCAAGGCTTCCATTTTTACTTCTGCTATTTTCTTATTCAAAGAGGTTTTAATCGCTTCTTTTTCTTTGAATTGTTCTATTCTATACCGATAAAAAGTATAAATCAAACTGCTTATAATTAATATAACCACTGATATAAACCACCAAGTACGATAAAAAGGAGGTATAATGTGGAGTTTCAATTCGCCTATTTGTTCTTGCCAAACGCCTTCTTCATTGGTGGATTGCACTTGTAAAGTATAAAAGCCATCGGGCAAATTGGTGTAAGTGGCACTGTTGCGATTGCCCGCATCTATCCAATTGTCATTGAAACCCAATATTTTATAGCGGTATCTGATATTGGTGCCGATAGATTTCATAGAAGAGAAGGTAACCGTAAAAAAGTTTTGATTCGGTAAAAGGTCTATTTGACTCACATCGTTCAAGGGTTTGCCAAACGATATTGATTTTTCAAAAATCTTAAAATCTGTAAACTGAATCGGCATATTCTGTTTTTGAACATCTTGTTTCTGATCAATCGAAATGGACAAAAAATCTTTGTTTAAACCCAATAAAATAGCCCCATTTGCACTTAAAGCCAAGCCTTTGCGCCGCATTTTCAAGCCTTCAACATTTTCACCAAAATTGAATACATGAAATTCTTTTTTCGTTTGGTCATAGGAACATATCCCTGCTAAAGTGCTTAACCATACAGCATTGTGCTTATCTTTTACGATATTACCCACGTATAAATGAGGTAAACCGCCTTCGGCATTATAGTTTGCAACCATCTGTTCATCCTCTTGTGTTGGGTCAATCACGATGATACCATGTGTTTTAGTTCCAACCCAAATAGTGCCGTCGTCCATTTCCTGTGTTGTATTACAGTCAATAAAAATTTTCTCCTTTGACACATGTGATTTTAGGCGACAATGGCGATATGTTTTTATGTCTAACGTTTTTTCATTAATCTGTAAAAGCCCATTCTCTTGCGTGGCTACCCAAATAGTACCTTTAGAATCCTCTTTCAGTTCTATAATATCCAAGGGATTGGTATTCTGAATAAGGGTTGTTTCTTGAGTCAAAGGGTTGTAACGCATCAAACCGAGTTCACTGGCATCTATCCAAAAGTTACCTTGTCGGTCTTGAATGATGTTTTTTATCGCATTTTGATGAATATTGAGCTTGTCGAGGCTTGGAATACTGAGGGGGTACAAAACAAGCGAAACAGGGTCTAACTCAAACAAAGTGTAAGGACTATCCTTTGAAAAATCGGCACCGAGCCATATCTTATGCGTCTTTTCATTCAACCATAAACAATTGAAAGGCTTGTAAATTTGGTTGTTCGCTTTTTTCGTGGTCGGATAATAAACAAAATAACCCATGCCATTTAATGGTAATGGATTGTAGTTTTCATCGAAAACATAGAGGCTGCGACAGCCATGCATGGTCAAAAAGAGTCGTTTTGTACGCGTATCCCAAGCAAAATTATTGATTTCGTTTTGATTTATAATTGCACAGTTAGGAACAGGGTGATATTGAAGCCATGCAGGATTTTCTTTAAAACCTGTAATGCCCCGTGCTCTATCACAAAACCAAACCATATCAGCGGATTTGTCAACAAACACGCCATCGGTTTCATTGCCAAAAATCCTTGTTTTCAAGGCATTATGCTCTGGCATATGGTAAAAGACTTTTCTTATTTCGTCAAAAACCCAAAGACCATTCAGATAAGAAGTGACCCAAAGCTCATGTTCATTCCGACGTGTTATGCCCGTAACGATATTGCTGTTTACGTCTTTGCCAAACGTTGCACTATCATCACCAAAGTATTCAATCTGTTGCGTCAAGGTGTTGAAATGGGCTAAACCTTTGCTCCAAGTACCTATCCAAATCTCATTCGGTTTGTCCATAAAAATAGCTGTAGCGGCTGCTTTTATAGGAAAAACAGTAATTTTTTTGGTTTTGGTATTGAATTTAGAAAGACTTTGTGCATGATTATTGGTCGCCAGCCACAAAACTTCATCGTTTACGACATCTTGTAACATAGCGTTGACAGTATTATACCGAAAAGCATCCGTTAAAATCTCTGGTGTTGAAGCTAAATCATATTGCGAAAACTGAGCATTATCCGTGTTGAAACCATATAAACCATTATTAAATGTTCCCATCCACACACGTTGTTGTCTGTCAACAATGACTGTTTTAGATGCAAAACCTGTTATTTTTGTTGTTGGATGTAGCGGCGTATCGAATTTTAATGATTTATTACTGAGGGGGTCAAAACAATGCAGACCGCCGCCATTGACTGCCAACCAAAGTTTACCTTTATCGTCTGCCGCCATGCCACAGATGATATTGCTCGATATCGAAGTGCTATCGGTTTCGCTGTGTTTAAAATTTTTGAAATCATGCCCATCAAACCTTGAAAGTCCATCTTGTGTACCAAACCACAAAAAACCATTTTTATCTTTCACAGCAGCATGACACCAATTGTGAGCCAAACCTTTTTCAGTCGTTAAATTATAAAACTTACTATTATTTTGTGCTGACACACCTATTGGAGATAACCACAAACACAGAATGAATGAAATTACAGCAGATGTGAAGTTAGAGTCAAACAGATAGATTGTTTTCATATCATTCATGCGCACTTTGTTTGTTTGTAAAAAGCAACAATAAATCAATTTAGGAAATGATGAATGTTGACAGCACTTTCCGCTTTGGATTGTTACAGACTAATATTCCGCTTAAAAGCACACCCCAATTCGATAATAGAATCCGTTTTAGCAATACCCGGAATATTGTCAATCTTATCGTACAAAACGGCGCGCATGTGTTCATGGTTTTTAGCAATAATACGCAGATAAAGGGTGTAAGTGCCTGTGATATAATAACATTCCATCACTTCGGGGATGTTTTTGAGGGCTTCAATGATGCGCGCCGAGTCTTGGTCTTTGTCTAAAGTAATACCCGTAAATGCGCCCCAATCGTAGCCAATTTTCTTTTCATTCAGCACAGGTTTTATGCCTTCTAAAATGCCTTGTTCGAGCATACGATTGTAGCGTTGATGCACCATTGTGTTAGAAATACCGATTTCAGTTGCGATGACGGAAAAAGCCTTTCTACCGTCTGTCTCTAATTGTTTTAATATGTCAATATCGAATTCGTCTAAATTCTGCATTTTTATTGTGTTTTAATGATAAAATACTGCGGGGGTGAATTTCCCCAAAATCATCTTACTTTACAGATCTTTTCATTTAAAAAATATAAAATCATGCGTTTTTTTCTATTCATCGTCTCCTTTCTACCGCTTTCTTTATGCGCTCAAAAGGCTGAACACATTGAAATTTTGCAATTCAACCATATTGCGCTACATGTCAAAGACATTTCGACAAGTGCTAAGTTTTATGGTGAAACATTGGGCTTGCTACCTGTCGAAGTACCCGATTCTTTAAAAGCTGTTCGGGCATGGTTTCAATTGGGCAATACACAAATGATACACCTATTAGCAGGACGCACCGAGCCTGTTGTGAATGACCGCAACGGCGGACATTTTTCTCTTTTTGTCAAATCCATTGATTCAACCTTGGTTTTTATGAAGAAAAACAATATTCCTTATCATCTTCAAGTCCGTTTTGGGGGTGTCAAACAGATTTATTTTGCTGACCCCGACGGTTATTTGATTGAACTGAACGAATGGCAAGCGTTGCGGATTAAGAAAAAAGGGAAAAAAAAATAGCTGGACATTTTATTCAACTGCAGTCACTATACCTTTTCCGCAGACCCCCTCAGTATCCAGACTTATTTTATCACAATTTTTTATCACAATTGGAGGACGCAATTTGCTTCCTCCAATTTTTTTTATCTAAAATCATTTCATTGAACGAGGGCGACCCTTGCGGTCGCC
>JANOAU010000042.1:0-5311 GCA_031411275.1 Saprospiraceae bacterium | reverse complement strand
AATACTGTGGGGGGTGTTTTCAATTATCTTAATAAGTCAAGTCTTGATAATTTTAAAATAAAAAAATATGAAATTAGGAGCATTTTCAGTCAGCCTTAGTGTCAAGGACATTCACGCTTCAAAAGCATTTTATGAAAGCCTTGGCTTTACAACCTTTGCAGGTGACATCAATAAAAACTATCTCATTATGAAAAATGAGAATTCACTCATTGGACTATTCCAAGGAATGTTTGAGAACAACATTTTGACTTTCAATCCCGGCTGGGATGAAAATGCCCATAACATTGAGCCGTTTGATGATGTTAGAGATATTCAAAGGCAACTGAAAAATAAAAACATCAAGTTGACATCGGAAGCTGACGAGAGTACTTCAGGACCAGCAAGTTTTATGCTCACTGACCCAGACGGCAATGTTATTTACGTTGACCAACATCGTTAAATAACTTAAAAATATGCGCTCTCATGTAAAACGAATTGTGGCACTTCCATAAAAATGAATCATGTTAAATGAAGATTTAGATCATTTTTACCCAGCAAGCCGACAAGACTGGAGACTATGGTTAGAAGAAAACCACAGCTCAAAACAATCTGTTTGGCTAATTTACTATAAAAAGAAATCCAACATATCAACACTCTCTTGGAGCGAAGCAGTTGATGAAGCACTTTGCTTTGGCTGGATAGACAGCACAGCCAAGCCTATAGATGACGAGAAATATAAACAATTTTTTACCAGAAGAAAACCTAAAAGCGTTTGGTCAAAAGTGAATAAAGAAAAGGTTCAGCGATTAATTGACCAAGGACTTATGACGCCAGCAGGTTACGAAAGCATCGAAAAGGCAAAACAAAATGGTTCGTGGACAATTTTAGACGATGTAGAAGAATTAATAATACCCATTGACTTGGAAATGGAATTTAACACCAAGCCTGAGTCAATAGACTTCTTTTTAAGTTTAAGCAAATCTGTCAGAAAAGCTATTTTACAATGGCTTGTCCTTGCCAAACTTCCGGAAACCAGACAAAAAAGAATTATCGAAATAGTAGAACTTGCCAGTCAAAAGCTGAAACCCAAACAATTCAGATAGAAAAAAAATGGAAGTAATAAATTATTCAGCTGAACCTTTAAACAAAGTTTATAGTTGGTTACCCCACGACTTACAAGCTGAGAAAGTTATTTTCTTCCCGGATGCTTGCCCCGGGAAATCTCCTTTGCCAACCGGCACTGTCGTCTTTACAAAACAAGAGAATTGGAGAAAATTTGCTATATCGGATTGCGGCTGTGGCATGTTATTATGTGAAGCTGACGTTTCAAAAGTAGATTTCAAAAAAGAAAAGTGGGATAAAATTTATTATGACATTCAAGGGAACAAAGGGAAACTTGGTGATTTGGGTTCCGGCAACCATTTTCTGGATGCTTTAGAATCTTATACGGATGACAAAATTTCATTTCTCATTCATACAGGCTCAAGAAACGAATCAAAACTTGTGGACGATTTGATTGATAACCCACAAAAATTTGACGCTAAATTTTATGACGTTTGTGAGTGGGCAAAAGACAATCGTTTTGCCATATTCAAAATTCTTGAAAAGTATTTCGGCAGTCTAAATCTCATACTTGACAAAAATCACAATCATTTTGAAATCATCGACGAAGGTGTAATCATACGAAAAGGAGCAGTGAAAGTAACATCGGGCGAACAGACGGTGGTTCCCTCAAATATGAATGGTGATGTAGTTTTGGTAACAGCGACCCGTGAAGTTGAAAATACTTACAATTCTTTGTGTCACGGAACAGGACGAGTGATGTCAAGAGGACAAGCAAAAGAATTTGCATCCACTTTTGATTACGATGCATTAAGAGAGAGAATTTATATTCCCACGATGATTGCCAATGACAATATTAAAACGGATGCACCCTTTTGTTATAGAGATTTAGACAGTTGTTTAGGACTTATTGACAATTTAATAACCGTTGACAAACAATTTAGTGTATTTGCCTACCTTGGACAAATGTAATTGCTAACAACATCGGGTTTATATACAAATTTAGAAAACAACCAAAATGAAGTCCGAGACAATGAAAATCTTGCTTTGCGTTATTGTTCTACTCTTAAGTCTTACTAGTTTTTACAAGTTTATGACGTATGACAGAAATTATTCTTGGACTGTGAACAAGTGCCTATAAAAGCGGCGAAATACTGATTATTGTTGGCTATAACCTTTACCATAAATAATTTGTCCTGCTTTCGTTTCATTATGTTTGGCGTTTTCAACGGTGATTTTACCGTTTACAACAACCCATTGAAAACCAACAGAATAAGCATGCGGACGTTCATATGTTGCTCTATCCTGCACTGTTTTTTCATCGAAAACAAGGATATCGGCAGCATAACCGACACGCAATAAACCCCTGTCATCAATCCGAAAACGTTGGGCAGGCAGTGAAGTCATACGGCGAATGGCATCTTCAAGTGTCAAAGTTTTACGCTCTCGCACATATCGGCTCAAAATACGGGCGTTTGTACCATAAGAGCGCGGGTGTGTGACACCAAAACCATAGACCTCCACACCCCCATCACTGGCAATCATCGTATTGGGATATTTCAAGATAATATCAATATCTTCTTCGCTCAATTTATGGAAAATCATCTGTCCACCGCCTTTTGCCATGAGGTCAAAAATGGTTTCAACTTCATCATCGGCAGTTGGTTTCCGACCCCTCAGTATATTGATGTCTGAAATCGTTTTTCCATCGAGCGTAGAGTCGGTTTTTGCATGGGCAACGACGGCGTAGTCCCAGTTTTTACGTTGGTCTTTTGCCAAATTTGTAAGCATTTCCGTTTTGATTTTGGCGTGTTCTGAAGAGTCTGCAAAACGGGCTAACATTGCCGAATCGCCATCTGCCAAAGCCCAACTTGGGAGCAAAGTACCCATATTGGTGCTGCTCGCTGCATAAGGATATTGGTCAATATTAATATCAATCCCTTCTTGTCGTGCTTTTTCAACCATTGCCACTGTCTCAGTGCTTTTACCCCAAAGTGGTTTGAAAGCCACTTTAAAATGAGAGATTTCAACTGGAATATGCGCCTCACGCCCTACCGTAATGGCTTCTGAAATGGCGTCACTGACTTTTTCACCTTCGTTGCGGATATGAGAGGTGTAAACCCCGCCATACTTGGCAGCTACTTTAGCCAATCCAACGACTTCGGGTGTTTTGGAATACGTTCCGGGGATATAAATCAAACCCGTTGACAAACCAACTGCTCCTTGTTTCATCGCTTTTTCGACGAGGTTTTCCATGTCGGCTTGTTCTTTGGGTGTGGGGTCACGCATGGCTTTTTTCATCACTTGTCGGCGGATATTGTTGTGACCGATGAAAGAACCGATGTTGAGCGAGACACCCATTGTCATCAGTTTTTTATAAAAATCGGTCAAATTATCTTCTGAACCGCCACAATTGCCTGTAATAATAGACGTGACCCCGTCCAAAATATAATTGTCTGCCGTTGGCACGCGGATGATACCGCCTTCTACGTGGGTATGCACATCTATAAACCCCGGTGAAACAACCATGCCCGTGGCATCAATTGTCCGTTTGGCTTGGGTGGAATCGTAGTGACCAATAGCCGAAATTTTCCCATTTAAGACGCCGATATCTGCCCGAAACCATGGATTTCCAGAGCCATCAATAACTTTTCCGTTGCGTATAAGAAGGTCAAATTGTGGTTTTTGAGCCCTTATACTGAGGGGGGTAAAGAAAACGATCAATAGGAAGAGAAGTTGATTTTTCATGTCTTTTTTTAAGCAAAGTTAAAAAAATAGAGCGACTTGGACGAGTTGGGCTTTAATAAGTTGCTTTAAAAAACTGCAAAAGAAATCGTTTGAAATTAAGTCTGCTCTGTGTAAATAATATCCAATAATGGCGCGTAATACCCCATCAAGTCACGCAGAATATAAATCCGCTAAAAGTATGACTAAGGGGTAATCTAAGCCAAAATAAAACTTATATTTGTATAAATAAAACGATATGAAACCACTGATTGTAAACGATGCTATAATTCTCGGTATATTTCTAATCATTTTAGCAGGCATATTCTACACAGGGCAGTTAAAAAACAGGTATTGGAAAAAATTTTATAATTGGGTGCCAGCGCTCTTGCTTTGTTATATTTTCCCCGGTGCTTTGAACAGTTTGGGGATAATCTCAGGCGAACAATCCAAATTATATATCATTGCATCGCAATATCTGCTCCCGGCAGCATTGATTTGGCTCACCTCGAGCGCAGATGTTCGATCAATATTACGGTTAGGCAATAAAGCGCTACTTGTTTTTTTAGCAGGCACATTAGGTGTTATCATGGGCGGGCCTATTGCTTTTTATATAGTCACCTCTCTCTCACCCATCATGCACCAAACAGCCATTGAGCAAGAATGGTGGAAAGGCTTGGTAACAATAACAGGTAGTTGGATTGGCGGCAGTAGTAGTCAAATTGCTTTGAAAGAAGTATATGGCTGTAGTGAGGCTTTTTTTGTAATTATACTCATTGTTGATGCCATTGTGGCAAATGTATGGACAGCTTGTTTGATATATGGGGCGGCTTATTCAGATAAAATTGACCATTTCCTAAAAGCTGACAATAGCAGTATTGAGACGGTTAAAGAGCGTATTTTACAATATAAACTACCAAGAGATAAAGCCGCTGATATGGTTGATTTGGCAATCATCTTGGCAGTCGGTTTCGGCGGTGCTGCTGTTGCTCAAGCGTTAGCTAAAGGCATATCTACCACGTTGCAACCATACACTGATTGGCTAAAAACTTATGGTTTAGAACCATTTACAGGTCATTTCTTATGGGTTATTATCCTTTCAACCACGTTGGGCATTGTCCTTTCATTCACCCGCGTACGGCGTTTGGAGAAATTGGGGACAACTGATCTATCTACGCTTTTTGTCTATTTTTTAATAATGACTATTGGGATGCGCCTAAATTTAGCCAATATTAGTGGCAATGGTGGTTTGTTTTTAGTGGCTATTATTTGGATAATCATCCACGCATTGTTCTCTTTCATAGCGGCAAAATGGTTGAAAGCCCCCTATTTTTTTGTAGCCGTAGGCAGTCAAGCCAATATTGGCGGTGTATCTACAGCACCTGCGGTAGCATCCGTTTTTCATCCTGTTTTAGCACCTGTGGGCGTGCTATTGGCTGTGTTAAGCCATATTTTAGGAACGTATGGTGGGATTATTTCAGCATGGCTTTTTAAATTAGTGCTTTAAAACAGGATTCAATCAAAAAATCACACTCCAAAATTTATG
>JANOAU010000041.1:0-89202 GCA_031411275.1 Saprospiraceae bacterium | reverse complement strand
GTTGTGAAACCTATGGACGTTTGGTACGCATTGCCCGCGCCGATGTCTTGTTTGATTTCCAACGACGGTTTAGATTCAAAACCTTTGGTCAATATATTAATGGTGCCACCAACGGCAGGAATCGTAATTTTAGAAGCCCCCAGCCCCCTTTGCACTTGCATGGTCTTGGTCACTTGACTGAGTCCGAACCAATTAGACCAATATACTTGACCATTTTCCATATCATTGACGGGAATACCATCGAGCATAACAGCGATATTTCGTTGATTGAACCCCCGTATAGAAATACGCGCATCACCGTCGCCCCCACCTTGTTGCGTTGCGTAAGCCCCAGGCATTGAATTAAGGAGCATCGGCAAGTCTTGCGAAGCCAATTCTTCCTTAATTTTAACCGTTCCGATATTGGTAAATGCCACAGGCGTTTTGCGATCAATCGCAATATCAGCTGACACAATGACCTCTTTTAAGGCAATCGAAGACGATAAAGGCACATCTAAAGTCATATCTGCTTGAATATCGACATTCGATTCGACGGTGGCATAACCGACATACGAAATAACAATGTCGTAATTTCCTTTCGATAATTCGAGTTGATACTTACCGTCAATGTCTGTCACTGCACCCCGCGTTGTGCCTTTGACGACAACACTAGCACCGATGAGTGGCTCTTTCGATGCTAAATCACTCACAGCCCCCCTCAGTATAACTTGTTGAGAATAGAGAGAAAGGGTAAAGAAAACAAGGAAAAGAGGTAAGAGTAGCGTTTTTTTCATACTGTATAGATTGAGTTTGATAAATTAAATCTTAAAAAAGCGTACAAAAATACGATTTGAAAACGGCTTTTAGCTTTTTGAAAGTTATTTCTATTTTAAAATTGTATACACTGCAACATTAAATTAGTTTTATATCAGCTTTAAATCTTATTTACGAAATCTTTGAGATTTCGTAAATCTATGGTCATACTATGGTCATTCCTACGAATCTTCGTTTTATATTTGCACTTGAAATTAAAAATTGCAAACGATAAAAAAATTTTTTATGAGACATTTTGAAAATATATCGCAAGATGAATTACAAACATTAGAGAACGCCGTGTCTCAAATTGCCTTGCTCATCGCCATATCAGATGGGAACATCAATCAAGAAGAAATGGATTGGGCAACAAAACTCATACACATTCGCACTTATTCAAGTAGTGCCGCGTTGAAACATTTTTATGAGGAAGTGGAAGCGAATTTCAATATCAAACTTACTGATTTGATGAAAAATACGCCTACAGATACACAATCATATAAAGCCGTATTGGTTGATAAAATAGCTCAAGTCAACCCTATTTTAGCGAAATTAGACCCATACACAGCTTTTGACCTTTACAAAAGCTATTTGACATTAGCAAAAAGCGTTGCTAAGTCCTCTGGAGGCATTTTGGGTTTTGGAGCTATCAGCAAGGAAGAACAGAAATGGATTAACTTGCCAATGATTACACCTATTGTCAAACCAGACGACTATGAAGAAGTAGAGGAAATGTAAAGGTACCCCCTCAGTATTTGAGTGCTACTCTACATATTGATATAGCAATACAACAATATAGCAATTTAACAATACATAAAATAACAACCAATTAATGAGAAGGATAACACTCCGCCAAGCCTTGCGCGAGGCTCTTCAAGAAGAAATGCGCCGCGATGACCTCGTGTGTATCATGGGTGAAGAAGTTGCTGAATATAACGGTGCCTATAAAGTCAGTGAAGGATTGCTGGACGAATTTGGCGAACGCCGAGTGATTGATACGCCTATTGCCGAGTTGGGTTTTGCTGCTATTGGTGTCGGTGCCGCCATGAATGGCATCAAACCCGTCGTTGAGTTTATGACTTGGAATTTTGCTATTTTGGCATTTGACCAAATCGTTAATAATGCCGCAAAAACTTTGTCACAATCGGCAGGACAAGTCAGTTGCCCCATTGTTTTCCGCGGTCCTTCAGGTTCTGCGGGGCAGTTAGCGCAGCAGCACTCACAAACATTTGAATCATGGATGGGCAACACACCTGGTTTGAAAGTTATATCAATCGTTGACCCCTACGATGCAAAGGGTTTGTTGAAAGCCGCTATCCGTGACCCAGACCCCGTTTGTTTCATGGAATCAGAAATCATGTATGGCTACCCCATGCAAGACCGTAATTCTGGTTCGTGGCACATCGGTAAAGATAAAAACGGCAATTTGAAGCCACTGCCTTATGCCAGCTTCGGCGAAGTCCCTGAAAATGAAGACTTTATCGTCCCCATTGGCAAAGCAGTTATTCGTCGTGAAGGCACTGACGTGACGATTGTTGCCTACAACAAGATGGTCATTGAAGCCTGTTATGCCGCTATGGAATTAGAAAAAGAAGGCATTTCAGCAGAGGTCATTGACTTGCGCTCGATTCGTCCACTTGATGCAGCAACCATCGTTCAGTCCGTCAAAAAAACCAATCGTCTTGTGGTGGTTGACGAAGCTTGGCCCATGTTCGGCATCTCGGCAGAAGTCGCTTATGAAGTTCAAAAATATGCTTTCGACTACTTAGATGCACCCATTATCCGCGTCAACAGTGCCGATGCTAATATGCCTTATGCCGCCACTTTGGTAGAGGCATTTTTGCCAAATCCATCAAAAATCATCAAGGCAGTTAAAAGTGTGATGTATGTCGCTTCTTAACGGTTAAGATAATTTTGGAATGAAACATCGCTCATCCCGAATTTTGTTGTTACAAAATTCGGGATTTTTGTTTTTGCTCAAAACCTCATAAATCCTAAGGAGTTTCAATAGAATAACGCATATTTAAGTATTTGGTGTATTGTATTTGGTTTTTTGAATGCTTTGGAAATCATTGGCAATCAATAGCTTCTGAATTTCCAAACACCCGAATACTAAACACCAGACACTTAATTGAAACCTTTAAGCAGTTATAAGTTTATACTCATTTGAATATGGTTTGCCAAAATTATAGAATCAAATTACTCATAACCCATGTTTTATATTTTTCACTTTTCGTTTAGTATAATAGCAGATTTAAAAGGTTGTAAAATTCACAATGACTCATGTTATAAAAAGAATTTGTTTCCTTTTAAAGCCAAATTTTTTTCTAAAACCTTGAACAAATTTTTTTGAACACAATGATTTACTATGCCTAATTATCAAAATATGCCAAAACAGGTATTTCATTACAACCCCAAACTACCTACCTTTGCAGTTATTAGTATTGAATTTACATGAACTTCTTCTATACAACAAACACAATCAACAATTTATGCCACGTATTCTACTGCTAATAACCTTTATTTTCATATTAAAAATAACGCTTTCCCAAGCACAAACCGAAGGTTGGACTTCGACCTGCTCGCCCGATGAACCCTCCGTATCAGAAGTCATGTTAGATGCGTGTGGTGCAGATGAATACAAGAGTGAGTATCTTGTTTTGAAGACTAACAATAAACCTTTTGACATCCGTAATTTTGGTCTCAATGTTATCAATCCTACGAATAATGCTTTTATTGGCTCTGTCGTTGTCCAAAATAATAATGTAAACGCCGATGCTTTGCGCCTTCTAAACAATGCCGTGGGCGCAGTTTGTGGCTACAGCACAGTCTTCCGAGATGCCTTTACGACACCTTATAATGGTATAGTGCCGCCTAATTCTACTATTTTATTATTCAATAACAAGGACTCTACTGATGTTACTTATCTTTCCATAGGTGAATTACAGCGTTTATGCGGTTCTAAAGTTTTTGTTGTTTTTGGTACTATTACAGCACAGTCGCGGGGCGTTTCCATTTTCAGAAATTATCCTCAAAATGGTTCATGTGGCACCACAGGCTGTTTGCGGCAAATTCAGTTTAGATTTGGCGGTATCACCTCTCCTTATTGTACGCAATTTACTTATGACATAAAAAAATTACCCAATCTAAATACGTCCAATCCGCCGCCTGGCTTCAACGAAGGGTCATACATACGCCCTAACCCCAATGGCTCTTTACTATACGGTGGTGGCAATTTGACAGGTGCAGGAGTCGTCTGTATGCCGCCTGAAAAACTATTATGCACCATTCCCGCCCTGCCCGACTATGGTAATGGGTTCTGGAATGTCCTCGCTTACGATGGTTTCAACGATTTTTCAAATGGCAGTTTCAAGGGTTTTTATCAAGCAAAAGGCAATAATACCGTCAGTATGGGTACCGCAACGGCTGATAATTTTGAATTTAACACCGTTCGAGACGGTTGGGGCGGCACACAAGGTCCTTCAGAAGCGCATGAACTTTTGGGTGCTTTGACGACCTACAACGGTTGCAATGTCCGCACCGATTCTTTTTCTATTTTAGCCAAAAGGAAAGGCTTTGATTGTGGTTTTTATGAGATAAATTTAAACTATTACGATGATTTTACGCGTATGCGTATCGATAACAATGGCGATGGCGTTTGGGATTTTGACCAATCTTTTAACGTGCCTGCTTGTTCTTCGGGCTGTGGCACTAAGGTTTGGCAAGGTTTTTTAAGTCCGCAATCAAAAATTGAAATATATGCCTACGACTTGCGCGGCAATTTTAACGTCCATTTTTTATTTCAAAAAAAGCCAACACCCCCCTCAGTAAAAATCAATGTTTTGACCACTACGCCCGTTGTCTGCGGTGGTTTGCCGACAGGCAGCATAACCACAACCGTAACAGGTGGCGTAACACCTTATAATATCGTTTGGACGGGTGCAGTGCCTATTCCCAATGGCACTTTAGCAGCTACCAATTTGCCCCCAGGTCTTTTTCAAATGAAAGCCACCGATGGCGTGGGCTGCATTGATTCTGCTCAAATCCTTGTGCCACAAATCAATAATATCGCTATCAATGCGATAGGCGACACGTCTTTTTGCCCTGGCGGCACGGCGATACTGAGGGGTATGACAAGCGGCGGCACAGGGATATTAAGTGCAGAATGGTTGACAACAACAAGCCCAACCATACTTTCAACGAGCCTTAATTATTCGCCAATCGTTTCAAAATCAACGAATTATGTATTGCGTATAACAGATGCTTCGGGCTGCTTCAAAACGGATACTGTTATCGTCAATGTTTACGCGTTGCCCATCATTCATGTGGCTATTTCACCGAATGATACGGTCTGTAATGATGCAGTACCCTTCCTAAAAGCAAGCGGCGCCCAGTCCTATGTGTGGTCAAGTTTTCCACAGATAGGGGCAGCAGCTTTAGACGCACGCGGGGATTCAGCACGTCTTTTTTCCTTGTTTTTACCTGCACTGTACTATATTTTTACTGCAACCGGAACAGATGCAAATGGTTGTAAAAACACAGGACAGGCGATTATTACCATCGCCCCCTTGCCAGTTGTCATCATTATGCCTGTTTTAGATTCACTTTGTGACGATGGTGCGCCCCGTGCCTTGACTGTTACACCCGCTACAGGCGGCACTTTTATTGTTTATACTATTACTGCTACAGCGGCAATTCCGTGTATAAACTGTGTTGAGAACAACATTTTTTATCCTGATAGAGCAGGAGCGGGTACACATCTTGTGAGTTATCAAGTGACAAATGCGCAAGGCTGTACAAATGCGCCGAGTATTCAAATTCATGTTAAAAGTTGCCGATGTCTAACAGCGACAACCCTACCCCTCAGTAAAAGTATTTGCTCAGGTGATAGTATTCGTGTTAAAACGATTTTTTATAAAACAGCAGGTATTTACCGCGATACTTTCCGCAAAGCGGATGGCTGTGACTCTATTGTGGTCTTGAATTTAACACTCAATAAACGTGATACGACCTATCTTTTTGGTAAAACGTGTAACGCTGCCCAAGTTGGCACAACGACACAAAACCTTAAAAATCAAAACGGTTGCGATTCATTGGTTATATTGACTTTAACTCTCAACAAGTCCGATACCACCTATCTTTCTGGCAAAACGTGCAACGCTGCACAGGTCGGTACAACAAGGCAAACCCTTAGGAATCAATACGGTTGTGATTCCTTAATTGTCTTGAATTTGACATTGAATAAAGGGGACACAACACATATTTTTGGTAAAACTTGCAATCCATCACAGGTCGGTACAACGTCACAACTCCTTAGAAATCAATATGGTTGTGATTCATTAGTCTTTATTACTAAGACTTTTGGGCGGCACGACACCACTCGTTACACCTATGTTATTTGCACAGGTGATAGCGTTTTTGTCAACAATATGTGGATAAAAACAGGCGGTGAAACGCGGTTTAATCTTCAAAACAATGAAGGTTGTGATTCAATTGTTATTGCTAATATTGCCTTTACGAAAAAAGACACAACCTACCAAACAGCCACGAGTTGCGATATAAGCCGCGTGGGGGTTGATACGATTCGTCGGATAAATAGGAACGGTTGCGATTCACTGATTGTCACGCAAACAACGTTTTCGTCTAAAGACTCGACAAAGTTTAGATTTACCACTTGCAACCCCGCTTTGGTGGGCGATAATATTCAGATTCTGCGTAATCGTTTAGGCTGCGACTCGGTGGTCATAAAAACGTATGTTTTACAAAATGCAGACACAACCTACTCATTTTCAAAGACTTGTAATCCCCTTGATACAGGCACAAAGCAATTGAATTTGAGAAATCGAGACGGCTGCGACTCTATTGTTTTTGTTAAAACGACTTTAAATAGGCGTGATTCGACGCGTTTCATCAAGTTTATATGTGCGGGCGATAGTTTGGCATTCACTGGTCGTTGGATAAAAACGACGGGTACTTATTTTGAAACAAGGACAAATATGGCGGGTTGTGATTCTGTCCTCGTATTGATTTTAGATTTTTGGAAAAAAGACACCACCATCATTCAAAAAACAAGTTGTAATCCACTTATGGTCGGTGATTCGGTCAAAATACTGAGGGGGTATCGAGGCTGCGATTCCATCATCATAACGCAAACACGATTGGTGCAAAGCAACCTGAAAGACTCATTAACTGTTTCAAAACCAATCAGTTGCGATGGACTTGCTGATGGCGCACTGACGATAAAAATCAATTCAGGGGGCATGTCTCCATTCAGTTTTAATTGGAGTAATGGCATAAAAGGCAGTAGTTTAACGAATCTGAAAGCAGGTACATACATCGTTACTGTCACCGACGCCGAGGGTTGCCGCCTTGTTGATTCCATTTTTATCAAAAATCCCCCTCCCCTCAGTCTCAATGTTGTGGGCGTTTCTCCACCTTGTTTTGGTGATCCAACAGGTAGTATTCGCATCACGTCTGTGGGTGGTGGCACAGCACCGTATCGCTTTACGTCCAATGTTGTCGTGCAAAATTTGACGACTTTTCCCACTGTTTTGAGCAATATTCGAGTAGGTATATATACTTTCAAACTTGTCGACGGTGCGGGTTGTACTTTTGATTCGACTTTAACAATTTCACCTGCACCTGAACGTAAAATTGATGTTGGTACAGATATAACGATACAATTAGGCGACTCAACCCAAATCGGTAATTTCCTCAATTTCAGAAATGCCCGTTATAAATGGACGGCTCAAGACGGTCACATCCGTTGCGATACTTGTGAGCAAACGATTGTAAGTCCTTGGGAAACAACGGTTTATAAAATGACAGTTAAAGATGAATTAGGCTGTGTCATAAGCGACGCATTGACTGTTTTTGTTGATAAAAATCGCCCTATTTTCATACCCACCAGTTTTTCACCTAATGAAGATGGCGTGAATGACCGTTTTACTGTTTTTTCAGATGCCAAAGTGAAAAAAGTACAGACCTTAAAAATTTTTAATCGTTGGGGCAGCCCCGTTTTTGAACAAAATGATTTTTTGACAAATGACGAAAATCAAGGTTGGGACGGTACCATGCGTGGCGTTGTTTTGCCATCTGATGTCTATGTTTATGTTGTGAAAATCGAATTTGTGGATGGCAAAGTCAATCAATATCAAGGGGATGTGACGATTGTGAGGTGATAAAATAAAATCAAGTCTAAAAAAGGGGCTAATACCGAATGATGTTTTTTTCTTTGCAACAGGAATTAAAACATTATTGGGCATTAGCCCCTTTTTTATAACAAAATCAAATAGAACTATGATACCTAATTGGGAAGGCGTTTATCCTGCGGTCACAACCAAATTCACGGCAGACGATAAACTCGATTTTGATGCCATCGGCAAAAATTTTCAAGCACAAATAGACGCGGGTGTGCATGGACTCATTCTCGGCGGTTCGCTTGGCGAAGCGAGTACCTTGGATGAGGATGAAAAATTTGAGTTATTGGCTTTTACACTCGATTTGGTAAAGGGAAAAATCCCTATCGTCCTCAATATTACTGAGGGGTCAACGCGACGAGCGATTTCGTATGTCAAAAAGGCGGAACAAATGGGGGCAGACGGTTTTATGGCTTTGCCGCCGATGCGCTACAAAAGTGATGACCGCGAAACGATACACTTTTTCAAAGCCATTGCTGACGCGACGGACAAGCCGATTATGATTTACAACAACCCTGTCGATTATAAAATCGAGGTGACAATTCCGATGTTTGAGCAACTGCTCAAAGAACACGCAAATATCGAAGCCGTCAAGGACTCAACGCGAGATATTACAAATATCACACGTCTAAGAAATGCATTTGACACCCGTTTAAAAATCATGGGAGGCGTAGATACCTTGTCTATGGAAGCGCTTTTGATGGGTGCTGATGGCTTGGTAGCGGGTTTAGTATGTGCTTTTCCAAGGGAAACTGTGGTTATTTATCACTTAATCAAGCAAGGCAGAATAGCGGAAGCAAGGGGCATTTACCGTTGGTTTTTACCGCTTTTAGAGTTGGATATTCATTCAAAATTGGTGCAATACATCAAATTGGCAGAGCAATATACGGGTATTGGGAATGAAATTGTTCGTGCGCCGCGCTTGATTTTAGAAGGTGCAGAACGGGCGGAGATTGTAGCAGTTATTGAAAATGGCTTGAAAACAAGACCTGTTTTGCCTTCAATTTGATAACGACATTGAATAGCGTTACGATGGTTTAAAGTTACTAATTTTTTAAAAATTTAGTAACTTCAATTATTTGAAAATCAATAAGTTACAAGCGAGTAGTATGGCAATAAAATCTTTTTTCTGCATAGATGCCCACACCTGCGGTAATCCTGTGCGCTTAGTCGTAGGCGGCGGTCCCATACTGAGGGGGGCTAATATGAGTGAGAAACGGCAGCATTTTCTAAAAGAATTCGACTGGATTCGCAAAGGTTTGATGTTTGAACCGCGTGGACACGACATGATGTCAGGCAGCATTCTCTATCCGCCGAGTGATCCGAAGAACGACATCGGCATTTTGTTCATCGAAACAAGTGGCTGCTTGCCAATGTGCGGTCATGGAACGATTGGCACGGTGACAATAGCCCTTGAACAAGGCTTGGTAACACCCAAAACAGAAGGCGTTTTGAACCTTGAAGTGCCAGCGGGGGTAGTCAAAGCGGTATATAAAATGGAAGGCAATAAGGTCAAATCGGTTCGGATTACAAATGTTAAATCGTATCTTCATACTGAGGGGGTCGAAGTGGCGTGTTCTGGTTTAGGCACTTTGCGTTTAGATGTGGCTTATGGCGGCAATTTTTATGGCATTATTGACCCACAAACGAATTTTAAAGGTATGGAACACCACACAGCCGACCAACTCATTAGTTGGAGTCGTGAGATCAGGGAAAAAGTGAACGAACAACATACATTCGTTCATCCTGAAAACCCCACCATCAACGGCATGAGCCATGTGCAATGGACGGGTAAAACACTCGACCCGACTTCAACGGCGCGCAATGCTGTTTTTTATGGCGACAAAGCGATTGACCGCTCGCCTTGTGGCACTGGTACTTCGGCGCGCATGGCGCAATGGTATGCTCAAGGTAAGTTGAAAAGGGGCGATGAGTTTGTGCATGAGAGCATTATTGGCTCAAAATTTATTGGTCGCATCGAAGAGGAAACGATGCTTGATGGTCATAAAGCTATCGTGCCAAGTATCGAAGGTTGGGCGGTTATCCATGGGTTCAATCACATTATTTTTGATGATAATGACCCTTATATTCATGGTTTTCAAGTGATTTAAATAATTCTTTGAGATGGCTTCACACAATTGGCAACGGCTTCTTTTTTTTATAGTCATCGCCCCTCTCAGTATGTGGCTGATATGGTGGGGCTTTCGCAATGAAAAAGACCCGATTTGGCACGAAACGGCTGATTTGTTGCGTCAAGACATAGTAACGCTCGATCAATCGTCCGATTCCTTGCGTGTGTTGTACAATCGTTTTCATGCCGACGCCTCCCTTTCCGATTCTATGGTGATGGGTTTGATAGCCAAACCTTACTTACCAACGATGGCTTTTGACAAGTTCAAAGCCTATTTCAACCTTATTTATGACCGGAAATTCATCATTATTTCAGGCGTAACAGGTGCTGGTAATTCGACTTTAGTGGATCGCATCGCCAATATGATTGCCAATGATAGTGATAAAAAAACTCCTTTCGGACATGAAAAACGGAAAATGGAAATCCTGTGCGCACCTCAATTCGACCTTGATTTACACCATCGCTACATTGGTTATTATGAAAAAAAGACCTTTGTCAAGGGAGATTTACTCAAATTTTGGGATAGATGTCAACAGCAGCCCTCACAACGATTTGTCTGTATGATTGATAATTTTGATAAAATAAACCCTGAAACGCTTTTGGGACCAGAGTTGTGGCAAAAATTAGATGACCCCACCTATACCGTTATTTTTGGAGGTGATACGATTACCATTCCAAGCAATTTTTACTTGTTGTGTGTGACTCATGCGGGTATTGGTCAGAAAATAGAGATGAATAATGAGCATTTCAAGCGTTTTGGAGGGCAAGTCAATTTGCCACCAACGGCTGTTGAGTTGGTTTTAGGTTTAAAATCAAAGAAAAAAGATATTGAAAAAGATGTGGCGACCCCTCAGTATAAAGGGGTACAAAAAGACATCGCCAAACTCAAAAATCAACTGAATGCGCTGAATGATACCGCACATTTGCAGCGTTTTGTCTATTTTTTTACAAAAGCCAACGCCTATATTTCTCAAAAATACTCGTCGGGGCATCAATTGGGGCAATGGAGTGACGTGCGTAAACAGTTCATGCCTAAGGATTTTGAGCAATTACAAAACATTTTTATCAATCATGTCAATGCGTTTCACCCGCCAATAGAATTGAGGAAAGCGGATTTTGAACCCATACTTTACGCAATGGACAATGAAGGTGATGTCGAAAACTCAAGTCCTTTTTGGCGTTCTATAGATAAATTGACGGCTTTGGGTTTTGCTTCTGAACTGGGTGTGGCAGGTTCATTTGCCCTTATTTCTGCTATTTTTGGATGGTGGTATTTTAGGCGGCGGCACGAGTATATCAAGGATTTTACAAACAAAATATATGCTTTGATGAACGATTATCATAAAAACTTGAAACCCCATGACCAACTTATGGCTGAAATAAATGAATTAAAACGTCAATTTGATGACCTTGTTTTAAGCCAAAAAGTCAACTACAGTGAAGCCTCTTTTTTTTATGGTTTTTTGGAAGATAAAGTTCGCGTCATTGAAATTGCTCGAGAAATTAATGAAAGTTTTTTGAAATTAATGGATGCTTTTTTAGAAGACAATGTGTTGACAGAATCGGAATATGTGAAGCTCGACCAGTTTTTGGAGAGTATTCGATTCAAAATTACGACCCCTCAGTATGTGGCATATAAAAAGCAAATTGATGACATGTATCAGCAGTTTGGCGAGTAATGAAAATTAATCCTGGATAATAATTTTTTTTGTAAACTGTTGATTATCAATATTTAAACAAATAAAATACAGACCATTGACCAAACCATGAAGTGGTAAATCAAACACCCCCTCAGTATAAAAAGTCTTTTCAGTCACAACGCGCCCAAGAGCATCAAAGAGCTTTATTTTTTTGGCACTGCTACTCTTCCAGTTTTTGAGGGTAATACTCAACATAGTATTTGCGGGATTTGGATATACTTCAAATGTTGATTTCTTAATATCGGTCACAAGGACGGGGTTACAGACATTATTATTGATGAGTCCCATACGAAAGCCTGTCAAAGCTGCCCACATCCTTGTCTTTTGTCCATTCGTAAAAAAAGACATACACTCATCATTTGTGTAGTCCATATAGTTGCGGAAATAATCCAAAGAATTGCTACAGGATTTCAATAAGTCGGTAGGGCATCCTTCGTGTGACCCTGCTTGACGCGGGGTATCTTCCACGTCATCATCATCCAAACATGTTGTGTCACTGCCCCAGATATGTAGTAAATTGAAATAATGACCGATTTCATGGACAGCAATACGACCATTTTGACGACCCTCTCTGAGGCTACCGACTGTACCAAATGCCCTATAATCTACGATCACTCCATCTTCTTTTGGTCGAATTAAAGCTTTAGAGGGTGAGGTAGCGACACCGAGAAACCCATTGTCGAAGGCACAAACCCAGATATTGAGGTATTTTTGAGGATTCCAAGCATTGGAACCGCCTTGCGCGGAATAAAAAACGCGGCGACTAACAGTATCGAAATAGGAGGAACCGATATTGGTGAAACTCGTCTGTCGACGTACAATGCCTGTTGTAGAGTTGTTATTAGTGTCGGTTTTGGCAAGGCAAAATTCTATCTCACAGTCCACTGCAAACCTTGAAAAAACGGGATTTACGATATTCTGTTTTCTGAAATCACGGTTCAAAGCATCTATTTGTGATTGAACCTGAGCATCTGAAATATTTTCAAATCCACTTGCCCAAATGACATGTACAACGACTGGAATCCGCGCAACAGCACGTTTTTGAATATTATTGTGAAGCGAATAGTATGAATACCCCTCAGTAAATCGTTCAATCTCTTCATTGCGAAGCACTTTGAAATCACAGATTTGAGCGAAGAGAAAAAGCGGGAAAGCAAAAATGAGAAAATATGCAATATGTAAACGTCTCATTTTGATTGTTTAAAAGTGAGTGCAGTGAAATTTTCTGGACAAATGTAATGAAATAATATTTAGACATCACATGAAAGTTGAGGTTTCTATTTTGAATAAAAACTCACATAGCGTCATAAATATTTGAATAAAAGTGGATATTAATTTTTACATTCTAAAAATGTAGCATATATTTGTCGCAGTTTTCTCATAGTATGTTTGTTTTTTTTCCTACACCAGGTTACCTCCTTTGGTGTAGGATTTTTTATTTTTGACCGTATTCTAAATCAAATCAACCGTTCCGTAAAAATCTTTTTCCTTTATCGAAAATGATACCTTTAATAAGTTGATTTGGTTTTACCTTTGAGCTATAAGTTTTCTCATAGTATGTTTACCTAGTCTTCCTGTACCTCCTCCTTTGGTGCAGGATTTTTTTTTGCGACAAATTAAATTATTGATTTGTTATATACAAAAACTTTGCCTAATTTTTTTCTGCTTACTTCCTTGTCCTGTTGAATGAATTGTTGACAAAAAAAATAAACCGTTTTCTCGTAAAATGATACCGTTTTCTAAAAAAATAAATCCTTTTAAAAAAGAATTTTTTTTATCTCACAAAAAATTGCTTAATTTGCATCTAAGTTTTCTCATAGTATGTTACTTTGTTGAGTTCCTGCATCTCGGGTTTCGAGTTGCAGGAATTTTTTTTGCCCTTAGTGGCTTTTGTTTACTTTCTCATCATACTCCTCTACTTGAATATCTCGCCTTCTTATTTTATTACCATCTGAATAGTTGAGGCAAGTTTTCTGATAAAAAATGGATACCCTCTTGTATCCTCTTATCTCCTGACCCTCACTAAGGAATAAGTGTAAAAATCATGCCAAATATTAAAATATATTGTATTGTCTGCTGTGTTTTTTCAGGCATACAGTTCCATTTTTTGCTTAATATCACCTTATTCTAAACTAAACACGCCGTTTGCAGTTTTTTTTTACACAAACATTAAAAAATGTTTCATATATAAATAAAGTTCTTTAATTTTGCTCCGTGTAGTTTTCTCATAGTATGTTTATTTCTCCTACATCTTCCCTCTTAGATGTAGGAGTTTTTTTTTGCTCTCATTTGGTTTATATTGTTAAAAATACCAACCGTACGACTAATTAATTTTTCAAACCTTATAATATTCCCGTTAATTTGCGGGATTATCCAAAATATTTAAAATTTAAAAATTGTTAAAATGAAAAAATTGTTTTATTTTCTACTATTAGTAACCTCTGTATTGACTGTATCTTCTTGCTTTGAAATTACAGAAGAAGTGACAGTTAACAAGGATGGTTCAGGAAATTATATCAGTACGATTAATGCGACTAAACTATCGGAACAGATGCAAATGTTAGCAGCCTTTGATACAACGGGCGAAATGGTACCTAAACTTAAGTATTCGCTCGATTCTACATTTTCTGAAACTTTTAAAAAATATGCTAAAATCAAAGGAGTAGCAAATATTAAAGTTGATACTTCAAAGCCCTATATTTATAAGGTGAGTTTAGATTATAAAGATGTTAACGTTCTCAATGAAGTCGTGAATTTAGATAAAAAGGATGCCGAGAGACAAAATCTGTATGCTTGGAAGAAAGGACAGTTATCGCGCAAAGACTATGCATTGAATCTTGACGATATGCAGATGGAAGATGAATCACAAAAAGAGATGGCAAAATCTATGTTGGAAGGCATGAAATATACCGTTATTTTTAATCTCCCCGGTAAGGTCAAAAACTCAATAAATAAAGAGGCTGTGATTAGTAGCGATAAGAAGAAGGTAACACTGGAATGTAGCTTACTGGATGTGATGGACAAAAAAGTCAGTTTGGGCAATGAAGTTAATTATAAATAGTCTTACTTTTAGAAAGTAACAAAAATCCGCAACTCGACATACGAGTTGCGGATTTTTGTTATATGCAAAAACGGCTAATTTGAATATCCTCTAAATTTAATCTTTAGGAGGCATAGAAAATATTTTTTTATCAATCGTTGGATTGACCTCTATTTTTTCCATTTTGATGGTTACGACCGTTTGTCCAGCCACTTTATTTTCTAAGGTGTGAGGCAGCATCAAACCATCTACATCTTTGTAGTCGCTAAAGTATACTTCCACATCTTGTCCTTTTGCTGTGCCAGCTTCTGAACGAGTCCTTACACAAATAGGAATAAAATTTTCACCATCAATGAAATATGCTTTTTCATCGCCTTGTTTGCGTTTCATTGTAATTTTGTAGCACTTAACACCCTCCATTTCCTCTTGTTTAGGGGCCAATTCGAGTGTATGACCTTTAGTGGCATAGTCAATTAAGTCATCTTCAAAAGGTTCTTTTGCCGCTTGAGCAGTTTCTTCTGCATTTTTTTGGGTGGGTTTAACAGCTCCTGCAAAGCGGTTTTGCATCCAAGCCACTGTACCGTCAAAAGCCTCAATAAATTTATTGCCTTGAAACTCTCCAGCGGTATATATTGAATTAGGACGGGCTTGCATAGCCATATAGGGAATGTTCATACCTTGAACGATGACATATCCACTCATACGTTCCGTTTCGAGCTTTTTCCATTTGTCAGCACCTCCGATAGCGGTGAGGTATTTTCCGACAATTTCATCAGCAGTTTGGGCGTGTGAAGTGGAAACAAAAAAGGCGAGTGCAAAAAGAAGTGCAAATTTTTTCATTTGTTTAAATAGAGTTTTATGAAATAATAATGATTAAATATATGTATAAAAATCTTATTTTTGAATAAGTTATAAAAAAATACTTTTGATAAAGTACAAGAAGTGAGTCTTATACGCTATAAAAAATACTTATAAAACCTTAGTATTTAACGACACAAACAAAGAATGCGCGACATTTGATAACGCCTCGCACTTTTACTTGTGTAGTTTAAACTAAAATATGTTTTATCTTTTTTGTTGAACATACCGTTGCAAATCCTCTCGATTTTTCTGAAAAGCCAAAGCGTCGCTTACCACAAGATAGTTTTCACGGTCGTACGTATAATCATAAGCAAATTTAGCGTATTCAAGACGATTGTTGTCAAATGTAAAAAGTCGGGTTATTTCTGCTATTTGAATGGCAGTGAGGACGTTCTCATGAGTCATCGCTTTTGCTGCTTCAAGTTTGCCATTTTCGAGTGTATTTTGTTTTATCCTTTCTTTCATATTGCCAAACTCTTGATAAGTCATCAAGCCTTGATAACCAGAGTTTAACCCTTTTGAATTGACATCGGGATAAGCCTTGTCATTACGCGTATAGCCATTGTTGTTTTGAGCAAGGGTATTATTAGAAGAATAACCATTATCGTTACGCGTATAACCGCTTCCATACTGAGGGGGGAGATTATTTTTCTGATTATCGTATCGGGGGTTTGGGTAGTTATTATAAGAATTGTCGTAAGCCGTATTCGGCTGGGGCTGTACATAAACAGGCGGCGGAACATTATAGCCATTATAGCCGTTGTAAACGTTATACTCATTATAATAATCACCTGCAGGAATACCTTCCTTCACTAAAAAACGGTAAAAACCTTCACGAGCATTGCGATTGGCTAATACCGAACCCGTCATAGCGAAGTTTTCAATGTCATAAACATAGTTCAGAGCATAAACAAGAAAATCGTATTTGTCGCGGTCACTTGGTAGCAAAACGGCTAATCGCCGAAGTTGCTCGGATGTCACACAGCGATATTTTATATAAGATTGCAACTCATTGGCAATATGATACATATTGGAGTTGCCTAAACCTGCGTAGTCGCGGTTGAATAATTTGTTTGAATAAGCAGTAGTGCAATGACGGTGTGGGCGGCTACGATTGTTGCTGGGCTTTTCGTTGCGGTAAGTTTCGCCATAAGGATTGCTTTGTGCAAAAGTCCAAGTCGTTGTTAAAGCCAATATGGAAAAAAGGGCAATTATATTGCGTATCAGTCTCATCTTCTAAATGTTTAATTAAGTAAAAAGGGATAGTTTTTCATTGAAAAGTGTTTACTTCTAAAACTATTTAGCGAATTTACGGAGACTATTTAACGTATTCAAATGAATTATAATTGCCTTAACAGTGTTTAACCTTTTCTTAAATTGTTATGCGTTATTCGTTATTAGAAACTGGTTGCTCATTAACCTTTGCAGTAATGTTTTTTGTCATGCTAAGCGCAGCAAAAGCATCTGAATAATATAAACTTAGTTGCATCCGCTACGCTCTGCATGACAAAAAATGCCTCTTAAAATAGTTTTTTTATATTGAACCAATTAATTTGACTATTCAATTATAACAATTTTTTTAAGGAAAAAGAACAAAAAAGACTTGTTTTTTATCCCCCCTCAGTATCTTGCGCTTGAAATTGCAACGAAACATATCAGTAAGCCCATTGATTAGAAATCCTTTTTTGCCATACTCAATTCCCTAATCACTTTTATCTTGGAAAAACACCGCATTCTCGGCATTGACCCTGGAACAAACTTCTTAGGCTATGCCGTTTTAGAAGTCGAAGGCAAGAAACTCAGTCTCATCACGATGAGTATTCTTACCATGACTCACGTTGACGAACCAACAGAAAAACTCAAACGCATTTTTGAAAAAGTCGAATGGATTATCAAAACCTTTGATCCACATGAACTCGCTATTGAAGAGCCTTTTTATGCCAAAAACGTTCAATCTATGCTCAAATTGGGTCGCGCACAAGGCGTTGCAATGGCAGCCGCAATGGTTCATGGCTTACCCGTTTCGCAATATTTACCTAAAACAGTCAAAAAAAGTGTTGTTGGCAATGGTAATGCTTCAAAAGAACAAGTGGCGGCTATGCTGGGTCATATCATGGGTCGCCCGATTGAACCTTCTTTTTTTGATGCCTCCGATGCCTTAGCTGTGGCAGTTTGTCATCATTATTTGTCAAAAAATGCTTTGGGTGGCGGCAAAAAGCACGATTCTTGGAAGAGTTTTATTGCGGGTAATAAAGAGAGGGTTGCAAAATAAATCCTGTAAATGCCATAATTTACAAAAAATCTATAAAAACTTGGGATAGAGCGAAGCAAAAAATGAATCCACAAGAGAAAATTCGAGTTTTGGAATTAATAACTAAATATTATAAAGAAAAATATAACTCAAATGTGGCAGTTATTTAAAATATGCAAAACGGAAAAATAAATTCAAAGGATAAAACCAGTTTTACCTCTATGGACGCAGCCCTACAGCCGCGATACTGAGGGGTGCACTTTACACTTTCAAAAAACACTGATTGAACCGATTTGTATTTTCAAATATGAATAGTCGTTATTGGACTGACTTGCCTCACCACGTTTATTTATTCGATACGAAATGTGAATAAGACTAGAGGTATCTAAAAAAAGTAGAATATACTGAGGGAGCTTACCTGTATCTATCATTTTGGTGGATGAACACCCAGTTTTAAAAGTGCTCGACGAAAATTAACAAGCCCTATTCTGTTTAAATTTAACGCTTCGATAGTTGCACGACCTATTTCTGTAATGCCAATCATATAAAGAAAATCGGGCGACCATATAAAATGGTCATACCAAGACATTTTGCGTGGATGAAATAAGAGGACAATTGTTCCATTGAAAGGGTCAGCAGCGTGTGTTTTATTATACTTGCTACCATTACAGCCACCACAGGCACAAGCCAAATTTTCTACATCATCGTCTCCATCTTTACTTTCAGGTATGATATGCTCGCTATTAAAAGGTTGTGGTGAGTAAGCCAATAAAGCCAAACAGTATTCGCACATAAAACCAGCCCGTTCAAAAACATATTGCTTTAGCTTTTTGCTAATCATTTTCGAGCGGGTTAACGTGAAGTTGTTTCATAAGTACGTCCAAAGAAATATTGCGAATACGCGATAATTCGATTAAATTTTCAAGGCGTTCAGCATTTTTTGTCTCCACTTTATCAATGATTTTTAACAATTCTTCATGCTCAATCGGTGTAATCGTTTCGGCTTGGTTTTTTGTCAATAAATCTTCATAACGTTTTTGCAAAACGACAGGAATCGCTTTATTGATTTTCATCAACAGATGGCTTTCGCGTTCAGGCAAATAGGCAACTTTACGACGCGCAATCAGATGCCCTATGCGCTGCATAAACTTTTCTAAATCTTTTGTTTCCAATTCAGAAATGCCGTTTAAGATGTCGTCAAGCCCTAAATCAACTTGTTTTGTTATTTTAACGCTATTTACCATTATCTACTATTTTAGATTTAAAATATTAAGGTTTAACCATTTACTTTGTTTTTCGTCCACAAATTTAGTCTCTTTTTATCAATTGGATTGATTTTTTGTGAATTGGCATCAACTATTTAAGAACTTTGAAAGTGGTAGGAATACTGAGGGGGTAAGTTAATTTTATAAAAAAACGGCATTAAAAGCACGTTTCAGAAATTTTTAAAAACCACCGAAACGTGCTTCTAATGCCGTTGTACAGATAGCCTATTTCAACCCTAATTCTTCACCAATAGACTTTACTTTTTGTTGTAAACTGGCATAAACCGCATCAAAATCTTCATTGCGCTCCAATTTTCCAACAACACCGACATAAAACTTAATTTTAGGTTCAGTACCTGACGGGCGGCAAGTGAATTTAGTCCCATCAGCCGTAAAAAATTGAAGGACGTTAGACGATTCAATACCCAATGTACCCGACGGAATATCCACCGTTTTGCCGTTTTCTGTCCGTTTCAAACTTTTATAATCATCAATCCGAATGACCGCAGAACCTGCCAAATACTGAGGAGGTGTCGCACGGAAATTCGCCATCATGTCTTGAATTTCTTCCGCGCCCGTTTTACCTTTTTTGGTCAAAGAAATAAGTCCTTCATAGTAAAAACCGAATTTTTTATACACTTCCATCAACATATCAAAAAGGCTCAAACCTTTATCTTTGGCATAAGCCGTCAATTCGGCAATCAGCCCACAACTTGCAATTGCATCTTTATCGCGCACAGCGTTACCGATTAGGTAGCCATAACTTTCTTCACCACCACCGATAAATTGTTCTTTGCCTTCCAACTCTCTGATAACTTGGGCAATATATTTGAAACCAGTCAGCGTATTGTAGCATTTTACGCCAAAATCGGCTGCCATTTTATCTATCAAGTCAGTTGTGACAATTGTTTTGCAGACAAATTCTTGACCCTGTAGTTTTCCTGATTCTTTCCACGCTTGTAGCAAATAGTAGATAAGAACCGTTGCCGTTTGATTGCCATTCAATAATTGGATTTCGCCGTGGTGATTTTTGACAGCAATACCCACGCGGTCGGCATCGGGGTCTGTACCCAACACTAAATCCGCATCAATTTCTTTGGCTTTATTGACTGCCATTGACATCGCTTCTGCTTCTTCTGGATTCGGGTAAATAACGGTCGGGAATTGCCCGTTACCCTTTGGCTCCGCTTGTTCTGCAATAATGGTGACGTTTTCAAAACCCATTTTTTCCAACAACGTTGGGACGAGTGTTACACCCGTTCCGTGGATAGGTGTATAGACGATTTTTAGGTCTTTTTGGCGCGAAATAGCGTCTTTTGAAATAGATAAGGATAAAATTTGGTCTATATATTTGTCATCTACCTCTTTATCTATTTTATGAATTTTGGTCTCATCGCCAATGAATTTTATATCATCTAAAGACTGAATAAGATTCACCTCACTGATGATATTTTTATCATGTGGCGCAACGACTTGCGAACCATCGTCCCAATAAGCTTTGTAACCATTGTATTCTTTCGGATTGTGCGAAGCGGTGACAACAACACCACTTTTGCAACCCAACAGGCGAATCGCAAAACTCAATTCAGGTGTCGGTCTAAGGCTACTAAATAAATAAACCTCAATGCCATTCGCCGAAAATACATTGGCAATCACCTCTGCAAATTCATCTGACTTGATACGGCAGTCATGAGCAATCGCCACACTTATTTTTTCGCCCTTAAAACACTTATTCAAATAATTGGCAAGCCCTTGCGTTGCTGCCCCAACAGTGTAACTATTCATCCGATTAGAGCCAATACCAAGCAGACCGCGCAATCCGCCCGTTCCAAATTCCAAATCTTTATAGAATGAATCGGTTAATTCGGTTGTGTTGTTGTCGTCAATAAGTTTTTGAATCGAGGCTTTCGTTGCAGCATCATAGGTGCCTTCTAACCATTGATTTACTTTGTTTTGTACAGCCGTTTCGAGCATAGTTTTTAATTTTTAATGTCAATAAAATTTAAAAAAGTCATTTACGCAAATATAGAAACTATGTTTAGACGACCAATCTCTTAGGGCCGTTTTTATTTTAACAACTCTTTTATCAGCGTTTCCAAATTAAAGTCCACTAAAGACGATTCAGCTTTGGTATTTCATTCTCAAACGAATTGCTTCAAAACGACCAAAAGTACAATACCAAAACACGCTCCCGATACATAGATACTCTTTGTTTATACCCCTCAGTATAAAAGACAATCCTTGTATTTTCAATCCTCCTTAAATCCTGATTCTGACAATCGGGATTTTTTTTTGATTTTTTTAATTTTGGTTATCGTTTTATCGGCTTGGCATGGCTGCTTGTTTGTTGAGTGTGGATATGGAATTAGAAAATCGGAATTTTATCTAAATGTTGCCAGCCTAACACTTGTGCAAGGCTTCTCTTTTGTACTTCATCGCCCCCATAGACTAAGAAACTATGTTCACTTATTGCTCCTGAGAGAGGTTGAAAATACTTTAAGCTATCAAAAAAGCTCATATTTATGGTTCTTCCTGACTTAATCTCAATGGGAAACAACTGCCCACCTATATCTAAAAGTAAATCAATTTCTGCTGCCCCTGCTGCGTTCCAAAAATAATGCTTAGGCGTTAAATGCTGATTGAGATGATTTTTTAATACCTCATTAATGATAAAATTTTCAAACAATGCCCCTTTTGCAAAATGCCGATTGAGGTCATCTATATTGCGAAGGTTCATTAATGCGCAAGCTAACCCCGTGTCATAGAAGTATAATTTAGGCGTTTTTACAATACGTTTATTATAGTTTTGATGGTAAGGACGCACTAAATGCACAATATAACTGGTTTGCAAGACGCTCAACCATTTATTAACGGTCTGGTAAGAAACACCAATAACATTACCAATTTCTGAAAAATTGACCAATTGACCAATTCTTCCTGCACATATTTCAAGGAATTGACGAAAGACACCCAAATCACTCACATTTATCAATTGCCGAACGTCGCGCTCGACATAAGTTTGGATATAATCAAGCAACCACGTCATTGGGTCGAGGTCAAGGTCGTAGATACGTGGGTAAAAGCCTTTTAATATGTAATTTTCATAGGTGGGTAAGGCAAAATTAGTATCCTGAATTTCTTGTAAAGAAAAAGGCAGCAAATTGAAAATAGCAACTCGCCCCGCAAGACTTTGAGAAATGCTTTGCATCAACAATAAGTTTTGAGAACCCGAAATTACAAATTGCCCTGCAATTTTATCTCTATCCACTATCACTTGAATGTAGGAAAGCAGCTCTGGCGCATATTGTACTTCATCTATAATAGCTTTATTGCCAATCAATTGCAAAAAACCTTTAGGGTCTTGAAGCGCGAATTTCCGTCTTTCTATATCTTCTAAATTTGTGTAGGTATAATCAGAAAATACTTCTTGTACTAATGTAGATTTACCACTTTGGCGTGGACCTGTTACCGCAATGATGGGCATTTTTTTTGCGGCATTTTTGATTTTCTCTCCAAGTAATCTTTTTATCATTTCTTGCAAATTAGAAGTTGAATATCTAATTTGCAAAGATATAGGTATTTTATTTGGAAAGGTAAAAACAGCTATTAAAAGCGATGAAAAGACTATACGCTTGGCTTGGTTTAAATGCTTGTTGATACTCCCGCTGTATTTGTCAAACGTATCCTCTTAATATTCTTTCATCGCTTTTTAATTTGCGATTCGTGCATTACAAACGCATTAATATTTCTCGAAACGCAATAAAATTTTCTCCCAAAGGTTTTATCACAAACCCAATGAAAAGCTATTTTTGCGTTTTATTTTCATAAAAAATTGACAATCAATACCTTACAAGATATGAACAAAGCACTTTTACCTGCCTTTTTTATTGCTTTATTACCACATTTTTTATTTTCACAAAACGATTTGAAAATCGGTGAATGGCGCACGCACTTACCTTACCGCAACGGTTTGAGCGTAACACAAACCGATAATGATGTATATTGGGCAACAGGTTTGTCTGTTTTAAAAATGAATAAAATCAGTATGACTATTGAAAAATTAGACAGACTCAATACGTTGACTGATGTTGGTGCAAATCTTGTTAGATACAATAAAGGAGCTAAAACGTTGTTAGTTGCCTACGATAATAACAATATTGACCTCATTCGCACAGAGGACAATGTCAAAAATCTCAATGTACCCGATATTAAAAACAACACTTCTATTCTGGGTGATAAGACGATTTATGACGCTTCTTTTGTGAATGATACGGCTTATTTGGCGTGTGGTTTTGGCATTTCTAAGCTCGATATGCGGCGTGGTGAATTTGTTTACACCACTTTTACAAAGTTAAAAACTTACAGTGTCGTCGTATTTGAAGGCAAAATATGGGCGGCTACTGAGGGGGGTATATATAACGTGTCTAATGATGCGCGATTAAATTTAGCCGATTTTAAAGTATGGACAAAATTAGATGCTTCTTCAGGCTTCCCGAATCAATACACATCAAAGGTTTTAGCTGTTTATGACAATAAATTGTACTTCGATTTGAATGATAGTCTTGCCGTTTTACAAAATAATAGACCCCTTAGTATCCGCTATGAAAAGGACTTTAAAGTTCAGTTTTTGACGGCTGAAAGCCAAAACTTAATCATTGGTTTTAGCAATAAAGATGCTTTTGGCAATGGTAAAACCTTGATTTTCAATAAGAACGGTACGTTTAAAAATGTTGGTGGTAGTTGTGTCAATCGTCCAATTGGGGCTGTAGAAGATGCCGCAGGACGTATATATTTTGCCGACCAATACAATGGATATCGCTTTTTGAACAAAGCAACTGATGCCAACTGTACGGTCGTCGAATTTGACTCGCCTTACTCTCGCGAGTCCAGTGATATTGCTGTGACAGATACCTCCGTTTGGGTCGCTTTTGGCGGCTTAACAGGTATTAATCCACGAGACAATGGTGAAGGTTTTGCTTCGCTAATTAATGGTAAATGGTTGAATTACAATGGATTATATACACAAATTTTGAATGATAGTATTATAAGCCGTGATTTCCACAATGTTGAAATCAATACAAAAACAGGTAAAGTTTATGCTGGTTCAGTTCAAAATGGCTTAGTTGAATTGGTGGGTAGCAAAGTGAGTAAAATTTATAATGCATCAAATTCCCCAATCAGTGCAGCCTCCGCTGATCGGTTTCGCCACCGTGTCACAGGTTTGGCTTTTGACAAAAGTGGCAATTTATGGGTATCGAATAACCTCGCAGACAAGCCCGTCATCGTCTTAAAAGCAGATGGTAAATGGGCAAAATTGGGAAACGTACCTGCTTCCAACATATTTCAAGTCATTGTTGACGGTTCGGGTATCAAATGGTTCATTATCAGTGGTTCGCAGTCGGGTATTTTGCTTTATGATGAAGGTAAAAGCATAGATGATATTTCAGATGATAAATCGCGCATTCTCGATAACTCAAATTTGCCCAAAGAATTGCAAAGTGCCACCATTAAATACTTAGTGACTGACCTCAATGGTGAAGTGTGGGTCGGCACAACGAGCGGCGTTTGTGTGTTTCGGTGCGGCAGCGACCCTTTCCGAACGTCTTGTAATGCCTCACTCATTGTCAATTCATTGGGCAGTATCAACGAATATTTGCTACGTGAAAAAAACGTGAACGTTATCGCTGTTGATGGGGCGAACCGCAAATGGTTTGGCACGTCAAGCGGTTTATTTGTTACATCTGCAGATGGAAAAGAGGAAATATTGAAATTTAACACTGAAAACAGCCCTTTACCCAGCAATAATATAACAGCGTTGGCTATCAGACCAAACGGTGAGGTATTTATTGGTACTAATAAAGGTTTGGTTAGTTATAGGAGTACCGCTACTGAGGGGGCAGATTTCAACAATGAAAGTAAGGTGTTGGCATTTCCAAATCCTGTTCGTCCTGATTATGACGGACCGATTGCGATAAAAGGTTTTGCCCGCGATGCCAATGTGAAAATAGCGGATGTGAATGGCAATGTCGTTTTTGAAACCCGTGCACTCGGCGGGCAAGCGATTTGGGAAGGACGTGATTTTAATGGGAATAGGGTTGCGACAGGTGTGTATCTTGTTTTGGCGACGAATACTAAGAATTTGGATGCGCCTGATGCGGTGGTGACGAAGATTTTGTTTGTGAGATAGCCTACAAATTCAGTCTCTCTTTAAAGAGAATAAAATAAATGTTTAACAAAACACATGGATACATTTTGTTAAACATTTATTTTAAAATGAAAAATTAATTAATAGTCTTGCATACAGCATGAAAAATAACCAGAATTACAATTTACTGAACAAATGCTACCTATTTTTATTCCATGAGGAAGTTCTTTTGTATCGTCTAATGAACAACTTGACGAACCAGGTCCTCCAGATTTGCATAAAGCTCCCGATGCCTTAGGGTCATCTTTAACACATTTACAGGTAGCAAAATCAATAGAAATAACTATATCATTACCAGCACTTCTTGAATTCACTGTTTCTTTTTCAGTCTTCAATAGAGCCAAAACTTTTTGATAAGACGTTGGTTTTTTATAGTTTATTAATCCAAAACCTTGATAAGTAACTAAATTTTCAAGTTTTTGAACTTTTTCTGGAATAGTAGCATCTTTCATAGACAATAATATATTTTTATTGTCTGAATGGATTAATAAGATTTCTTTATTTTTAATAATTGTTGCATTCTTGATTTCAAAATAAATATTCTTTGGAATCTCCAATGATTGAAAAAAATATAATGCATTTGGTTCTGCATTTTTTCCTTCAGTAAGAATCATAATATCATCCTGCGAGGTTTTTGCAATTGTTACAGATAGTTCACTTCGAAATTCTGAATTATTAAAGTAAGTTTGGACAAGGCTATCATTAAAATTTTTACTGCAAAAAGCAATAAATAAAGATAATAAAAGTATTATCCCAAAAAACAAAAAAGATTTAATAGATTTCATGAAAGAAAAATTAAATATAACGCCTACTATTTGAAGGAGTTTCGGCAAAATTCCTATACTTACCAAGTATGAAACAGATATAGGTATTCTATGTGTTTGTCAAAATATAAATACTGTTTTTTTTTTAAAATTAAATTTTGGCAGCATTAAATTGATACAAGGTTTTTAAAAGTTAAGATGGTACATTTTCCAATATTTTCATTTCTATTTTTCCACAAAAATAAGTTTTTTCTTTAAAAACAGTCATTTCATACTGAGGGGGGCATTTTTTATAATAAAAAACTCAAAAAACTTTGTATAAAAAGACATAAAACCTATCTTTGCGCCGCTTTTTGCGGTTAGCTGTGACCTCTGCTGCTAAAAGTCTTTATTTTCGTCAAGCTAAATCTGATTTCGAGTCACATCGGAATTGCTTCCCAAAACAGTGCGACGAATCACATTATTAAAACGTCTTTTCTAAAATGGCAAAAGAAGTAGAAGTTTACATCAAGCTTCAGGTGAAAGGCGGTCAGGCAAACCCTGCCCCACCCATTGGACCTGCATTGGGTTCAAAAGGTGTGAACATCATGGAGTTCTGTAAGCGATTCAATGCTGCGACACAAGATTCAATTGGCAAAATTTTGCCAGTTATTATCTCGGTTTACAAAGACAAGTCATTTGAGTTTGCAATCAAAACAGTGCCAGCAGCCGTACAGTTGTTGGATGCTGCTAAATTGAAAGCAGGTCAAGGCTCAAAACAATCTAACCGTATTAAGGTTGGAAAAGTCACTTGGGACCAAGTTCGCGCAATCGCGGAGAACAAAATGCCTGACTTAAACTGTTTCACCGTTGAATCTGCTATGAAAATGGTAGCGGGTACAGCACGAAGCATGGGTATCACTGTCGAAGGCAATGCGCCTTGGGCATAAGGTTAATTAGGAATTAGGAATTAAAATGCACCCCTCAGTATTGAGCGTCATTTTTAATTTTTAACGCATAATTTTTAATTGAAAACAAGGGAGTTCCGAAACGAATTCGGGACGTTAATTACCTAACTATTAAATTATTAAAACAAAATGGCAAAAGTTCCTAAAAGAAGAGCAGAAGTTGACAAAAAAGTAGATGCCAACAAACTCTACAGCTTACCTGAAGCCTTGGCTTTAGTGAAAGATGTGAACATTGCAAAATTTGACGCTTCGGTTGACTTACACGTCCGCCTTGGTATTGACCCGCGTAAAGCAGACCAAGCCCTACGTGGTACGGTGTCGCTGCCGCACGGTACGGGTAAAACCAAGAAGGTTTTGGTGATGAGTACACCTGACCGTGAAGCAGACGCGATGGCTGCAGGTGCAGACTTTTTCGGTCTCGATGAATACATCAAAAAATTTCAAGAAGGTTGGCTCGATGTGGATGTTGTCATTGCAACACCTAACGTGATGGCTCAATTGGGTAAAGTAGCACGTATTCTCGGACCTCGTGGTTTGATGCCGAATCCTAAAACGGGTACGGTTACACCAGACATCGCTTCGGCAGTTAGTGAAGTCAAAAAAGGTAAAATTGCTTTCCGTGTTGACAAAACAGGTATCATTCATGCGGGTGTTGGTCGCGTATCTTTTACGCCCGAACAATTAGCTGATAATGCGAACGAATTATTGCATACGCTTATCAAAATGAAACCGTCAACGGCGAAAGGTGTTTACATGAAGTCACTTACGGTTGCTTCGACAATGTCACCAGGCATCAAAGTTGATACAAAATCCATTAAGTAAAAGAAAAAAGAGCTATTCAACATGACAAAAGATGATAAAGCGGTCGTATTGGAGGACTTAAAAAGTAAACTCGAGGATCACTCGTTCTTTTACTTAGCGGACCCAACAGCGATGACAGCTGCTCAGACCAACAAATTGCGTCGCAAATGTTTTGAACAGGACATTGATATGCAAGTTGTGAAAAACAAAATTGCCCTTAAAATCCTGAAAGATGCCGACGCATCAAAAGGTTATGAAGGTTTATTTGATGCTTTCAAAGGTCAAACAGCTATCCTATTCACAAAAAATCAAAAATCACCTGCCAAACTTATCGAAGACTTCCGTAAGGAAAACTCAACGGAAAGACCTGGTTTCAAAGGTGCTTATATTGATTCAGCTACTTTCGTTGGTGAAGACCAATTGGCAGTATTGAAAAAACTCAAATCGCGCGAAGAACTTATCGGTGAGGTCATTGGTTTACTCCAATCTCCTGCGAAAAACGTTATCAGTGCATTGCAAGGTTCAGCAGGTCATAAAATTGCTGGATTGGTCAAAGCTCTTGAAGAACGCGGCGCGTAATGATGAATGAGCAAATATGAATGATGAATTTTTTAATTTGTTATTCTATTTTGGTCTTCTCATTTTTAAAATCAAAAAAGGGTTATGGATGTTCAAGGTTTATTATTTTTCATTCATAATTCATCATTAACAAAAATCTATTTTCGTAAAAAATTTTAAATTAAAATACAATGGCTGATATCAAAGCTCTTGCGGAACAATTAGTAAACTTGACTGTAAAAGAAGTCAACGAACTTGCAGGTATTCTAAAATCTGATTACGGCATCGAGCCAGCTGCTGCTGCAGTTGCAGTTTCTGCTGCTGGTCCTGCTGCTGCTGCTGAAGTAGTTGCTGAAAAAACTGAATTTGACGTTGTCCTTCAATCGGCTGGCGCAAGTAAATTGAACGTCGTTAAAGAGGTGAAAAATCTTCTTGGCTTAGGTTTGAAAGAAGCGAAAGACATCGTTGACGGTGCTCCTGCTACTTTGAAAACTGGCGTTAGCAAGGACGAAGCGAACAACATCAAAACGGTTCTTGAAACTGCTGGTGCACAAATCGAAATCAAGTAATTTGACGATTGTTTCGGCAATACGAAAAACAATAACCGCTCATCTCGATTCATTCGGGGTGGGCGGTTTGCTTTTTACACCCCCCTCAGTATTTGGCTGCTTTTTTGAAAAAAAATCATTATTAACTATTTACATAAGCAATTCATTGCTCACACTTCAAATATTGACATCGTATTAACGTTTTTACAAAAGTTATATGATTAATTCAAATTACCTTTGTACATGAATTTTCAATCAATCCACCTATTAATGAGAAAAACATCATACCTTTTGCTGTTTGCAGTGACTATTTCGGCTATTTTCTTTTCAAATTGTCGTATTAGTCCAATTGACGATATAAAAACTGATTTGAATCAAGAATGGGCTTTACCTTTAATTGATACCAGAAAATCGTTTGGCGACATTATCAATGGCTTTGACCCTAAGGCTTATGTTCAAATTGGAACGGATAGTACAGTCATCTTGCATTATAAAGGCAATTTTACGACTCAATCAAGTCTCGATATTTTTGCCAATTTCAAAAACGTGACCTTTCCAATCCTTGATTCCACGATGGCAGTCCCTTTTTCATTGCCAAGTGGGGTGCATATTGATTATGTAGATGTAAAAAAAGGAACGCTGCGGTGGGGTATTGCGCCGACACCTGAGCCATTGAACATCACTATTAATATACCTCAATTGACTAAAAATGGGGTTGCCTTTCGCAAAAACTTTAATCACAATGGCATTACCCTCGATACGCTTGAAATGGCGGGTTGGCGTTTAGCAGCACAAAATGATTCAATTTTTATTTATACCACGGCTCGTAAAATCTCAAATGGGCAGCCTTTTGACTTGAAAAATGGTGGTGGCTATCAGATTCAAAACTTTGAATTTGCTTATGCCAAAGGTTATTTTGGACAAAGTATTTTTGATGGTCCACAAGACAGTATTGCGATTGATTTTTTTGATAAATGGCAAAATGGGAGCGTTTATTTCGATAGCCCACGTATGATTATCACACTCGATAATTCGTTTGGCGTGCCTGTCCGCTCGATTATGCAGAAAGGTGAAGTCATCACACTCGACGGTAGGCGACTACCCCTGCAAAGCCCTTTGACGGCGGGTGTTGATATTAATTATCCAAAAATTAATGAGGTAGGTCAATCGAAAAGAACTGTCGTTGTTTTTGACAAAACAAACTCAAATATTGCAGAAATCATGAGTTCCAACCCTGTTGCGATTCAATATGATATTGATGGCTTGACGAATCCTAATCAAAACAGAACTATAACGGGTTTTATGACCGATTCAAGTAAATTTGAATTGCAAGTTGAAGTTGAAGTCCCTATGATTGGCAAAGCCAAAAATTTTGAACTCAATGACACCTTCAACATCAATCTTTCACAAGCCACAGAGGTGACACAAGCTGAATTTAAAATCATTACGGACAATGGAATGCCCATCGATATATCGCTCCAAGGCTATTTTGCTACAAACAATGGTAGTATTATTGACTCCTTGTATGCTGCAAAGTCGCCTATACTGAGGGGGAGTCCTGTAAACAGTTTGGGTTTACCTACGAGTATAACGACAACAGAAAACTTAGTGACAATTAATACGGAGAAATTGAAAAAAGTACGCTCAGCCACAAAACTAATCATTCGTTATTCGTTCTCAACATCTAACAATGGAGCAGTGCCTGTGAAGTTGACTTCAACACAAGATGTACGGGTACGGATAGGGGTGAAGTTTGGCTTGAAAACACAATAGATTTTTTCTGAATTTATAAAATTGAAAAATGAATAAGCTCTATGCTCTTGTAGCAATAGAGCTTATTTTTTTTTTACCTCATTTGCAATTCTCATAATTTTTATGTTCTTTTGTAAAAATTTCAATATAAAAAATTGACATTCCACAGAACATTCACATTCCATTACAGACAAATCTAATTTATTCTTCTGATCTTTTTGTCTATTTTTATAGAAAAACGTTCACACGCACATTTTTTTAAGGATAACACTACAACAAATATTCATTAGTCATTTGACAAATGGGCATATCTATTGTTGAAATAATACTATGAAAACAACTGATTTTTGCATTAAACATTCACTAACGACTTTTAAACTTTAATCGTATGAGCAAATTATCTACAATTCTCTTTTTCGCAGCACTCTTTTGTCTCGTTCACTCCTGTAAACTCCCCTACGATGATATTGACTTGAATGTGAAACTCACACCAGAGTATGCCGTTCCATTGGTTGAGACAACTCTAAATTTACGTGATTTATTTGATAGTTTTGATGGTTCTGCCTACCTCCAAGTACAATCAGATGGCACATTTAAAATGTTTTACAAAGGAAAAGTGATTGAAACACTGCCCATTGACCTATTTGCGGGCATGCCAGATGTGCAACCTATTCCCATTAATCAATCAGACGTAGTGTTGCCATTTCCCTCTCCAGCAGGTACACGTATTGATGCTATTGATTTTAAAAAGGGTTTTTTCAAATGGCGTTTCGACGCACAGGCAACACCCCTTTCTGTTCGTATCACGCTACCTCAATTTACTAAAAATGGTCAAGTCTTTTCAAAGACCTTCACCGTGGCGAATATGCCTTTTAGAGATTCTATTGACCTCAATGGATGGCGTTGCGAACCGACCTTGAATAACATTGTTATCAGTTATCAAGCGAGTAAAGCAAGTGGTGAATTCGTTTCATTGAATAATCAAGGTACTTATGAAATAACACGCTTTGAGTCTAAAAGCATGAAGGGGTATTTTGGGCAATTTTTAATGACTTTACCTAAAGATTCAATCAGTTTAGACTTTTTTAAAAATTGGAGACCCAATGGTAAGATACGGTTTACTGAGCCGACAGTCACATTTGACTTCGATAATTCATTGGGTTTCCCTATCCAAGCCCGTACTTCAGTGGCTGAATCCATAAATAAAGTTGAACAAAAGGTCACTCTGCAAAGCAATCTTTCCACAGGTGTAAATTTGCTTTATCCTGGACTTAATGAAATGGGGGTTTCAAAAAAGAGTTCAATTAAAATTGATAACAAAAATTCTAATATAACAGATCTCACAGCGAGTAATCCCACTCTGTTTATACATTCCCTTGTTGGCATATCTAATTTGGGTAATACCAACAAAACGGCTGGTTTTTTGAACGACGATAGCCGTTTGAAAGCCTCATGCACTCTGGAAATTCCCATCATTGGGACAGCGGAAAAATTTATCGTTTATGATACACTGGTACTTGATTTATCTAAGTTTTCAGAGGTTGCAGCAGCCGAGTTTAAAATAACAACAGATAACGAAATGCCAATTGATATGGCTTTGCAAGCCTATTTCGTCTCCTCTGCGGGTGTCATATTAGATTCACTCGTTCAAAAAGAACCTTTGATACTGAGGGGTGCCCCAACGACTGTGGCAGGCACCACAATCGGCACTTCATTAGCTTATAACTTTATTAAAATGGATGCGGCGAAATTTACAAGTATCCGTTCTGCTAAAAAAGTCATTGTGAAATATACCGTTTCATCATCCAATAATGGGGCAAATCCTGTTCGTATCAATTCGTCCCAGAAGTTTGGTGTGAAAATCGGTGTGCGTGTTGGTGTGAATCTCTAAAGATTCAGGGTTAATACCAATTCTTAATTCCTAATTCCGAACGTCCAAAACTTTAATAATATGAACAAATTATTTATACAAATCCTTCTTTTTACGCTTTATATTAGTCAAAACTTGAACGCTCAACAAGAGCAAACCTTAAATTTTGCGACAGATTTATGGCAATCGAACTTAACTAATCCGGCTCTTTTGCCTTCGGGTAAAAAAATACACTTCAGTTTACCAAGCTTGTATTTCAATGCAAATGCACCGCTATCCGTACAAGATTTAATTGTTAATAAAAGCGGCAAGCGTATTATTGCTCCTTTTTATGGTCAATGGCTCGATAAATTAGAGGAAGTGAATTATTATAACGGCGATGTCCAAATGTTGACGGCAGCTATATCTTTTCCAATTTCTGAGAATTTGCAAGTCAGTGGTCATCATTTGTTGTCAAGTTCACAGAACTTTATTGTTCCACGCGATGCAGCGAGTCTTGTTATCCGTGGCAATGGTCAATTTGTGGGAACAGCAGCGGAGTTTGGTACGCATGTGAGTGCTGATGTGAGAAGTGAATTTGGTTTGGCGTTGACCTATCATGACGAATTTTTCTCCATAGGTGGGCGTATCAAAAGCCAAAATGGCATTGCAGGGGCTTTTTCTCGCGGTGACAAATTAAGATTGGTAACAGATACTTCTTTTTATGCTCTGCGGTTGACAACTGACTATGATTTGATGATGTTTGAACCTGATCAAAAAAACTTTCTAAGCAATGCTTTACTCAATAATGGGGGGGTTTCAGCCGATTTTGGGGTTAAAGTTAATCTCGGGAAGCTTAAACTATCGGCTTCGGTACTCGATGCAGGGGGTTCTATACATTGGAAAAAAGGGGGAACAACGTATACATCAAATGGCGATGTTGATTTTAGAGGGTTTAGTAAAATAGATGTTGAAAGCAGTAGTTTTCATCGCATAATGGATACCATCAAAACAGCTTTGAATATTTCAGAATATCAAGGCGGTAATTTTACTCAAAACCTCCCTTTACGGGTTTATATTGGTGCCAATTACGAATTGACCAATAATTTCCGCGTCGGTGGTCTGTTGTATAGCGAAACGCTGGGCGATGAAACCAAATATGGTGCCATGGCTAATGTTACTGTCAATTATCTCCAATGGTTACGTGTAGGTCTGACTTTGGGTTTGCGTAATGAATCCAAAGCCAATTTAGGTATTCATGCTGGTTTGATACTTCACAAAACAGCGCAGCTTTTTTTCGTTACTGATAATATTCTTGTATATGCAAAACCCTTTGCAACAAATACCTTCAACGGACGTATTGGATGTAACTTACTGTTGGGAAAAAACCCAGAGGAAAAGCTGACCAAGAAAATAAAATCCTCTAAAATGTCAAAGCGTTATGGCACGATTTGGTAACTAAGAGACTCGTAGTTTAGAAAGGTTTTTAACACAATCAATATATTTTTTTCAACACTTATTCTTTTCATGCCTTCGTTGCAGTTATTTTCAATATTATTAAAAAAATTAAGACGCTCATGGCAATTTTCAATAGCACTACTGATAAAAAACAGGTTACAAATAATGGTTCAATGGCTTCTCCTAATACCAATACTGAGGGGTTGACTTGTATTATTGCAAAAGGAACAGTCATAGATGGCAAAATTACATCAACCGAAAATATGCGTATTGATGGCAAAATCATAGGCCAAGTCGTCTGCGACAAACGCCTTGTGATGGATGCAGAAGGCATAGTCGAAGGCGATGTCCAGGCAGGTGAGTCAACCATTAAAGGCAGAGTCATTGGTACGGTTTCGGTCATCAATACCTTACATTTGCTCGAATCTTCTTTTATAAAAGGCGATATTAAAGCAAAAAAACTGCATGTTGAGGAAGGTGCAAAATACGACGGTAAATGCTTAATAGGTTGAGTCGTGACTCATATAAATCGTCCTTCATGAGTTAAAAATGTCGAGGTGTCTCATACACTTCGACATTTTTTATGTGTGAATAGTCATTCCGTATTCAAAAAAAATCCCATTCGCTGCTTTCCAATGACAAATAACACTTAACTTCGCCACTGAAAATGGGACGTATAAACCAAGAAATAGTCGAGTTTGCATTTGCGACGACCGCTACGCAAACTTACGAATTAAGCCTTTTAGTGGGTGCTGATAGCATTTACTATCTGGTCAATGATGCTCAATTGAATGTGTTAGCATTGAAAAGTTTTCACTTCGACCATCGGCGTGAAAAGTCAGCTACAGCCCATTTGAAAGCCGTTTTTATCGAAGATGAAATGCTGAAACTGCCTTTTCGAACAACGAAAATTGTTTTTACAACCCCCCATTTTACACTTGTACCCACCAAGTTCTATGATGCTAAAAGTCGTTTAGCCTATTTTGAAAACTTAACGACACTCGATGGGGAAGAGCATTTTGATGTTGATATTATAAAAAATATTGAATCTCATAATGTTTATCTCGTGGAAAATGCCTTGGTTGCTGCTCTGCGAACAACCTTTCCCCAAGCGCATTATTATCATTATATGACACCTCTGATAAAAGGGTATCAAAAGATGGCAACATACCGCGACGGGCATCAGATGTTTGCTAATGTCCGTGATGGGCAAGTTCAAGTCTTGTTTTTTGATAACCAAGACTTGGTTTTCGCCAATTCGTTTCCTTACAAGACATCTCAAGACTTGGTTTATTTTATTTTAAATGTCTATGAACAATTCAAACTCAACCCCGAAGTGACCCCCCTCAGTATCAGCGGCTCTTTAACCGAAGATTCCGATATTTTTAAGGTACTTTATCGTTATATCCGATATATCAGCTTTGTCAATACACCGTCCTATTTCCGCTTTGGACAACAGTTTACAGGTATTCCACAACATTTTTATTTCGATTTGTTTTCGATTAAGCTCTGTGACTGATATAAACCTTGTCTTTGTTTCTGAAATAAATCTAACATTCATCCATTTTTCTTAGATTTGACTCAAAACACCTGACTAATGGACAAGATAACAGGATTTTACAAATTCACAAGATTTGAAAACTTGTAATTTTTGTCAATATTCACTAATATATGCTACCAATTATTTTTGATATGTCCCTTCCTTTCAAAGATGCTGTTTTTGTCTTTGCCCTTCTGCTGTTTGTGATATTGGTGATACCTATTTTATTGAAAAAAATCCGCATTCCGGGTATTGTAGGACTGATATTGGCAGGTGTTGCCATTGGACCTAAGGGTTTTCACCTCATTGAATTGGACGCAGCGATAAAACTTTTGAGTACCATTGGTCTGCTTTACATCATGTTTCTCGCAGGTTTAGAAATAGATTTTCGCGATTTTCAGCGCAACCGCAACAAAAGCCTTGTTTTTGGTTTTTTGACTTTCAGCATACCCCTTAGTATAGGTACTATAACGACACTTTATGTCCTCCATTTTTCGTTTACTTCCGCACTACTTTTGGCTTCCATGTATGCCACACATACACTTATTTCATATCCTATTGTCTCTCGATTGGGTGTGACCAAAAATGAAGCAGTTACAATAACCGTTGGCGGAACCATTATTACGGATACAGCCGCTCTTTTGCTTTTGTCATTCATCACAGCGAGCGCAAAAGGCGGGTCTTGGGATGATATTGCCTTGAAAATGGGTGTTTCGTTTGCCATTTTTCTTGTCATCGTCATGGGGATTTTCCCGCGCATTGCACGTTGGTTTTTTAAAAATGTTGAAGCAGAAGGCGCCTCGCAATATATTTTCGCACTGCTCATTGTGTTTGCATCGGCTGTTGTGGCGGAATTGGCACAGATAGAGCCGATTATCGGAGCATTTATGGCGGGTTTGGGTCTCAATCGCCTTATTCCACATTCTTCTGTATTGATGAATCGCATCAATTTTACGGGTAATGCGCTTTTTATTCCTTTGTTTTTGATTTCTGTGGGTATGCGTGTTGACCTCCATGTTCTTTTTGCGGACATCAATTCATGGAAAGTAGCTCTGACGATTATCACGGTGGCTTATACCACAAAATGGATAGCGGCATTTCTGACACAAAAGATTTTCAAGTACACCACGACTGAAAGGCAAATTATATTTGGGTTGGGTAGTTCTCATGCTGCAGCAACATTAGCTATCATTCTCATTGGGTTTGATTTAAAATTATTCGATGTTTCTGTACTTAATGGCACAATTTTGATGATTTTAGTCACCTGCCTTGCTTCTACTTTCATTACAGAAAACGCTGCTAAAAAATTGGCAGTCAATGAATTAGAAAAAGCAGCCTCTGATACTGAGGGGGTAGAACGTATTCTCGTCCCTGTCGCCAATCCTGCCAATTTTGAGACCTTAATAGATTTAGCGATAATGATTAAAAATCCTCATTCAGCCGAACCCATTTTCCCATTGTCTGTTGTCAATGACGATGCCGAAAGCCGTAAACGCATTTTGTTGAACGATAAATTGTTTGAAAATGCCATCAGTCATGCTAAGGCGGCTGAGGTAGAAGTTGACATTATTTCACGCGTGGATTTGAACGTGGCGGGTGGCATCATACGTGCGGTCAAGGATTTAGCGATTTCAGATATTATCATTGGTTGGAACGGCAAACCCTCGGCGGTTGATATTTTTTTTGGCACTGTCATGTCTCATGTTTTAGACAAAACTGCCCAAACCGTTTTGGTCTCAAAAATCAATCAGCCTGTCAATACCTTCCGTCGCATTGTTGTTGTCGTACCACCACAAGCAGAGTTGGAAACGGGTTTTGATCATTGGGTTACGATTTTAGAACGTTTTGTAGTACAATTAGGCGCAAAACTGACGTTTTATAGTGTTGAAAGTCCACCCGCTACTTTAAAAGAGCATTTGATCAGCTATCGTTCTTTACAACAATCCGACTTTTTGCACCTGCCCTATTGGGAAAATATCAATAATATTGCATCTATACTGAGGGGGGGCGATTTACTTATTGTCGTGAGCGCAAGAGCGCATACACTTTCCTATTCAAAGGCAATGGAGCGGTTGCCACGTATTTTGTCACATACTTTTGAATCCCATTCATTCCTCATTTTGTTTCCTGAACAAGCTTTGATAGCGGATACTGAGGGGGTAAGTCAGCAATTTGTGGGTTAAATTGCGTTTATTATGAAACTTTTATCTAAAAAAAACGAAAAAAGAATTGCTATGACCTTGAGCAAAGAGAAGTGCGGACGTATTTTGAAGTGTTGAAGCGTAACAAACGATTAGAATTACCTCCTAAACAAGCTACTTGTCCATCTGTTCTTAAAGAACAATATTGACTCTGACATGAACCGACTTTTAAAAATAGGATTGTTAACAATGCTCTGCTTCCCCGTTTGGGCGCAGCAAGCAGCCGTTAGCCTTGAGAAGGCAGCACAGCAAACGACTGACCGACGGGAGGCAATGACTTTGTACTATCAGTCAGCTGAAAAATACCTACCAACAAACCCTGCAAAAGCGTCTTTGGTGGCACATCAAGCGTATTTGATGGCAATAGATATTAAAGACCATGCGATGGCAGCTCGTGCAGCCTATTTGAATGCCGATGGATATGCGCGACAAAATAAATATGCCGATGCCAAATTCCGTTATGGACGTGGTAAAGATGCAGCAATGGATGCCAAAGATATAGACTATGCTATAAAATGCCTTGAAAAAATGGCTTCTATGGCACGTTACGAGGGTGCCACACAAGAAGGCGAAGCCTACAAACTGCAAGCTGCTAACCTCCGTAAGCGGCTTTCTGAAGGCGGTGCAAGTGCTGTAACGAAGACAGAAAATATACCCGCCCCCATTGACAATCGCTCTTCACCTGCCAATCAAGCGGAATTGAACTCCGTCAAAGAACAATATAGGGCATGGTTTGAAAATCTTACGCAACAACGGAGGCAATTGGAAAATGATGTTTCTTTACTGAAAGGAGAACGTGAAGCCCTTAATACTAATATGATAGAATTGCGTAAAAAAGAGCAGCAACTTTCTGCTTTTTCACAACAGGCGCAACAGACCATAGAACAACAAAAAGGTATTTTGTCAACCGTTTCGATGCAAAAAAATGAACTTGACCGCGTGGCTGTTCGCAAACAAAAATTGTTGGAAGCTATGAAAAGTGGTCGTTCACTGGACTCTATTGCCTATGCGCAAGAACGTCAAGAGCAGGAGTATCTCTTACAATCAGCGAAAAATTTTCGGAATGTCTTGTTGCTTGTTCTCGGTTTTGCCCTCGTGATTGTCGGACTTGTGTATCGTCGTTTCCTCGAAAATAAAAAGCAACAGAAGCTTTTACAAGAGAAAAACCATCAAATTGAAGATGAAAAACAACGCAGCGATGAATTGTTATTAAACATTTTACCAGCCGCTATTGCCAACGAACTTAAAACAAATGGCAAAGCCAAGGCGCGGCGTTATGAGGTGGCTTCCGTCCTTTTTATTGATTTTTATAGTTTTACTAAAATATCGGAACAACTCTCACCTGAGGAATTAGTAAACGAACTCGACACTTATTTCAAAGCCTTTGATTTCATTATTGGTCAATATAAATTAGAAAAAATTAAAACCATAGGCGATGCCTACATGGTGGCTTCAGGTTTGAGTGACCGCATCACCAGCCCCCTCAGTATCGTGAAGGCTGCGCTTGAAATGCAAGAGTTTTTGAGCGATATGCGGTACGAAAAGACGAAGGAAAACAAACCTTTTTTTGAAGCCCGTATGGGTATTCATATAGGTCCTGTGGTGGCGGGTGTTGTGGGTGTCAAAAAATTTGCTTACGATATTTGGGGTGATACAGTCAATATTGCCGCGCGCATGCAAGAGGCTTGTGACCCTGGCTATATCAATATATCTGAGCAAGTGTATAATGAAATTCGTTACTCTTATAACTGCCACTACCGCGGAAAATTTCCAGCAAAAAACAAAGGTCATATTGATATGTATTATGTGCAAAATGCATTGAAATAAAAACGATATAGTCTTTTGCTCAAAGCCTCGATTTTTGAGCCTTGCCTTACGAAATAGCGACTTTTTGGCTAAAAGTCGCTATGTCAAAGTTTAGGGAAAAAATCAAGTTATTTTAACTTTTTAAAAATTTTATTCCGAATTGTCGCTCTGTTACTGATTTTTTATTTGTTTTGCACAAAGGCAACTTCTAAAATTTAATAATCATATAGTTAACGCTATCTTTGTCGCTTTATAATTAAAATGAAAAATCAAGTACTTACCATGTTAAATATTATACTCTTTGGACCTCCAGGTTCAGGTAAAGGTACACAAGCTGCAAAATTGATTGACAAATACAATCTTTTCCACATCTCAACGGGTGATATGTTTCGCTACGAATTATCAAATAATACGGAGCTTGGTCAATTAGCACGGAGCTATATGGAAAAAGGTCAACTCGTACCTGATAGCGTAACGATTTCGATGTTGCAAAAACGAGTTGAAGACAATCCTGACGTAAAAGGCTTTATTTTCGATGGTTTTCCAAGGACAACCACTCAAGCAGAAGCCTTAGATGCTTTCTTGGCAGCACGCGGCGAGAGTATAACAGGTTTGATAGAATTGGTTGTCAATGAAGATGAAATCGTCAAGCGCATTTTACTGAGGGGTACTTCTTCGGGTCGGGCTGACGATAATGATGAAGCAATTATCCGCAATCGTTTCACCGTTTATCGCAATGAAACGACACCTGTTGGCGAGCATTATGCGGCTTTAGACAAAGCGCAAAAGGTTGAAGGTGTTGGCACTATAAATGAAATTTTTGATAAATTGTGTAAGACAATTGACGGTTTGGCTGCCAAAGTATGAACAATAAGGTCTATTTAGTTTCTTAATAATCAAGGCGTTGTAAAGGTATTTGTAGGAGTCTCTTTTCCTCAAAACTGTTTACAACGCCTTTATTATTTTTGATTTTGACCGTAACACGGGCTTCAGTCCGTAAATATTGGAAAGAGAATAGCGATATATGCCAACTGGCAGCTGTATATTCCATAACTTCAGATTATGAATGTTTAAAAGAGGATGATCATGGACTGAAGTGCGTGCTACTCCTATTTTTTAATAAAAATAAAGCGTAGAAGTTCTTTTTTAGATAGAAAGACTTTACATTTGCAGCCGAATTTACAAAAGTGTAATAAAAGAAGAGCTGTTTTTTAAAGAATCTATTGGAAATCATTGATTTACACTTCAAAACAGTCTTGGTTTCTTCTTTAATTGTCAAAATATCAGACATTTAACACATTATGCGGGTGTGGCGAAATTGGTAGACGTACCAGACTTAGGATCTGGCGCCGTGAGGCATGGGGGTTCGAGTCCCTCCACCCGTACTCTTCTAAAATAGATAAAACTATGAATTAAGTTTAAAACCAAAATATCCCGCTTCCCTTCAATGCTTTACGCTTAATTCACGGCAACACTATGTCTATATTTATTTTTCATCTTTAATATTAATTAGAACACATGTCCAACGTTGTCAGAACTGATATTGATGCGCTCAATGCCGTACTAACGGTTTCTCTTACCAAAGACGAATATCTTACAAAAGTCAATAAAGAAATCAAACGTTATTCACAAAAGATGCAAAGACCGGGTTTCCGTCCAGGTAAAACGCCGACTTCGCTTGTGAAAAAAATGTATGGGGATTCTTTTATTGTTGAAACGATACAGGAGATGATGAGCCAAAAATTGAACGATTATCTTCAAGAAAATAAACCCGATATTTTTGGTCAACCCATCATGTCCGAAAAACAATCTGACACAGGCTTCGACCCTAAAAACCCACAAGACATCTCATTTGCTTTCGATATAGGTTTAGTCCCTGACTTTGACATTCAAGGTTTGGACGGTGAGTCTTACGAACGCTATTTGGTCAACGTAGGCGAAGACAAAATTGACGCTGAAATCGAAAATATGCGCAAACGCAATGGCGAAGAAAGCGAAGTGGACACACAAATCGAAGCCAACGATATGATTACCTTGCACATCAAAGAGCAAGGCGGCACATTAGAAAAAGAAGACCTTTTGCTTTCTGTGAACTGGTTGACAGAAGAAATGAAAGAAGTTTTCATGACTCAAAAACGGGGTGATAGCTTGACGGTCAATATTTTTCAACTCGAAAAAGAAACGACCCCTCAGTATGTCCGCAAATATTTCTTAGGTTTGGACGATACTGACGAGCGTGAAATTAATGAAAACTTTGATGTAAAAATCAAATTTGTCAAACGTCAAGCACCTGCAGCGCTGGATCAAGCGTTTTTTGATAAAAACTTTGGCGAAGGCATTGTGACAAGTGAAGCAGAAATGCGTGATACGATTCGGCGTAGTTTAAGTATGAATTTTAACGGACAAGCCGATGCGCTGATGCTCCGCGATATACAAGATGGACTGATTGCAGCTAACCCAATGGATTTGCCAGACGCATTTTTAAAGAGGTGGCTTAAAACTCAAAACGAAAAAAATACAGAAGACACGGTTGAACAAGGCTTCGAGGGCTTTGCTCAAAACCTCCGTTGGACGCTCATTCGCTCAAAAATTGCTAAATCTTCAAACGTCACTGTTTCGGATGAAGACTTGAAAGAGTTTTATCGCAATCGCATTCGGGGATACTTAGGTGGTCAATTAGGCGGTGGCGCGAGTGCCGACGAATTGATAGAAAGCCTCGTGGAACGTGCTTTTCAAGATGAAAAACAAATGTCTGACCTATATGAAGAGGTAGTGACCGAAAAAACTTTTGAAGCAATGAAAGCTCGTGTAAATATTGTTGATAAGCCTATTGCAGAAGAAGAATTTAACTCTATAATGGCAGCAGCACAATACGAAGCGGCGAAAGCACGCGGTGAAATCCAAGAGGACGAAGCGTTTGAAGCGATTGAAACCGTAGAAGTGGAAGAAGTCGAGGCAGAAGAAGTCTAAAATAGGGAGGGGTCTTTATTTCAAACTTTTGGTTTTTAATTTTGTTACGTTGTTACAAAATCAAAAATCAGGATGGGGAATAAAGACCCCTCAGTATTTTTATTGTTTTTACAATTTATTTTAAGCTGATTCGTCCATTGGAATAGTTTTATGTTGAAGTAAAACCAAAACTTACCCAACTAAAAAAAATCCATTTTCAAAAACACATTTAAAAAGAATAGACAATGATTCCTAAAAATGAATTTAAGAAATACGCCGTCAAACACTTGGGCATGAGTTCAATGCACCTTGATCGATATGCTCAAAAAAGTACGATTGGTGTGCCTGATGTTACCGCTTTTACCCCTGCTGTCATCGAAGAACGTCAACTCAATGTCGCTCAAATGGACGTTTTTAGCCGTTTGATGATGGACAGAATTATCTTTATGGGCGTTCCTGTAGACGATTATGTAGCTAATGTTATTCAAGCACAATTGCTTTTCTTGGAAAGTACAGACCCTAAACGCGATGTGCAAATGTTCATAAACTCACCCGGTGGATCAGTTATTGACGGTTTGGGCATTTATGACACCATGCAATATGTGGCACCTGATGTGGCGACCATTTGTACAGGGTTGGCAGCTTCAATGGGTGCTGTACTGTTAGCAGCGGGTGAAAAAGGCAAACGCTCCTGCTTGACACACAGCCATATTATGATTCATCAACCTTCTGGTGGCACCCGTGGTCAAGTGAGTGATATTGAAATCAATTACAATTTAATCAAGCGGATGCAGAAAAATCTTTATGATATTCTTGCTCATCATACGGGTCAAACCTATGAAACAATTGAAAAGGATAATAACCGTGACAATTGGATGAATGGCAATGAAGCGAAAACTTATGGTTTAATTGATGAAGTATTGAGCCGTAAAGTATAAAGGGCAAACGATTTGGAACAAAGAGCAAAAAACAAAGGGCAAAAAGTGATAATTCACTCTTTGCCATTTGTTTTTGCATTTTGCTGCTTCTATTAAGCTGCTCTTTTCAGCCATTGTAAAATAGCTTTTGCTGGTTTGGCAGACGTAATCTGAATATCGTGAACTTCTCCAATCTTGAAAGAAATATAATCGCCTTGGCACATTTTTACAATACGTTTGTTGCCTTTTTCATCAACAATATGACATTCACAACTACCTTCCAATAGAATAAAACTCTCTAAAACGTCATGGTGTACTTCTTCTTCAACTTCTTTTTTGACCCAAACAAGGTTTAATTCGCGGCGGTCGTTGTCTTCTAAAAGATGCATATGTACGTCTTCAAAATCCTCTGAGGGTTCTATGCCTTTTACTGCTGCTTCCCAGTCTAACCAGTTCGCTTCGGGTGTTAGCAAGGGTAAATTTTCAAGAGTAAAAGGTTGTCGATTATTTTCTAAAGTTTTCAATTTTTGCATATTTGCTAAAATACGGTCACGCATACTGAGGGGGGGCTTAACAGCATGTAATTCTGCATAAACCAACAATGCAGCTTCAGTTTTGTCCACATCAGCTGGGGTAGGTAGGTTGCCACTATCATCCGTCAGGTGTTGTGTTAAAGTATGAAGTGATATGTTATAAGAAGTATTCAATTTAATTTATTAGTTTAAAATTTTTTTAACAATATTAATGCTCAAAATAAGTCCTTAAAGAAGTTAAACCCATCCTCGCCCGGGTCTTTACAGTTCCGAGCGGTATATTAAAGATTTCTGAAATTTCTTGTTGTGTATAACCATCGAAATACATCCATTCTATGACTTCGCGGCATTGTGGTGTCAATGTGTTTACTATTTGTCGTAGCCCAATCGTATCAGTATGTATGGCAGTGGTTAATCCCTCTCTATAACTTACGATATTATCCACAGTTTGGTTTTTAAGGCGATGGATATATACTTTTGAACGGGTAAAATCAATCGCTGTGTTTCGGGCAATATTTATCAACCACGTCGCAAAACGTCCTTTTGTTGTATCGTATTGCTGAATATTGCGCCAAATCTTAACAAAACAGTCTTGTAACAAGTTTTCTGCATCTTCAGTATTGCCGACTATACGGCAAATGATACCAAAAAGCATAGGTGCATAGTTGTCATACAATTTTTCATACCCCTCATTTTCACCGTTCTGCAAAAGCTCGATGAGGTTTGGCTCAGTAGTATCCCTCCTGTATGTTGCCATGAATGACGACGATTGAATTCAAAACAGTGGTTTTCACCCACAAAGTTACACTTTTTCCACATTTTATAGTATGAATTTTATTTCTAAAAAAAACGAGGGCAGTTATTATGATGCCCTCGTCCAACAAGAATGTATGAAAACTATAACTCTCTAAAATTTCTATCTTTTACACCCCTCAGTATTGCGCACTTATTGACCACTTTTTCCTTTTGAGGGTGGTGTTCCTTGTGTGGGCGTTTGCCCTTGTGGACGTGTTTGAGGTGCAGCTTGTGGTTGTCCTCCACCATTGTCATTTCCGCCTTCGCCACCACCGTCTTTCACATCATCGTTTTTAACGGAACGCGTTTTTTTGCGTTCATTAAAAGTCATACTGCCTATTTTGTAGTTCAACGTCAGTTTGATACCGCGATTGTAAAGATTAGTGGTGCTTACTTGAGAGAACAATGGCGAGTTCAATTCAGTTCGCATAATACCCGTTGTATTTGTCAAAAAATTCTCACCCGCTATACCAATACTGCCTTTTTTGTTTTTAAACTCTTTTTTCACACCCAACGAATACATCCCAAATCCACCTTGGCGACCTTGTAACTGCACTTGTGCACCGCGTCCACCGCCCCATGCTTGGATACCCCAACCACTTTTGAACGTAATTTGAGACATCAAACGACCGCTCAATGTCAATCCTTGATTACTCACAGTTTGTGAAATACCATTCGCACCCGTCGTTGTGCCTTCTAAAAATGAATAAACCAAATCAATGCCACCGTTCAAAGTCCAGTTTGGCAATAAATAGACATTGGCAAAGACATTTGTTCCGTAAGATTGTTGCTTCCCGATGTTTTGATACGTCGTTAAGATAGCGCCCGCCAAAGAATCTAAAGGTTGACGTACTTGTGTTATAACATTATCCGTGAAACGACCGAAAACAGACATATTCAAGTACGTTTTTTTAATGTTGGTACTCAAACCAATTTCAAAATTATCCGTTAATTCAGGGCGCAAATTTGGATTTCCTACTGTAATATTCTGTGTATTAACAAAATTCACATTCGGATTTAATTGTTGTAATCCGGGACGTTGAATACGGCGGTTGTAACCCGCTTTGATGGTCAAACCCTCGCGAATACTTTTTGAAACATTAATACTTGGCACTAAATTGCCATAACTTGGTATCGAAATCGTTTTGCTGTCTTGTGTTGCATCAATCGTTGTGTATTCGTAACGGCTACCAATTTTAATGTTATACTTATTTTTTGTTGTTAACAAAAACGATGTGTACGCAGAAGCGACATTTTGATTATAGTCCAAAGACCCTGTCGGACGTGTGGCATCTGTCGCATATTCACCTGTTGAACCTTCGGCAAATTTGTAGGCATAGTCGCTGTTTACTTGTCTGAAAATACCTTTACCACCAAACTCAATCATCGCCTTTTTACTGAGGGGTGTCTGATAATCGGTCTGAAACGTAACTTCTTGATTCAAATTTGTATTGATATTCTTTTGACGGTTCAAAACTTCACCTGTTGTATTCAAAAAATCAGCATCAAAATTATTTAACAAGTCATTACGGCTATATTGTGTTGAAATACTCCATTCCTGTTGTGGTTTGAATGTTTTCAAATAATCAACATTGACATCAACAGAATTCGATAAATCATGGCTGTTTATATAACGAAGCGACGATGACAAAGGCAAATTATTTTCAAACAAATTCGTCGTTTGGTCTTGCTTTCTTGAAAAATTACGCAAACCGTAGCGTATACCACCTGTTAGAGATTGGGTTTTGTCAATATCGTAATCCATACCTAAGTTGTAATGCCCAAAAAGTGGATTGTCATTGGCATTAGCTGTTTGGTTGGTTTCTATTGTTTTGCCGTTCACAATCGTGCTTTGCATCAAATTTGTTGTCGCTTTGTTGTAGCCTAAGCGACCAAAACCACCCAAATTCATTCCAAATTTGCCTTTACGATAGCTGCCATTGAGACCCAAATTAGAGCCACGGGTACCCGCTCCGATGTCCATTGTGAGCGTTTTACCTTCTAAATTATTTTTCTTTGTGATGATATTGATGATACCACCCGAACCCTCTGCATCGTATTTAGCCGAAGGCGACGTGATGACTTCAACAGATTTAATCATATCGGCAGGGATTTGTTTCAAAGCATCTGCCACACTGCTTGCCATAATCGTCGAAGGTTTGTTGTTTATCAACACCTTTATATTAGAATTGCCGCGCAACGACACATTGCCGTCTAAATCAACCGTCAAAAGCGGTACTTTTCTTAGAACATCTGCCGCATCTCCACCCCGTGAAGTCAAGTCTTTTTCAGCATTATAAACAAGGCGGTCAACTTTTTCTTCCACCATCGCTCTTTGACTTGATACAGTCACTTCGTTCAACATTTTCTCACTTGACGACAATTTGAAACTGCCTAAATCACGATTTTTACCTTTTTCAATTTTGATATTGTCAATGATTTTATCATTGAAACCAATAAAAGAAATCTGAATTTTATAGAGACCATCAGCCAATTCTGCAAGACTGAATTTACCTTTTTCATCGGCAACTGTACCGTCTACCAATTTGTTTGTGGCTTTATTATAAAGTGCAATATTGGCAAATTCAACCCCTTTTGCAGAAGCAGAATCGAGGATAACACCGCTTAATTTAGCAATCCCTTTTGCGGGTTGTTGCATCGCAGGCATGGGATTATTGCCACCTGCTTGTTGTGGCATTTGAGCCAAAAGAAGATTAGTTGTAAGAAGAGCGAGAGCGATAAACAGTTTTTTCATTATCGAAAGATTTTTTTTTGATTCATTTTTGATGATACAAAGGTAAGTGTGCTTTCGACAATAATTTTTAGAAGCCGACAACTAAGGCGATTGTGGCGATGAAAAGGGCAAGTTGGCGGTTTATAATATTACTTCGAAGGGTTCAAAACCTTCATCAAACCCTCCAAATGGGCATCACTCACAGGTACATGATTTTCACCAATGGTAATACTTTGGCTGCGAATAGATTCGATTTTGTCAAGGTTGACAATGAACGATTTATGGACGCGCATAAAATTTTTTGTAGGCAATTTTTCTTCAATCGCTTTCAAAGTGCTTTTGGTCAGAATCGGCTTTTTTGCCGTTGTTAGAAAGATTTTGACGTAATCTTTCATGCTTTCGACGTGCGAAATGTCTTTAATGGGGATTTTTACAAGGGAATATTCGACATTAACAAAGAAATAGTCGGGCGTACTTTCTTCTTCTTTTGACAAAATAGGTTCGGATACTGAGGGGGGCGCAGACAGGGCTAAAAGTTTCTGTTTTTCTTCCAACGCCTTATAAGCGGCTTTCGTAAAACGCTCCATACTGACGGGCTTCATCAAGTAATCTACCACATCTAAATCATAACTTTCAACAGCATAATTGGCGTAAGCCGTGACGAAAATCACCATTGGTTTCTCCCGAAGGCTTTGCAAAAACTTCGTACCCAACATGCCAGGCATCTGAATATCTAAAAACATCAAGTCAATATGTTCTTTTTGAAGCACTTCCATTGCTTCAAAAGGGTTTTTGGACATCGCTACAAGTTCTAAAAAAGGCACTTGCCGGATATTTTCTTCCAACAGTTTGCGCGCCATGCTTTCGTCATCAACGATAAGGCATTTCAGTATCATCTTATGCGTTTATAAATGTTAAATGTAAATTGACTATAAACCACCCATCGCTATTTTGTATGTCTAAATGGTGTGCATTTGGGTACAATAATTCCAAACGACGGTTCACATTTTTAAGCCCAATACCAGAACTATTGTCTTTATCTTCCCTCGTTTCAGGTGCAATTTTATTTTTAACCGAGAAAAACAATTCTTTTTCAGTTATTTTTAAAGAAACCGCAATAATAGGGTCTAATACCATACCGACACCATGTTTGAACGCATTTTCTACAAATGGAATCATCAGCATCGGCTCGATAATTTGTGCTGTCGCCTCCCCCTCAGTATTTAAGTTGATTTCGACATCTTCTTCGAAGCGGACTTTCTGCAATTCTATGTAATTTTCCAAGTAAGTCAACTCTTTTTCTAAGGGAATTTGTGCATTTTCAGATTCATACAACATATAACGCATCAGTTCCGATAACTTAATGGTTACAGGCTCTGCCAATTCAGATTTTGAACGAATAAGGTAAACGATGCTGTTGAGAATATTAAAAATAAAATGTGGGCTGATTTGCGAGCGCAAAAACGACAATTCAGACTGTAACCGTTCCTGTTGCTTTTCTAATTTAAGGTTTTCTTCTTTGACAAAATAGTTGAATAAACCATAACCTGTACTGATGGCAGCGACAAAAATAATAGGGATTAAACTCCAAAGAGAATTGCCTTTATGTTTTTCGTCCATATCAAGAAAAGTTTTCACCCCTTCTCTAACAAAATTATGGAAAATGGTGAAGGAAACGATACTCAATATAAGCAGCCAAAAGTAAGTTGTTGTACCTTTTTTTTGCAAAATTTTAGGAATTAACCAATGCGTATTGAGAAAAAACAAAGGGATATGTGTCAATGTTATAAGTGATAACATAAGTATTGTACGGTTATACAATTCCTCATCTCGAACATTAGATAGCGGTAAATAGAGCCAAATACCCCATAAGCATACATGAAAAATGACCGCTTTATATTTATCTGAAATGATATTTTTCATCAAAAGTGTGTTGTTTTATTAAATTTCTTTTAGACAAAAGTACGGTTCTGTTCGATATATTGCGCTATGAGCCGACAAATAAGGCAATTTAGACGATGAAATGTGCAAGTCAATAGTCAATGGGGATTAGTTATTCGTTATTGGTTATTGGAGATTGGTTTATTCGTTTGACCAATTCCTAATAACCAATCCCCAATAACCAATAACGAATAAGCAGTTTTTTTTACCTTTGCGGGGCGTGTCAAAATGTCAGTCAAAATATACTGGCAGACAATTTGAAAGACTAATATGACTTAATACACATCCATGATAAACAAATGGTTTAAAAAGAAAAGTATGGAGAATAAAGAGGATTTACAAAACGACGATGTTTTGCAAGAAGAAGTTGTTGAAACAATGGAATCGTCCGAAAATGCCCTTGATGCCTTGGGTGACAATGCTTTGACACAGGAAAACGCTGATTTGAAAAAGCAAGTTGACGAGTTGAAAGATAAGTTTCTACGTCAAGCAGCAGAGTTCGACAATTTCCGTCGTCGTTCAATGAAAGAAAAAGTAGAAACGATACAAACCGCATCGCGTGACACTTTGACAGCCCTTTTGCCTATTTTGGACGATTTTGACAGAGCCTCAAAAAATGAGACTTTTACTGAGGGGGTCAATTTGGTTTGGCAAAAACTGCAATCCATAGTTCGCTCAAAAGGTTTGACTGAAATGGAGTCAGCTAAAGGTATAGCATTCGACCCTGACCAACACGAAGCCATCACAGAAATTCCAGCGGGTGACGATTTGGTCGGTAAAATCGTTGATACCGTTGAAAAAGGATATTTATTAAATGAAAAAATCATCCGCTACGCAAAAGTCGTAGTTGGTAAGTAATCAATTTGTCACAAGTCAATAGTCATGGAATCACAATTATTGGCTAAAAACTTATTGACCAATGAATCAAACAATGGCTAAAAGAGATTTTTACGAAATATTGGGCGTTGCCAAAAACGCCGATGACGCAACCATAAAAGCAGCTTATCGCAAACAAGCGATGCAACATCACCCCGACCGCAACCCAGGCGATAAAGTAGCAGAAGATAAATTCAAAGAAGCAGCCGAGGCTTACGAAGTGTTGAGCAATGCTGACAAACGGGCAAAATATGATCGTTTGGGTCATGCCGCTTTCGATGGCTCAATGGGTGGCGGCGGTGGCTACGGCGGTGGACGTGGCTTCACAATGGAAGATATTTTCAGCAACTTCGGCGATATTTTTGGCGATGGTGGGCAAGCCAGTGGCAATCCTTTTGAGTCCTTTTTTGGCGGTGGTGGTCAAGGCGGTCGTCGTCCTCAAGGGCAACGTGGCACTAATTTGCGTATAAAAGTACGTTTGACCCTTGAAGAAATCGCGAATGGTGTCAACAAAAAGATAAAAGTTAAAAAACAAATTAATTGCAATGTCTGTAATGGCAGTGGTGCAAAAGATGCAAACGCTGTTTCGACCTGTCCAACTTGTAAAGGTTCGGGATATGTGCGTCAAGTCCGCCAAACGTTTTTGGGGCAAATGGCAACGACTTCGGGCTGTCCTACTTGTAAGGGTGCAGGTCGTGTGGTGACATCAAATTGTTCAAATTGTCGTGGCGAAGGTACAGTTTATGGTGAAGAAACGATTGACCTCCAAATACCCAGCGGTGTCGCCGACGGTATGGAGTTGCAATTGAGTGGCAAAGGTAATGCAGGTGCAAAAGGCGGTTCGCCAGGCGATTTATACATCGGCATTGAAGAAATTCCGCATGAAACATTGCATCGTGACGGTATGAATTTGCATTGTGAAATGTTCATTAACTTTGCAGATGCGGCTCTTGGCACTCAACTTGAAGTGCCAACACTCGATGGTCGTGTGCGTATGAAAGTACCCGCAGGCACAACAGCCGGGAAAGTTTTTCGTTTTGAAGGAAAGGGCTTGCCATCCATTCAGAGTTATGGTAGAAAAGGCGATCAACTCGTTCATGTGAATATTTGGACACCAAAAAAACTCACAGATGAAGAACGGGCACTTTTGGAAAAGTTGAAAAATATGCCTAACTTTCAGCCCACTCCTGAAAAAGACGACAAAGGTTTTTTTGACCGTATAAAAGATATGTTCAAGTAAGGGATGATTTTGCACAATGACTATTATTCATAGTTTAGACCAGTATATTTTAATATTATAGATTATATTACAACATAAAAGTTTGAAAAACAGTATTAAACATATCACAATTACTTTTCTGATCGCCATTGTAATGATTTCAACGATGGGGGTTAGTGTTAATTCAATGTACTGTTTTTGCACAGGTGAAACTAAAATTTCACTCGTTGAAATTATTGATGAATGTGATAAAAAGCCTTCTGAAAGCAACGCGCTCCCAGAAGGCTTTTATAATATGCCGCCTTGTTGTCAAAATTACATAAAAAAAGAGGTTCGTTCAAAAATCGGTCACAATGAACATGATTGTACAAAAAAACTAAAAAAACTTATTAAGGCAGATCTCAAATTTTTGGAGATTAAGAAAACAGAATTACCCAACATTGAGTTACTCGCCATTCTGCCCTCGGCTTCTTTTCCAGAAATATTTGGTTCTCATTTTGATAGAAAAAACCTCCAATCTGAAACACTCCCACGTCCACCACCCCCTCAGTATTTTGGGCGGAAACTTCTTAATTTCCTTCAAGTTTATCGTTGTTAGATTTCTTTGTTTTTTATTTAAACTGACACGAAATACACAAATTACACGAATTAAAATAAAAAAATCATTTGTATCATTCGTGAAATCCGTGTCATCACAACATTAAAAAAAATTTAAAAAACAAAGCATTTTGTACTTAAATGAGTATAAAATTGCCAATAAAGAAATAAAACAATGAAAAAGTTCGTGTCTTTCCTCTGCACCACAGCAGCCTTTATATTCCTTTCTATCCAAACAACAGCAGCACAAACGGCTGCTTCAACAATTATCACCGATACGCTTGTCGTCAACGGCGACTGCAACATGTGCAAAAAGAAAATCGAAACCACTTGTTTCGGTCTCAAAGGCATGAAAACAGCAAATTGGGATGATGAAGCTCTCAAACTGATAGTGAGTTACGATTCATCAAAGACCAATGCGGATGCTATTTTAAAGCGTATCGCCCTCATCGGCTACGACAATCAAAATTACAGAGCTGCCGATAAGGCTTATTACAAATTGGACGAGTGTTGCCAATATGATCGCAGCCGTATCACAACCGCAGAACCTAATAAGCAATAATCGTTGAAAATCAATGCATTATGATAAAATTTTTGAAAAATTATTTTCAAAAAGCTGTTTATCAAAAAATGCTGTCAAGGGTCAATCGTAGATTGATATCCCTCAGAATGTTTTGTTGAAACCTTATTTTAAATCATTAAAATTACTTTCGTTATGAAAAAATTAGTCATGGCTGTCGCTTTGATGGTTATAGGAGCAACCGTTTCTTTAGCGCAAACTACGCCTACTGCAAAAACGAGCAAACCTAAAACCACCCAAAAAGCGAAGAAAGCAACGGCAAAAACCATGTACGAATGTCCAATGCACTGCGAACCTGCTAAAGATCATGCGGGTACATGTGGCAAATGCAATATGGATTTAGTAGCCGTGAAGCCAACAGCTAAAGCCAAAAAGTAATAAAAGTGACCCCTCAGTATGTTTTGAAAAACAATACTGAGGGGTTCTTTTAAGCTTTTTCAACGAAAGTGTTTTAAAGGATTATCCACTTTACTTAAATGAAAATGGCTTGTCTAAAAATTAGAAATCAAAATATTGATTGTCAATTTTTTTGGATTATACATTATCAATTCTCCATTATCATCTAAGTATAAATCTTGTAAAACAATGAAATTCAATATATTAGCTGCTTTTATACTTCTCTCTTTTTCGCTCAATGCTCAAATACTGAGGGGTGTTGTCAAGGACGACAAAGGCGAATCCATCATTGGCGCACACGTCTATTGGATGGATAAAAGTGCTGAAACTTTAACGGACAACGAAGGTAAATTTGAACTGCCCCGCCGCACAAAAGAATCTATGGTACACGTCGAGTTTGTCGGTTATGAGATGTTTATGTTGACACTCAAACCTGACCAAAACGACATTACAATTCAAATGAATGTACCAAAAACGCTTAAAATCGTTGAAATTCAAGGTAAAAGAGGTGATAACAAAGTATCGTCGCTTGACCCACGCAATGTAGAACGCATCAGTTCCAATGAACTGAAAAAAGCACCTTGCTGCAATTTGTCCGAAAGTTTTGAGACCAACGGCTCGGTTGACATTCAATATTCTGATGCGGTGACAGGCGCAAAGGAAATCCAAATGTTGGGCTTGCGGGGTATTTATACACAGTTAATGGTGGAAAACCGCCCTGATTTTTACGGTTTAGCGCAGCCTTATGCCCTTGAATATTTGCCTGGCACATGGATTAAAAGTATTGACATCAACAAGGGTGTAGGCTCTGTTCGCAATGGTTATCAAAGTATTACGGGTCAAATCAACGTTGGTTTGGTGCAGCCGGGCGAGGATAAAGCCGTTTTTGTCAACCTTTATACCGAAAGCTCTGGTCGCGTCGAAGCCAATGTGCATTTGAATACAGTAAATACCGAAAAATTTGCTCAAAGCCTATTGTTACATGGCAGTATGTTGCAAAATAAACTCGACCACGACGACAATAGTTTTGTGGATATGCCCTTGAAAAAACAACTCAATGGCATGTATCGAGCGTTTTATAGAGATGATAAAATTGAAAGTCAACTCTTTGTTCATGCCATTACGGAAGAAAGAAAAAGCGGACAATTGGTTGACAATAAAGCAATTACAAATCCATTTTCTATTAATGTTCAAAATCAACGCATTTCGGTTTTGGGCAAATTTGGCTATTTGGGTTTTGCCAAACCTTACAATGCGTTGGGGTCGCAGTGGTCAGCAACGTACCATGATTTGAATGCTAATTATGGTAAAAATCGCTATTATGGCACACAGCGCAGTTTTTACGGCAATGTCCTTTACGGAACGATTATCGGGACGACAGACCATAAATTGCAGTTCGGCGGCAGTGGTCAATTAGATGATTACCGAGAGTTTTTGAATGATAAAGATATTTCAAGGATAGAAAAAACGGCAGGTGCGTTTGGCGAATACGTCTATAATCGCTCGAGTTTGAAAGGCTATAATGACATAACGATTGTCGCTGGTGTGCGGGCAGATTATCACAACATTGCAGGTTTTTTCATTACGCCGCGCTTGAATTTGAAATACAATTTCAACGAAGGTGATGTCATTCGTTTGGTCGCAGGGCGTGGTGTGCGTATGGCAAGCCCCATTGCAGAAAACGTATCTTATTTGGCGACGAATAGAGAAATCGTGGTTTCACCAAATTTAAAGCCAGAAGACGCTTGGAATTTTGGTTTAAATTTTGTCAAAACGGTTAAAATTGTTAAAGAAAGAGAAGCGCGTTTGAGCCTTGATTTATACAGAACAGAGTTTGTCAATCAAATTATTATAGATGCTGAAACCGATTTTCAAAAAGTCCAATTTTATAATCTGACAGGAAAATCCTATTCCAATACGTTTTTAGCAATGGTGACGGCAGAGGTTTTTAAGGGTTTTGATGTCAAAGTGGCATATAAATTCAATGATGTGCGGACGACTTACAACGGCAAATTAGAGGAAACACCTTTGGTTGCTAAACATCGAGGTTTGGTCGCTTTAGACTATAAAACGGCGGATAAAAAATGGCTTTTTAACTATACTGTGTCGTTGACAGGTCAACAGCGACTTGCTGACCGCAGTTATACTCCCCCTCAGTATTTCCACCATTTTGAGCCTTATTCACCTAATTTTTACTTGATGAATGCCTCCATCAATCGTTTTTTCAAGACTTTTGAAGTGTATGGCGGTGTTGAAAACATAGCGAATTATACACAGCACAATCCGATTATCGCTTATGACAACCCGACAAGCATTTATTTTGATGCCACACAGGTTTATGCGCCCATGATGGGTAGAAGGGCTTATTTGGGTTTGCGTTGGTGGTTGGATAGGAAAAAATAAGTTTATTGTCAGCTAAAAGCTGTGTGTTTAGTATAGATTTAGCTGATAATAATTTTTATTGTCAGCTAAATCTATGTAATTATGAAAATATACTGCGGGGTCATTTATTGCCATCGCTTATAATTTTTATCTCCACACGGCGGTTTTCCTTATGTTCTTCTTCTGTGACAGGCGATTCATAAATCATATTGAAGTTTGAATAGCCTTTATAGGTCATTCGGTTAGCATCAATACCGTTTTGAATCAGGTAATCGTAAATCGTTTTTGCTCGGGCAACTGATAAATAAAAAAGACTTGAGCCTTCGGGGTAAGGGGTATTTGAGAATGATGTGATATGCCCACCAATTTCAATCGCACACTTATTATTGTCTTTCATAAACTGTAAAAGCGCCTGCATAGAGGGCGTTGACTCCACCATGATCTCCGCTGAACTTGTATAAAAATTGATATTTTTTATTGCTGCTTTTTTACCCACTCCTATGGTTTGTAGCTTAAAATCCACCTTTTTTGTAGCAGAATCTACTACAATACCTTGAAAAAATGGTAAATGACGGTTTGCAGAAATGCCGACACGGACATCAGAATACATCATATTTGAGACAGAATAATGCCCTTTATCATCTGTAAAAACAGTGTCTTTGCCATTGTCATTGCTAAAAATCAGACGTGCTTGTTGAACGATTTGGGCGGAATCGTTTGTCACCGTGCCTGAAATAGTCACTTTTGAAGGTACTTTTTTGGCTTTTGCAATAGGTTTTGTAGCGGTGATAATAGGCGTTGGCTTGGTTTTACAGGTCAAGGCAATATGTTGAGTCGTTACCCATTTGTCAACCGTAAAAATTTGTCCATCGTAGAGCGTACAGTCATTACTTGGGTCAGGTACAACACGTATTTTGGCAGGTAAATTGAGCCTTGCAGTTAGGCTGTATGCACCATATTCATCCGTAAAAACGGAATCTCTAACAAATTTTGATGTTAACATGACTTTCGCATGTGATAAAGGTGTTTTACCATCGCTATGGGTTACAATGCCCGATACTTCTGCCAAACGGCGTAAGACACTAACCGAAACGCGCCGATTGAGTTGTCTGCCATCATCGAATAAATTTTTAGCAATAGGTTGCGTCTCGCCATACCCCTCAGTATGGATGCGCGTTTCAGGGGCTTTATTACGCACAAGATAGTTTTTGACGGCTTGCGCCCGTTTTTGAGACAGCGTAAAATTTGCTTTTTCATCTCCGATGGAATCCGTATGGGCAGTCATAGAGACCGTAAAAGTGGAGTCTTGCAGAGCTACAACTAAGGAATCGAGGCGTGGATAATACTCGGCTTTGAGGTCAGGTTTTGCAAAATCAAAATGCAAATCAAATTGCCAAACGGGTTTTTCTTGCATTTTTTGTCCCATCAAGAATGTTGGAAAAAGCAAGCAGTAGAGAAGGTTTTTATAAGAGGTATTCATGTCAAAAAAATAGTTTTGGTAAAAGAAATAAATTTGGTTATTGTTGTATTCGTTATTTCTCCAATAACTATTAATCTACATTTTTAGTTTAATTTATGTTATTTATTTTTAATAAAAAATTTAAACTATAACTATTTGCTTTATTATCAATGTGTTATAAATAAAAAAGGCTGCTTCCGTATTGCGAAAACAGCCTTTATATATTTTAAGATACGTTAGTATGCTCGAATATTTTTATGCTCCATATAATTGATAAACGCTTTATTAACGACGCGATTACCACCTGGTGTGGGATAATTGCCACTAAAATACCAATCGCCTTTGTTGTTCGGACAAGCGGCGTGCAGCCCGTCAAGAGTCTGATAGATGACCGCTACTTCTGGCACAATCTCTGGCAATGTAACAATTTCAGCTATTTTAGCACTGATGTCTTCATAGTCAAAAAGGTCATAGAGTTCTTGCACATAATTTTTAATCTGTTCTTTTGGCAGATGCTCTTGTGCCTTACATTTTTCATAAACAATTTCTAACTTTTCCTCCAGTCCACGTTCATTTAAAAGGCGAATCAGTGCTTGAAAAGCGACAAAATCACCCATTTTTGACATGTCAATGCCATAACAATCGGGAAAACGTATCTGTGGTGCAGAAGAAACAATGATGATTTTTTTGGGTTTCAAACGTGCCGCAATTTTGATAATCGAGTTTTTCAAAGTTGTTCCCCGCACAATCGAGTCATCAACCAAAACCAAAGTGTCTACATTGTCATTAATAATCCCATATGTCACGTCATAGACATGAGCCACCATATCGTCGCGACTGTTATCTTGTGTGATAAATGTACGTGCCTTGTCGTCTTTAACTGCTAATTTTTCGATCCGTGTTGCCCCCCTCAGTATTTCTTCCATTTTTTCGTTAGAAAATTCACCTTTAATGTGTAGGTCATTGATTTTCTCGGCTTTAAGGCGACTGTGAATTTTATTTAAGCCTTCTGTCATACCCATAAAAGCGACTTCGGCGGTGTTAGGTATAAAAGAAAACACTGTATTTTCAAAATCATAACCAACAGCTTTTGCAACCGATTCAGCCAACTGTTCGCCTAACTGTTTTCTTTCTAAATAAATATCCCGATCAGTACCACGCGAAAAATAGATGCGCTCAAATGAGCAAGATAAACGTTCCCTTTCTTTCGTAAAAAGTGTTTCTGTCACCGTTCCATTTTTCTTAATCACTAATGAATGAGCAGGTTTTAGCTCTTGTATGGCTTGATAATTAACGTTAAAAACGGACTGAATCGCAGGACGCTCAGACGCGACAACTACCACTTCATCGTCTTGATAATAAAAAGCTGGACGAATACCGTTGGGGTCGCGCATCACAAACGAGTCCCCATGACCTAACATGCCCATCAAAACATAGCCACCGTCCAAACCTTTTGCGGCACGTTTCAGAATCCGCTGCACATCCAGATGCTCGGCGATGAGATTGGTTAATTCCTTATTCGAGTAATTGTCCCGTTTGAAATAATTGAACCAATGTTGCACCTCGTCATCAAGGAAATGACCGATTTTTTCCATCACCATCACCGTATCCGATTTTTCCTTGGGGTGTTGCCCCAATTCCTCTACGAGAAACTCGAAAAGTTCATCTACATTGGTCATATTGAAATTACCCGCCAAGAGTAAATTCCGACAAATCCAATTGTTTGGGCGCAAAAATGGATGCACTTGTTCAATCGTATTGCCGCTGTGCGTACCATAACGCAGATGCCCCATCATCACCTCACCCATGTACGGATAATGCTCTTTTAGGAATTCCGCATCATTGATTTGCTCATCTGTAAGGTCTTTGAAATGCCAAAATACTTGTTCAAATACGTCTTTTATGTGTTGTGTTTGCGAATTCGAGCGTTTGCGACTGAGGTAGCGTGTGCCGGGCGTTGGGTCAAGTTTAATGGTTGCGATGCCTGCGCCGTCTTGTCCACGGTTACGCTGTTTTTGCATCAAGAGGTGAAGTTTATTCAAGCCGTAAAAGGCTGAACCATATTTTTTATGGTAGAAATCTAATGGCTTCAAAAGCCGAACGAGCGCAATGCCACATTCGTGTTTGATTTGTTCACTCATTGAGATGTCGGATAATTATTAAAATTATATTGGAAGATGCCACAAAGGTAAGCCTAAAAATTGGGACAACGTTAGAAAAGGTTACATAAACTTAGCAAAGAGGTAAGTCTTAACTCAGTCTTAAGAAGCCTTGGAGGCTTCCTAAGACTGAGAACACCTTTAATCCACAATAAATACATTAAAAACGACTTCTGCATTTATCGGGCCACCACTTTTAGGGTGAATTTGCTTCAAAACGATGGTCACATACTTTTTAAGTTGCGTTTTGTGATCTTCTGGCTCGGCTTTATCGCTCTTGAAAGTGGCTTTCACAAAGCCTTTTTCGCCGGGTTGAACGGTTGAACGTGTCCAATCCAATTCTGTACAATCGCAGCCTGAAACGAGGTCAATATCGAGAGGAGCAGTACCTGTATTCGTGAAATTATAAGTAACTGTTGGTCTTTCACCTGTTTTAATTTTGCCAAAATCAACCGTTTTTTTGTCAAAAGTCATAATAGGTATGCCACCTGTTGTATTCACAGGAGGCGGTGGCGCATCTTGTTTCGGTGTTTTAACAGTTGTAGATGTAGTCGTTTTGACCGTTTTTAAGGTCGCTTTTGAAGGCGCACAAGGCTTTTTAGCAGTTGTTTTTGTTGTGGTCGTACTTTGAGCAGACACTGAAACAACGGCAAAAAGGCATAGGAAAAAAGACAATTTTAGAACTAAGGATTTCATATTCTATATGATTTTTAAAATTTTATGTAGAAAAAAGATTGCAAAATTAAAAGAAAAACGGAAAAAACATCCCCCTCAGTATTTCGTATTTTTTTGAAAGAACTCTTAACAAACATAGGCAACAAGAATGTAATGGCTCATAATACCATGAGTGCTTTGATTTTATATTATTTTATCAAAAAATGTATTGTGATAAGTTTGTGAGACTCTAATCTGACATTTGCATCATTCTTTATGACTTAATTGTTTAACATTTTAAAATTTCTCACTAATGAAAAAAGCACTTTTATTCTCATTCCTGTTTGCATTCGCTGCTTTGGTCAGTTGCTCAAAAACGGAAACCGTCACCGTTGATTCATCTGTGCCAAACGGTACATTTACATCAAAATTGTCAGGTGCATTGACCGCCCAAAATGGTACACCTACGGCGGGTACAGCTTCTATCGGTACGGATGGACAAAGCACAAATTGGGTAAAACTCGGCAGCGACTTTAAAACCGAACTCGGCACTGGTACTGCCACATTGTACCTTTCAACATCAGCAACCTACAAAGCAAGTCCAGGCACAGGTAACCCCGATTTGAAATTGGTTGGTGTGATTTCTAAAAACGGCGAACAATACTTCAAATTGAGCGCAGCACCAGAATCTAAATTCACTTATGTCATCGTTTGGTGTGGCTCGGCAGCTATTCCTTTTGGTAATGCGATGCTGAAATAGTTTATTGTGTTTCGTTTTTTGTTTTTGGTTGTGATTCTCGAAACACAAAAAACTAAAAACGAAACACGACATAAAAAAATTGAATTATTGAAAGTAAATTGAGCATCATTTTACTTTCAATAATTCAATTTTTACAATTATGCTAATCCTCTATCTTCCTTACCCAACGGTTTATGACATGAAAAAAATACTTTTCCTACTCTTTATACACCTTTTTTATTTTGGACAAAGCCAAATGCTGGGACAAAGCGGCTGGACACGCAACAAAGGCGGCATTTATGTCAAAACAGGTTTTTATACCTTAGATGGCTCAAATTACTACAATACTGAGGGGGTCAAATCTCAAACCCGTGATTTTCATCAACAGGCTTTGACGTTTTATGGCGAATATGGTTTGACTAAACATATTACAACCATCCTTAATTTTCCATACTTAAAAGGACAGGGCTATGCCGATGATAAACGTGCAGTAGGGGTGGGTAACCCACAATTAGAGTTAAAATTTGCACTTTATCGTAAAATTCCCGTCGTTTCTTTGACAATTGGTGCAGAATTACCCTTTGCAAAGCAAACTAATTATTCCGTTGCCCGAAAACCCGATGCTTTTGGCATTGTCAATCGCATTAATTTGCCTACGGGTTATCCCGATTTAAATTATTGGGGTACATTAGCGGTATCATCAGGTTTTTGGAAAGGTATGGGCTGGTTCAGTGCTTATGGACAGTATATTGTGCGTGGTAAAGATTTCAATAATCAAGCAAAATTGGGCTTTGAACTCGGTTATAAATGGACGCCCAAGTTCTGGACAAATGCGCGCCTTGTCGGTTGGTATCAAGCCCAATCGAAAAAAGGTACAAACGCTTCGATTGTCAACGGACAAGGCACTGAATATACCAATTTGGGCATTGGCGCAGCGTATGAAGTCATAAAACATTGGAGTATAACATTGGATTATCAAACGGCTAATAACCTTTTGGTGCGCCCTAAAAACATACAAGGTGCGCCGCTTTTTCAAGTCGGCGTTTCAGCAGAGTTTTAACCATATATACTCAATTTTAAAGAACTTTGGGTCAGAAAAACCGAGTTTAAGAGCGATAAAACCTCTAAGATTATTAAGATTAACTAACGGCCACAGTGTCAACCCAATGATAATCATTAATATATTAAAATGAAAGTAGCCATTATCGGCAACGGCATTGCAGGCATTACAGCCGCCCGTTGGATTCGCAAATTGAGCGACAGCACAGAAATCACAGTCATTTCGGAAGAAGGCGATTACTTTTTCAGTCGCACTGCCCTCATGTATATCTACATGGGTCACATGCGTCTGCGCGACACGCAACCTTATGAAAATTGGTTTTGGGAAAAAAACCGCATCCAATTACTGAGGGGTCGTGTGGAAAAAGTAGATTTTGTACATAAAGTATTGAAAATCAAAGGACAAACTGATTTTATTTATGACAAACTCATCATTGCCACAGGTTCAAAATCCAATAAATTTGGTTGGGCAGGGCAGGACTTGGACGGTGTTCATGGCTTATATCACCTTCAAGACTTGGCAGCGATGGAGCGACATTCAGAAACAGGCATCAACCGCGCAGTCGTCGTGGGCGGTGGTTTGATAGGTATCGAAATGGCTGAAATGTTTCATTCGAGGCATATACCCGTCACGTTTTTAGTGCGTGAAAATAACTTTTGGGACAATATTTTACCTATTGAAGAATCAAAAATGGTGAATCGCCATATTTTGGAACATGGCATTGACTTACGTTTGAAAACAGAATTGGACAGCATTGTGGATGAAAACAATGACGGCAAATTAGATGCAATAAAGGTTAAAAATGGCGAAACTCTGCCTTGTCAATTCGTTGGTTTAACGGTGGGCGTTTCGCCAAATATTGATTTTTTAAAAAACAGCCCCCTCAGTATAGAAAAGGGTATCAAAGTGAATAACTACTTAGAAACCAATCAATTAGATGTTTATGCCATTGGGGATTGTGCTGAATTAGTAACACCACACCCAGGTCGTCGCCCCATAGAAGCCATTTGGTACACAGGCAAAATGATGGGCGAAACGGTGGCTTATAATATTGTAGGGAAAAAGGTGCAATACAATCCAGGCATCTGGTTTAATTCCGCAAAGTTTTTCGACATTGAATACCAAGTTTATGGGGATATCCGTGCGACAAAACCTGAGGAACACGAAACGATTTATTGGGAACATGCCGACGGTAAACACGCCATTCGCATCAATTTTGATAAGAATACTGAGGGGGTCGTTGGCTTCAATTTAATGGGTATCCGCTACCGCCATGAGGTGTGTGAAAAGTGGATTAAAGAAGGCACAAAGGTTGAAACGGTGCTGCAAAACTTAGGGCTTGCCAACTTCGACCCCGAGTTTTATAAAGAATATGAACAAGAAGTTGTGAATCTTTATAATCAGAAATTTAACAAAAGTCTTCAATTAAAAACCAAGCGTGGGCTGAATGCGGTCACGAGATTTTTGAAAGCGGCTTTTTAAAAATAATAAAATTCAAAGATATGCAAGTAGAACAAAGTCTCTCATTAGCCAATCCCGCACCGATACATACGTCAACGCAACAAAAAATCGGGTTGTCAGCTGTAACCCTTGGTTTTTTGATGTTTATGGTTGCTTTTTTAAGCGGGCAAGAAGTTACTCATTGGTCTCCCGTTTTATATTTCACTTTAATGACGGGTTTAGTAATAGGGGGTGCGGTCATTTTTATTCGAGACGAATATAAAGACAAACCTGAGGGTATTAAGAACAATGGTGTACTTTTCCACAGCCTTACGTCGCGGGAAGCGTTGTTAGCTTTACTTATTTCGCTGGTGGCTTGGTTTGTATTGACACAATTACCCGCCTTTGGTATCGCCAATTTTGAAAACTGGACAGCATATGGCGTTATTCAATTAGGGGTTTTGGCATATTTGGCGAACCGCATGTTCAGAAGAGAAACCTTCAGTCAGATGAATGCACGTGGCTTAGGTGCGTGGATGTTGGGCATTTTTCTAACAGGTTTTTATGTTGTTTTGTATTGGTTTGGAGATAAAATGGTGGGTTTGATAGCCATTTTCGACCCCCTCAGTAAATTGGTCAGAAATAGCCCTGCTGACCAATGGTTTGTGTATGGTACACTTTATACGGCGAGTGTTTTGGTCATGGGTTATAAATTTGCTTTGAAATACAAGCATAACCGCTATCAACTCATTCGCACCGCATCGGTCAGTTTTTTTCAATTAGGCTTTTCATTTCTTCTGCCTTCTTTTTTGAAAATGATGAGCGAACCAGAGTATTATTTTACCTACTTCTGGCCACTCAAAACTGACCCTTTGAAACCTGATGGTATTAACTATATCGTGCAATCATCGAGTCATGGCATCGGTTGGTATTTTATTGCTTTTTCAGCTATTATGACCTTTATTGGTACTCCTATTTTGACCTATTTTTATGGTAAACGCTGGTATTGCTCATGGGTGTGCGGCTGCGGCGGCTTAGCAGAAACGGTTGGCGACCCTTTCCGTCAGTTGTCCGATAAAAGCCTCAAAGCATGGAAAGTAGAGCGTTGGATGGTGCATTCTGTTTTGGTTTTCGTTACGATTATGACCGCTTTATTATGGATAAATTCAGCTTATCAGGGAGCGGTTTTAGGCGATTTATCTCATGGATTTTCTAAAACTTATGGTTTTCTCATTGGTTCTATCTTCTCAGGCGTGGTCGGTACGGGCTTTTATCCGATTCTCGGTTCACGGGGTTGGTGTCGTTTTGGTTGTCCACAAGCCGCTATTCTGGGCATTTTTCAAAGGAAAAAGTCAAAATTCCGAATAACGACTAATGGTAGTCAGTGCATCAGTTGCGGCAATTGTTCAACGTATTGCGAAATGGGCATTGATGTCCGCAGTTATGCACAACGGGGTCAAGACATCGTTAGAGCTTCGTGTGTCGGTTGTGGTATTTGTGCCGCCGTTTGTCCACGTGGTGTTTTACGCTTAGAAAATGGTGATTTGGATATTGACGAACGCACAGAAGCCGTACGGGCTATTCATGTTAAGGACGGAATGTTAGAGGTGGATAATGCTTTGTGAGAGGAATAATGAGCATAAAAAAAGATAAATAATGCGAATATTGGGTTAAAAATGCCGTTAGGCATGTCATATCGGTAGAAAATAGTCGGTAAAAGTTTAAAAGTGGCATCGCCACGACAGATTGATATTAAAATATGTTATCCCTACTGGATTCACGAGGATTGTTTATTCCATTTTTACCGATATATCAGGTCTAACGACCTTTTGAACAACAACTTTAACCCATTATTCGCATAAATAATCCATTTGTACTGAGGGGTATAAAAACGGTAGTCATTGAAAAATGATTACCGTTTTTTAGTTTATTGAGAAAGTATTAAGAAAGTATTGAGAAAAATTGCATGATTAAAATAGTTATCGGTAATTTGCAGATAAAATATTGATAAAATGATAGAAAATAAGTTACAATTCGGGTTTATAACAACTCAAAAAATCATTCAAAAAATTGGGCAGCTTGACCAATTCAAAGGTGAATGGAAGCAACTTGACAAAGCAGAAAACAAGTATTTAAAAGAACTGCGTAAAATAGCCATTATTCAAAGCATTGGTTCATCAACAAGGATTGAAGGCAGCACTTTGACCGATGCGGAAATAGCCACATTAATAAAGAATTTGAAAATATCAAAACTTCAAACACGTGATGAACAAGAAGTCGTTGGCTATTATGATACTTTGGAAACGCTGATTGGCAGTTATCAACATATTGATTTGACGATATCTAATATCCATTCTTTACATAATTTGCTTTTAAAATATAGTAGTAAAGACACGCGGTACAGAGGTAAATTCAAAGAATTAACAAACAAGGTCGTTGCCACATATAATGATGGGACAACTCGTGTCATTTTTAATACGACTGAACCCTATTTGACAGCAAAAGAAATGGAAGACTTGGTTGAATGGACAAACCAAGCCTTTGACAATGCCGAAATACATCCCCTCATTATTATAGGCACTTTCATTTATGAATTTTTATCTATTCATCCTTATCAAGACGGCAATGGTCGGCTATCGAGATTAATAACAAATCTTTTGCTGCTTAAAGCGGATTACAAATTTGTTTTGTATATTTCATTGGAACATATCGTTGAAAAAAACAAAAAAGAGTATTACCAAGCACTCATGGAAGGGCAAAAAGACAGATATAAAGAGACGGAAAAAATAGAGAAATGGATACTCTTCTTTTTGAACAGTCTTCTGGAGTTAACTCAAAAATTAGGTCAAAAAGTAAAAGAATTTAGGAGAATTGGCGGTTATCTGAATGAAAGGCAGAAAGAAATACGGCAATATATAACAGATAATCAACCAGTTAAAATAGGCGATATTACAAAAGAATTGCCTCAATATACCCAAGCGATAATTAGGAAAGACCTACAATATTTAGTAGCAGAATTTGAAATTGAAAAAAATGGTGAGAATCGAGGTACGTTTTATACTATCCCCACAAAGAGTAGTGAAAGTGCCTCTTAGTGATTAGCCATAAATTATCCAATTATGAGCCACAAATTATCCAATTAATATTTGGCAAAGGTTTTATTGAGAAAAATAAGCCTTTATACTGAGGGGGGTCTTTTGTTTGAAGTTATCCAAAATTAAAAACATTTTTTTAGAAAAAATATTCAAAATAAACGATTTGTTGGCGTAAATTTGAGGTTCAAAAAATAATTTTGATAGACTATGAATTTCAAACTTGTTTCTAATTACGTGCCAACGGGCGATCAACCAGAAGCTATTGCTCAACTCACAGAAGGGATAAAAAGAGGGGATAGAGCGCAGGTTCTGCTCGGTGTCACTGGCTCGGGTAAGACATTTACGATGGCAAACGTGATTCAAAATTTGAATCGACCAACCTTGATTTTAACGCATAATAAGACCTTAACAGCGCAATTGTACGGTGAATTCAAGCAGTTTTTCCCCCATAATGCCGTCGAATACTTTGTTTCTTATTACGATTATTACCAACCAGAATCCTACATCTCGGTCAGCGATACCTATATCGAAAAAGATATGCAAATCAATGAAGAAGTAGATAAACTGCGGCTTCGGGCGACAAGTTCTGTGTTATCAGGGCGACGTGATATTATTGTTGTAGCTTCAGTTTCGTGCATTTATGGTATGGGGAATCCCGAAGACTACGCCTCGGGTATTATTCGCATTTACAAGGGGTTGGTCATAGCGCGCAATGCGTTTTTGTACGCCTTAGTGCAAGGTTTATACTCGCGTACTGAGGGGGAATTTGGACGCGCGATGTTCCGTGTGCGCGGCGATACGGTTGATATTAATTTGCCTTATGTGGATTATGGCTACCGCATCGTTTTCTTTGGCGACGAAATCGAAAGCATTGATATGATTGATGTGGAAACAGGGCAGCGTGGCGAATCCATGGACACAGCGGCAATTTTTCCTGCCAATCTGTATGTTACGTCGAAAGAGTTTATCCATGATGCCATCCGCCAAATTCAAGACGAATTGTACGAACAAATTCAATATTTCAAGCGCGAAGGCAAGTCTTTTGAAGCCAAACGCATCGAAGAGCGCACCAATTTTGACCTCGAAATGATTAAAGAATTGGGCTATTGTTCAGGTATCGAAAACTATTCACGTTTTTTTGACCGTCGCAAAATGGGCGAGAGACCCTTCTGTTTGCTCGATTATTTTCCAGATGATTATATCATGTTTGTGGACGAAAGCCACGCTACCATGCCACAAATCCGTGGTATGTGGGGAGGAGACCGTGCGCGTAAGCAAAGCCTTGTGAGTTATGGCTTTCGTTTGCCAAGCGCAATGGACAATAGACCCTTGAATTTCAATGAGTTCGAGAGTATGATTAATCAAGTGGTTTTCGTATCGGCTACGCCAGCAGACTATGAATTGGAAATTACTGAGGGGGTTGTCGTCGAGCAAATTGTTCGGCCAACGGGCTTGCTTGATCCACCTATTGAAGTCCGTCCGTCCATCAATCAAGTAGATGATTTATTAGATGAAATTCACAAACGGATTGAACACAATGAACGGGTTTTGGTCACCACTTTGACCAAACGCATGTCGGAAGAGCTGTCAAAATATTTAGCAAAATTGGACATAAAAGTACGCTATATCCATTCAGAAGTGGATACGATGGAACGCATGGAAATTTTGAGAGACTTACAATTAGGTGATTTTGATGTGTTAGTAGGTGTCAATTTACTGAGGGAGGGCTTGGATTTGCCTGAAGTATCGCTCGTCGCCATTTTAGATGCTGACAAAGAAGGCTTTTTAAGAAACGCTCGGTCTTTGACGCAAACAGCAGGACGTGCCGCCCGTAATGTTAACGGCTTAGTCATTTTTTATGCCGACAAAATTACGGATTCGATGCGGCGAACAATGGACGAAACAAGTCGCCGTCGGGCTATCCAAATGGCATACAATGAAGAAAATGGCATCACGCCACGCACCGTTGCCAGGACACGTGAGGAAATCATTGCAGCAGGTTCAATACTCGACATCAGAGGTAAAAATACCCGCGCATATGTCGAACCTGTGGAATTAAGCCTCGCTGCCGACCCTGTTACGAGCTATATGAGCCGCGAACAATTCAAAAAAATGATAGATCAAACTGAAAAGAAAATGAAAGATGCCGCTAATGACCACGACTTTATTATGGCTGCCCAAATACGCGACGAATGGTTTGCCTTGAAGAAAAAGTTTGGGGATATGTATGGGATGTTGAAGGATTGATAGGTTAACATGACTCAAGTTTTGAAACTTGCGTCATGTTGATTAAGCATCAAATTCTGCATAATGGATTATCGCTTCGACTCTTTGATTCAGGTCAAAAGAAGGGGTGGTACTTTATCTCCGCAGTTTCTGCGATGTTTAGTATAATCTCTTGAACTGTTGTGCCTTTCATAGATAATAAAATTAATCTTAACTCAATTTCTCTATAATTTCCGAAATAGCCACCTTTTCCTGCTTCCTCGTCCCCCTATTTTCAAAGTCAAAAAACCGCTTTCCATTTCATCCGAACCAATCAAACAGACATAATATTCGTGCGACACTTCCAAGCAAAAGAGGTTATCCAACCAACGCCGCAATTCTCTCTTCAACCTTCTCAAACTCAAACCCCCTCAGTATCCGCGTCATTTTAGCTTGTATTTCTGTATTGCACAAATTACCAATCGTTCCTTCGTGCGTATGTTCCACAATTTTATCTGTTGTAAAAGTTTGATTTTCAACAGATTCACCAATTTGCTTATACGCATCGCGGAAAGGCACACCCCTCAGTACAAGACGGTTGACTTCTTCGACAGTGAACAAATATTTGTACTTATCGTCGTCTAAAATATGGTCTTTCACGATGATGTGTTTCATCATAAATTCCGTCATGCCCAACACATTTTTAACTTCATCGAGGGCTGGAAATATCACTTCTTTCAGCAACTGAAAATCACGATGGTAGCCGCTTGGCAAATTACTTGTCAACAAAGCCACTTCCGAAGGCAGACTTTGAAGACGATTCGCTTTGGCACGTATCAGCTCAAAAACGTCTGGGTTTTTCTTGTGCGGCATGATGCTCGAACCTGTTGTCAATTCTGGCGGCAAAGTGATAAAATCAAAATTTTGATTGATATATAAAGTAATATCCATTGCTAATTTCGATAATGTATGACCCAAAGCCGCTAAACCAAACGCAACAAATTGCTCCGATTTACCACGACCCATTTGCGCAGCTACGACATTATAATTCAAATCGTCGAAGCCTAAAAGCTCCGTTGTTCGTCTTCTGTTTATCGGCAAACTTGAGCCATATCCTGCCGCTGACCCCAAAGGATTTTGATTCACAATTTTAAAAACGGCTTGCCACAACTGCACATCGTCGGTCAATGTTTCGGCATATGCCCCAAACCACAAACCAAAACTCGACGGCATAGCGACTTGCAAATGCGTGTAACCGGGCAACAAAACATGCTTATATTTCTCGCTTTGTGCAATTAAAGTATCGAACAAAGAAGTGACCCCCTCAGTAACAGTGCGAATTTCAGAGCGAAAGAACAATTTCAAGTCCACTAAAACTTGGTCGTTGCGGCTGCGGGCAGAATGAATCCGTTTGCCCATATCGCCTAACTGTTTAGTCAACAAAAATTCAACTTGTGAATGTACATCTTCTACCCCCTCAGTAATTTCGAACTTTTCGGCAACGGCATCGCGGTAAAGCTGTTTCAAAGCCATACTAAGTGCTTGATATTCAATCTCTTCGAGAAGACCAACCTCCAAAAGCATTTTTGTATGGGCTAACGAACCAAGGATGTCGAAAGGAGCGAGGCGTAAATCCATCTCACGGTCACGCCCAACTGTAAATGCCTCAACGGCTTGGTTGGTCGAAAAGTCTTTTTGCCAAAGTTTCATAATGTGTAATAATTGGTAATTGAATAAAAAGAGGGATGTCTCGTTTTTGAAGCGCAAAGTTCAACTTTTTGATGTAATTTTGGACATACTTTTCGTAATATCTTGGTATAGACAAATATATCTTATGTTTTATTCTTATAAAGAAAATACCAAAAATACCTTAAAAATCGTGCTTTTACCCTTGATTTTCTCAGAAAAAAAGCTAAACCTTTGCAAATCCTACCTGTGAACTGTTGCCAAAACATACATTGCTTATTTTTTGCAACCGAACTTACAAATTCACTTCATATACAACAATTCTTTCGCTGGGTTTATAGCTTAGTTAGGTAATATTGTGTGTACTCAATTTATTAAACTTTAACAATATTCATTTTTGGAATCAAAACTTACACAACTATCTATTTCAAATATCACAATAATTTGTTTAAATATATAACAGTAAAGCCTTTCACGGAAAGGTTTTGCCCCTGTATCTCCCTATATGCCAACTGATTATGAGAAAACAATGGACTTATAACCTGTTCCAGACCCGAATTGTAACCCATGTTGCCTCCTTCGGGAGGCAAAAATATATTTGAGTAAGAGGTAAAGGAAAGCTGTGCAAGTGATTTACTAAAGCAACGACAGGGGCTACCAGCTCCTGTCGTTTTGGTTATTGGGGAATTGGTTATCGGTTATTGGTTATTAGGGATTAGTGATATTTGCGTCACCAATAACTAATTCCCAATAACCGATAACCAATTCCCCAATAACCCAATTCCCCAATAACCAATAACCAACCTATAAGTACATCGCCTCGACTAAAAACTGATTCATAGGTTGAGCGGCTTCAAAATGACCCCTCAGTATAGCGACGAAATCGTCTTGTAAAGCCATTTTAGGCTCAATATTTTTACCCCAGTAAAATTGTTTATTAGCTATAAGTGGTTGAATATCAGCAAATTCAGCAAATTCAGGCGTTAATCGCTTATTGGTTTCTCCTTTTATTGTTTCCCATTTCTCTACAAAAATTGGGTCATTCAATAGGCTTAAAAAGCGGTCGTGATTGTCCATAATATATCGTCGTACACGCAAAAGCATCTCTTTTTCTTCAAAAAAATACGCACCGCCTGCTAAGAAAGATTCACCCGCCGCTACCTGCAAATAATGCCCTGGATAGAGTTTATCCTTGGTGCCAAATCGTGAAATAGATGCCGCCAAATGTTCTTTATACGGTCTTTTATCTTTAGAAAAACGAATATCACGATTGATACGAAATAACATTTGTTTAGACGGAACGAGTCCAAGGTCGGGTTCAGAGTCGTGTAAGGAAGCAACGACCGCTTCAACAAGGCGCAAAAATGGCTCTTTTACGTCGCGCTCATAGCGTTTTTTGTTGGCATGAAACCAATCGCGGTCGTTATTGAGCGCGAGGTCTGAAAAAAAATCGAAATAGGCTTGGCTTAGAATAGGCATTTTTAATGATGAAATATGAAGGATGAAATATGAATTTTTTAGAGATGCAAGGGTAGCTGTTTTAAATGCTTTTAAATGGCGGATAAATTCTATTTTTGCTCAAAAATAAGTTTTTTCTAAAAAGTAATCACTTATTTTAAAACTTTTGTTTTACTAAAATCAAATTGTTTTAAAATATTAAATCAAATCATGTCTAATGAAAAACGTAAAAAAACACCTGTTTCCCCTTGCTTTTTGCTTATTTTCTTTTATTTTCGGCTTCCTTTTGCTTGAAAGTTGTGATACACAACAAAAGTCTATTGTTGTCAAATCAGCTACGACACCCCTTGATTTTAGCCGTCCTTTGAGTTATCAAGATGCTAAAGATTCATTCCGTTTGGCGTTTTACAATGTCGAAAACCTGTTCGATACCATCGATTCACCCAATACACTTGACTCGGAATATATGCCCAATTCGAGTTTGAAATGGAATACACAACGTTATTTTGCTAAACAAAAAAACATCGCGCGGGTTGTGGAAGCCATGAATTTCCCAACTATTATGGGTATGGGAGAGGTTGAAAACCGTCGTGTTTTAGAAGATTTAATCGTTCAACCTGCACTTGCTTCAAAAAATTACGGTATCGCACATTTTGAAAGCCCCGATGAACGCGGCATTGATGTCGCAATGATTTATCGTAAATCGGACTTTGAAGTAAAAAAACAAAAAACACACGCCATTAAATTCCCTAATTCGGATGATAAAACCCGCGATATACTCGAAGTAAGTGGCGTACTGAGGGGGGGCATTGACGTAACAGTTTTTGTCAATCACTTCCCAAGTCGTCGGGGCGGTGCTGATGAAAGCGAACCCAATAGAGTGTACGTTGCTTCGGTGCTGCGCAAAGCGGTGGATTCACTGTTTCAAAAAAATCCAAATGCACGTATTGTTATTATGGGTGATTTCAACGATGAACCCAATAATATCAGTTTAAATAAAACTTTAGGTGCAGCAGAATGGCAACGTGAAATGGCTAAAGAATTGCCTTCCAATGCTTTATACAATCTTGGCGCAGCCATTAAGCGGCGTGGCGAAGGTACTGAATACTATAAAGGTTGGGATGTACTTGACCAAATCATTGTCAGTGGCTCGTTGCTCGACGGTCGTTCAAAAGTAACGACACGCGATGAAGAAACTGTTTTTAGTCCTGACTTAGTTATTTTTAAAGATAAAGCAGGCAACCGATTACCTAATCGGACTTATACGGGACCGATTTATAGAGGTGGTTTTAGCGACCATTTTCCTGTTTTTATCAACATTTATGTGAAGTAATTGATGATAATTTATTGATTATCATAGATTTAGGAAATTTTTAAAATTCCTAAATCTTAGCTCAACTCAACGCATTTTCAATATAAACCATTCAATATTAAATAGTTATGTTAAAATTTCAACACACCGTAGCCGACCGTTTTCTCCGTTATGTCCAGATTGATACACAAGCCGACCCCATGAGCCAAACAACGCCATCGAGCGAAAAACAAAAAAATCTAAGCCGCCTTTTGGTTGAAGAACTCCAAGCGATGGGTATTGAAGATGTCGAAATGGACGAATATGGCTACGTTTATGCCACTGTTCCCGCCAATACCGACAAGCCAAATGTGCCTATTATTTGTTTTTGTAGTCACGTGGATACCGCACCCGATGCCAGTGGCACAGGTGTAAAACCCATTGTTCATCCCAATTATCAAGGACAAGACATCGTTTTGCCCGACGATACGACGCAAGTTATTCGCTTGGCAGACTATCCCTATTTGGAAACCCAAATGGGTAACGATATTATTACCGCAAGCGGTTTGACTTTGCTGGGTTCAGACGATAAATCAGGTGTAGCTGAAATCATGGATGCTGTTTATCATTTACTAAACACCCCCTCAGTAAAACATGGCAAAATTCGCGTTTTGTTTACACCTGATGAAGAAATTGGGCGCGGCGTGGACAAAGTGGATATGCACAAGCTCGGTGCAGACTTCGGTTACACCCTCGACGGTGGTCCGATTGGCGACATTGAAAACGAAACATTTTCTGCAGATAGTGCAAAAATCACCATTCAAGGCGTCGCAGCACATCCAGGTTATGCCAAAGGCAAAATGGAAAACGCCATAAAAATTGCTTCTGACATCGTGGCGGCTTTACCAAAAGACCACTTAACGCCAGAAACAACGGAAGGGAAACAGGGCTTTATTCATCCTGTAAAAATCGAGGGCAGCTTAGAAAATGCTGAAATTTCCTTCATTTTACGTGATTTCGATGATGTTTTATTGTCTGAAAAGACGACAATACTGAGGGGTATCATGGACAAAGTGATGACCAATTATCCATTTTCAAAAGCTGAAATGACCCTAAAAGAGCAATACCGCAACATGAAAGTGATGCTTGATAAATATCCACACGTAACGGAATACGCCATTGAAGCGACAAAACGGTCGGGTTTAACACCTAAATTAGGCTCAATTCGCGGGGGAACGGACGGTTCGCGTTTGTCCTTTATGGGTTTACCTTGTCCAAATCTTTTTGCTGGAGAACAAGCCATTCACTCGCGTCATGAGTTCGTATCCATTCAAGACATGGAAAAATCGGTGGAGATGATTGTGAACCTTTGCGCTGTTTGGGAAGAAAAAACTATCTAAACAATGGATATACAGACGTTCAGCGTTTTCGCTTTTGCTGCCTTGATGCTCAATATTACACCAGGCAATGATATGCTTTTTGTGGCGACTCATGCGACAAGTCACGGTGTTCGGGCAGGCATTATGGCAGCTTTGGGTATTGCAGTGGGTTGTTTGGTGCATATTTTTGCAGCAGTGATTGGCATTTCAGCCATTATTGCAAAATCAGCATTTTTGTTTGATGCGATAAAATATTTAGGTGCAGCGTACTTGATTTATATCGGTGTTAAAAGTATTTTTTCAAAAACACAAACCTTTGATATCCAAACAATTAAAAAAGAAAAAACGCAATTTGAAGTTTTCAAACAAGGTGTCGTGACCAATGTATTGAATCCAAAAGTTGCCTTGTTTTTTTTAGCTTTTTTACCTCAATTTGTTCCCCCTCAGTATGACCGCATGTGGTTTTTGATTTTAATGTTGGGTTTGTGGTTCAATTTTTCAGGTACGGTGGTCAACGCCCTTGTTGCCCTTGCATTTGGCAAAGCGGGTAATTTTTTAAATCAACATCCGACGTTTGTAAAGTGGCAGGAGAAATTTACAGGTGTAATTTTGATTTTATTGGGTTTGAAAGTCGCTTTTTTGAAGAAAGGTTAGACCCCTCAGTATTTCAATAACTCCTTGATAATCAACCGCATCTTAGGTTCTGCCTTTGTTGCAACGGCGATAACGTCTTCAACTGTTGTCTCTTTTATATCTTCTATTGGAAAACATTTGTTTGAAACGATTGATATGACCATCGTCCGCAAATCGGCATGACGCGCGACTAAAACTTCGGGAACAGTGGACATGCCTACTAAATCACCACCGATGCGATGTAAGAAATTATACTCCGCAGGAGTCTCTAAATTAGGCCCTTGTAACGCCACATATACGCCTGTGTGAGCGGTGATGCCTTGCCGTCTTGCTATCTCTAATCCTTTGTTTATCAATGATTTATCGTAAGCGTTTTTCATGTCTGGAAACCGCACACCGAGCCGTTCATCGTTTTCGCCACGCAATGGATTATCAGGTTGCAAATTGATGTGATCACTGACAAAAACAATGTCACCTGCTTCAATATCGGCGTTCGTACTGCCCGCCACATTGGTAATGAAGAGCGTTTCGATGCCCAAAGCTTTCAAAACACGAATCGGAAACGTCACTTGTTGCGCCGAATAGCCTTCGTAATAATGAAAACGCCCTGCCATGACGACCACTGCCGTACCATTCAAATAGCCAAAAACCAGTTTTCCTTTGTGACTTTGAACGGTTGAAATTGGAAAATGAGGGATGTCTCGATATTCAATTTCGCAAGCAATCAACATATCATCGGTCAGATTGCCTAAGCCTGTGCCGAGTACAATCCCGTATTTGGGCATAAAATCGGTATATAATCTGATATATTCGACAGCTTCTTGGATATGGTCGTAAAGCATATTAAATTGTTGTATTGTTAGTATTGTTATTTTATTTTGTTGTATGACTCCTTGTTTAGTAAACATACGGCACACAACAATACAATAATTTAGCCATTTAGCAATAAAAGAGCTTCATCTTCTTTTTGACGCATCAAAGTCTCTTGCTCATCGGTCTCATCGAGGTAGCCGCAGAGGTGAAAAACGCCATGAATGATGACGCGGTGTAGCTCCGTTTCAAAGGGTATGTTTAAGTCCTGTGCATTGTCTTTCACACGGTCTATGCTGATAAAAATATCGCCTTCTAAAGGGCTGCGGTTGTAGGGAAATGTCAAAATATCGGTTAAGGTATCGTGGTCGAGGTACTCAACATTCAGTTTATAAAGGTAGTCATCGCTACAAAAAATATAGCTGATGCCGCCGATGCGCTTTTTTTCTAAACCCACCACTTTTTCAATCCACGAAACGACCCCCTCAGTATTTTCGAGTTCAAAATCAGAGTCTTCGACGTTGAAAATTATTTTTTCTTCAATCATTTTTATCTCTAAAATAAAAATCATCCGACAAAATAGCATTCATCGGATGATTATTGTTTTTAAAAAACTAAGCCAATAAACGCTTAACAATCGCTGAAATCACTGCGCCTTCTGCTCGCCCTGCAAAGGCTTTATTTGCAGCACCCATCACTTTACCCATGTCCTTCATATTCGATGCGCCCGTTTCAGAGATGATATTTTTAATCGTTGCTTCGATTTCGTCTTCGCTCAATTGCTGTGGCAAATATTGCTCTATCACTTCTATTTCTTCGCGTTCGGTTTGTGCCAATGCCTCACGTCCTTGTTGTTCAAAAATAGACAACGACTCTTTGCGTTGTTTGACCATTTTTTGCAACATTTTAATTTCGGCATCTTCATCGAGTTCAGCATTTGTGCCGCTTGTTTTGAACAATAAAATAGCTGATTTAATGGCGCGAATAGCCCGTAATGCCTTTTCGTCTTTGGCTTTCATCGCCGTCATAAGGTCTTTTTGAATTTTCGCTTCTAAATTCATAATAATCACTAATTTATATTGATTGAAATATTTTTATAAATCTACTGAGGGGGTCACTTCTTAACCTTTTCCCCTTTTTTTTCATCGCCCAATTGCCGCTTATCACCTTTGTCAATCACTTGTAAATCAATGCGTTCAATACCCGAAAGGGATGACACGCGCATCATTTGTTCCAGCGTAATGATGTGTTGCCCTGTTTGATTAAAAAAAGCATTTTGTTGTATTTTGACTTCAAAATCCCAATTATCACTACTTTTTTTGCCTACCCATTTGCCCGTATTGTCAGCGAGGTCGAAGTTTAAGGTTTGGCTTCTTCTATCACCGTTAGGAAATTTTGTAGCAATACGTGTATAAAGATTTTGAAAGCCATAGTCCGACCGATGTTTTATATGCACCACAATGTCATAAAGTGCCAATGTGTCAACAATATCGAAAGCGAAATTGAGCGTATCTGCGTAAGTCCACGCGTTGTTTGGGATAGGATACTCTTTTTCAAAAACGATTTTTTCTTTTCCGCAAGCGGTCAATAGGAAAGCAAAAGCCAGGAAAAGGGCGGCAAAAATGTTATTTTTCATAAAAAAGGAAAGGAATAAAAAAGGAAATGATGAATGATAAGTGGTGAATGATGAATTTGCAAAACGTTGATGTTCAACGGATTGAATGAAATAAAATCTACCATTTTGAATCATAAAGCATTGTAGATCTATGCTTAAAAAATTCATCATTTATCATTTATAATTCATCATTATTGAATGGTTTCTAAACGCAAAAAACCTATTTCTATTGAACGTCAATTCAATTTATAAGGTGCAACCAAATGAAATTCTGGAATCACGACTTGAAACGACTCGCCGTCAATCTGTCGAACGAATGTGTAATAGCCGTGCATTTTGCCCATATCGGTGAACAAATGCGACCACGAAATATATTGATGCGACTCATTAGGGGCTAAAATAGGCAACAAACCAATGACACCTTCGCCCTCCACTTCGCGCATAATACCATTAGAATCGTAAACATACCAATGGCGTGTCATAAGCTGAACAGTGAAATCGCTGTTGTTTTTGATAGAAATGCGGTACGCAAAGATGTATTTATGCTCTATCGGACGGCTATAATCGTATTGATAAAACGTTTCGACGCTTACAGTAATGCCCTCTGTTGTTTTAGTTAGGAGTGTTGCCACGTTGTGATTGATTTTAGAATGACAATTAGAATTTTATGTTTTGCAAAGTTAACAAAGTCTTCTTTAAATGTAGGACAAATTCTAAAATTATGACTATCAATGACTTGCAAAGGTCTTATATCTTAAAATCACTTATTTTTGTAGTTCGATTATGGAATGCTCAAAATTTTATGCGTCTGCAAGCTTAACCGCCATTGTGGATTTTTCAAACAAAAATCTAAAGCTAATTGTGTATTGATATCTTGAAACGCACCGTCCATAGGTTGCAAATAATAGTAATCAAAATCGAGGTGTGCAAACAATTCAGGCTCTGCTCCTGCTTGCGGAAATACTAATTTTAATTCAGACCCCCTCAGTATATGGAGGTCTGCACCTGCTTTTGGACTCACGCACACCCAATCAATGTCTTTTACAAGAGGTAAAGTGCCGTTTGTTTCAATGGCGACTTCAAAACCCGCTTCGTGAAAGGCGGCAACAAGTGTATCATCAAGTTGCAACGCAGGTTCGCCGCCTGTACAAACGACGTAAGGCTTACCTACTGAGGGGTCCCCCCATACTTCACTCACTTTTGCAGCGACTGCTGCTGCCGTTTCGAAACGACCACCGTTCAATCCATTTGTTCCCACAAAATCAGTATCACAAAATGGACAAATAGCTTTGGCTCTATCTTTTTCACGACCTGTCCACAGGTTGCACCCTGTAAAACGGCAAAAAACCGCTGCCCGTCCCGCTTGACCACCTTCCCCTTGTAAAGTGTAAAATATTTCTTTAATTTTATATGACATTATCTAAACTCTTTATTGCCCTTTTGTGCTTTTCTTATCCACTTCTTCTTTCAGCTTTTTCAAAATTTCTTCTTGTTTTTTAATTTCTTCTTTCATTCTTTGAATTTCAAGCGCTGTTTCCTCTTTTACTTTTTGAATTTGTTGTGCTGCCAGTTGTTTGGCTTGATAAATATCATCTGAGCTTTCTTTTTGTGCTTTGCTTATTTCCTCTTGCGCTTTAATACGCGCTTCAGCAGCTTCGTTGGCATATTGTTGTTTTTTAGCGGCTTCTTCTTTTTGTGTATTCAATATATTTAAGGCTGACCGTTGACGGACTGAATCTTGTTCTTGTCGTGCTTTTAGCTCCGTTTCAGCGACTTGTCGCGCAATATCCTGTTTTTTCTTTTCAGCATTGTCTTTTATCTCTTTGACGGCTGCTGCCGCTTGTTCCCGAATGGATTTGACATCTTTTTGTGCTTCATCAGTCGTTTGGGCGATTAAAGCAGCTGCACTTTGACGGGCTTCAGACACTTCAATTGCCGTTTTTTCCTTTTCTTTTGCGGCACTTTCACGGACTAATCGAATCGCTTCAGCCTCTGCCGTTTGTATTTTCGAGTGATTTTCAGCAGCAGAACGCCTCACTTCAGAAAGCCGTTTCGATGATTCTTGCGTTTCAATCGCTTCTTTTTCTTTAATTTTAGCTATTTCCTTAGCGGAGGCTTCTTGTGTTTTAACGACTTCGGCAACTGCACGCTGCTTGGCATCTTGTACTTCTTTGGCCGTCATATTCAGTAATTCCTTCTCTTTGGATTTGGTTTCTGCAATACGGTTTTCTGCCTCTTTTTGAATCTCTAACATCCGTTTTTGCGCCGTTGTTTGCGCTGTATTAACTTCTTTGGCATACACTTGCTTGGCTTCTTCTATCTTTGTGGTGGCGGTTTGTATCTGTTCTGTGGCTTGCTTTTGCGTTTTTGCAATTTCTTCTGCTGCACGTTGGCGTGCTTTAGCAACTTCTTGCGCTTGTGCTTGGCGAATACTATCCGCCGTAGCACGGATTTGGGTAATATAATTTTGCAAACTTTGTTGTGATTTTGTCACTTCGGTTGATGCTTTTTCGCGGGCTGTTGCCACTTCTTGGCTTTCTTTTTGACGAACAGAGTCAATAACAGATTTTGCACGTTCTTGTTGTGCGGCGACCTGTTCATTGGTACGAGCTATGACTTCGGCAGCTTTTTTTCGTGATTCAGCGACTTCTATAGCAGAAGCTTCTTTTTGTTTGGCAACATTTTCTTTTATTTCCGCGACTTCAGAGGCTGAATTTTGTTGTATCGTTGCTTTTTCTTCTGCGGCTTTACGACGGGATTCAGCCAATTCAAAAGCGATGCGTTGTTTTTCTAAAACGGCTTTTTCGCGGGTGCGTGCGACAGAATCGGCGGCATCAACTTGAGTTTTCAAAATAACATCAGCTGCCGTTTTTTTAGCAGTGCCCACTTCCTCAACGGTTCTTTCACGTTCAATTTTTGCGGATGCACGCGCATCTGTCACCGTTTTTATAGTTTCTTCTCTGATGTGTTTCAATTCTTCTGTGGCACTTTCACGAGAAGAAGCGACCTCATCGGCATAAGTTTGCTTGGCTTCTGTCAGTTTTTCTTGGGTTGATTTGATTTCTGCCGCCGCTTTCTCACGGGCAGCGGCTACTTCTTTGGCGGATTCCAATTGCGCTTTTTGTATTTCTTGCCCTGCCCTTTCGCGGGCTTCGCCAACCGATTTAGCGATTTTATCCATCTCCACACTGGCTCGTTTTTGGCTTTCAGCGACCATATTGGTAAATTGACGACCTGCGGAGTCAATCATTACTTGTGACCTTTGACGGGCTTCAAAAATTTCTTTGGCATATTCTGCTTTTTTCTGTTCCGCTAATTGACGAGAAGTATTGACATCTTCTTGAATTTTTTGCTTTTCACGCACCCCTTTTTCTTTCTCCTCAGCAATTTCAGAACGAATTTTGTCTTTTGTTGCAGCCAATTCTTTACGCAAATCATTCAATTCCTGATCGTTCAGTTGTGAAATATCCGCTTTTCTCACCACTGTTGACCCCCCTGTGGTCGTCGTGCCGCCTGTCGGAGTCGGTGCGGGAGGTTTGAATCCACCCGATTCGGTATTGACAGTTACATTTTTGACTTTTGATTTATCAAGACTTTGCATGAAACACAAAGCCAAATTTTTGAACTCAATTTGACGATTATCTGGAATCGTAAACTTCCGCATCTCGTAACTCGCTTTACTCAATATATAAAACGTGGTTGTCCTGTTTTCTGAAAACCAAGTTATGGCTGCCATATCCAATTGCAAGACGTTTTGGTAAACACGTCCTTTAACATCACCCATTTCTACAAAACGGTAAGTCTTACGGGTGTTGTTGGCATCAACAAAAATCATTTCATCTCCTTGATTGAATTCAACACCATTTTTTGACGTAATACGTGCTGAAATGCCTTTTTCATTATTGAAAAACTCCATTTCGTAAGTATAATCACCTCGAAAAATGAGCGTCATATTGACCGTGTATAAATAATGTGTATTGCCCACCAAACGGTTATCGGATATCATACCGTTGCAATTTTGAGCCTTTATACTGAGGGGGGTAAAAAAAAGGCAAAAGGCAAGGAGCAAGGGACACGACCCCAAGGACAAGTCCCAACCCTTTGAAAGAGAAGGTATTTTATCAATTTTCCTTTCAATGGATTTGTTCTGCTTATAATAAACACGAGGCATTAAGCTAAAATATAGAGATAGTTTCATACGCTTAGGTGTTTGAATGGACGAAACGATTTAGCTACCAGAAAAGATTGTTTTTCAAAACGCCCTTTTTTTGATATTTTATTTATACAATGCCAAAATTAACAGGTTTTACTTTTATATTTCTATAAAATTTAAAAGACCTATTATTTACACATAAGACAGCTTTTTTCGCCTCGTATAAACCTTTATGTATAAACGTTTTCAACCCTTTCAACGCTTTGTATTTTTATCTTTTCTTTCAAACAACTAACCAACCCCCAACTCCAAAGGAGGAATACAAATTCCCAATAGCTAAGTAAAATGAGTAAAATAAAATCTACCATTTTGAATTATAAAGAATTATTAATCAATGCTTTATAATTCATCATTTATAATTCATCATTTCCTAAAGTCTTTTTTTCTGTTGCCATTTATAATTCCAGGTTATAGAAGGTATAATCGGGAAAATAGTGACTTGTTGCGCGGTTGCCTTCGCTGTTCCTTTTTGAAAGGACTGTTGAATATCATAATAGACAAAAAATGGATTCCACCGATTATAGAAATTATAGACTGAAAAAGTCCAACTTGATTTGAAACCTGTTTTATCGGGTTTGGGCGTATAAGTTGCCCCAAAATCGGCACGATGATAAGTGGCTAAACGAAGGGAATTGCGGTCGCCATACTCGACATTCAGCTTTTGGTCTATGAAATAGAGTTGTTTTAAGGGTGTAAACGTATTACCTGTTGCAAAAACGAAGTTAGCCGATAAATCCCATTTCCGCGTAGCGGCATAATTTGACACAATTACAACATCGTGAATACGGTCATATACTGAGGGGTAGGTTCGTCCCTCGTTAATGTCAGGAAATGTTCGTAACGTTCGAGACCAAGTATAACCGACCCATCCATTGAGGCGACCTTTGGCTTTTTTGATAAAAAATTCTGCGCCATAAGCTTGACCTTTTCCAAACACAAAAGACTCTTCAACATCTTCTGCTTGTTTTGGTACATAGTTTTCAGGATAATCAATTTGATTGCGTAGGTTTTTGTAGTAAACCTCAACCGATGTTTCCCACATATTGTCATTAAAATTGCGAAAATAACCTGCGGCATACTGAATACCACGCTGCGGCTGTACCAATTCGGAACTCGCTACCCATACATCGGACGGAAACGAACTCGTCGAATTGGATACCAAATGCAAATACTGCGTGGTCATCGTGACGCCAAATTTCAAGGAACTGACATTATCATTCAACTTATATGTGCCTGTCAAACGGGGTTCAAAACCAGAATAGGACTTTGCCACTTTTCCTTTTGCAAAGGTTTCACCTGTTTTTATAGATGTATAAGGGCCAATTTGTTGAAAAGCAGACAAACGTGTACCGATATTGAGCGTCAACTGAGGGGTCGCTTTCCAATCGTCGCTGATGTAAGCGGCGTATTCATGGGCATATTTGGGTTTAATTAAATCACTATTCGTGAAGACTTGTTCCCCATTTGTCCCTGTTGCGACATTCGGTGTTAGGCGGTGATAGGTATAGTTAACACCAAATTTTAAAGCATGATTTACTGAGGGGTAGTAATCGAAGTCCACTTTGCCATTCCAATCACGCACACCCGAGAAGACATTGAACTGAAAAACATCCTGTCCGCCACCTGCCGCAAAATCGTAATCGTTGTAAACACCACTCACATTCATAAACAAAGTCGGTTTGAAAACGTGATTCCAACGCAGTGTTGTCGTGGCATTCCCATAAGGCAAGCGAAAATTAAAACCTCTGTCTTTTGAATTAAAAACAAAGACATCACGTCCAAAATAGCCCGATAAATACAAGCGATCTTTGTCCGAAAACGTATAATTTGCCTTCGCATTGAGGTCATAAAAATAATAATTTGTACCCGCCAATTTTGTTTTATCAATATAGGGCTGCGCCAAATCTAAGGCATAAGTTCGCCTTGCGGAAACAATAAACGACGATTTTTCTTTCTGAATAGGCCCTTCAACCGTCAAACGGCTCGCTATCAGACCAATGCCGCCTTCTGCTTCATAGGTCTTATTATTACCTTCTTTCATCTGAATATCCAACACCGACGACAACCGACCGCCGTATTGTGCAGGCATACCCCCTTTTATTAAAGTCGTGTTTTTTATGGCATCGGCATTAAAAACAGAGAAAAAACCAAGCAAATGTCCTGGATTATAGACCACTGCCTCGTCCAAAAGCACCAAGTTTTGGTCAATGCCACCACCACGTACATAAAACCCTGAACTTCCTTCCATCGCCTTCACACCGGGCAAAAGCTGTATGACTTTCAAAACATCAGCTTCACCGAACAAAACGGGCGTTCTTTTAATATTGTCTATGGGCAGTGTCACGGTGCCCATTTCGGTACGGGTCACATTTTTATCTTTTTCCTGTGCTGTCACAACTACTTCTTGCAATTCGACCCCCTCAGTAATACCGACATTGAGGGTCTGGTTTGCCGTCAAATCCACTTTAATTTCTTTGTCTTGAAAGCCAACATAGCTTACTTTTATGGTATAAACGCCTTTCGGCAATGTCAACGAATAAAAACCATAGGTGTTGGTCGCCGCCCCTTGCTGCCTATTGTCTTTGTTGAAAACATTGACCCCAATGAGCGTCTCGCCAGAGCGTTCATCTTTAATATATCCTGACAATGTAAAATTTTGTGAAAAAACAGCACTTGTCGTAAAAATGCTCAAAATGCAGGTGAGTAATAGAAGTCGGGTATTCATACAAAATTATGTTTTGTTCAAAATACAAAGCTAACGCTTTGAAAAGGCTTTTGGTTTTGGCATTTATATTTAATGGATAATGGATAGTTGACAATGGATAATTTAAAATATTGAAAATCAGCTTGTTGCGATTTCAATTTAGTATAATTAAAACTGCCCAAAGATGTGTTTTCATATTTCATATTTCATAATTCATATTTAAATAAACTCCTCCAACTGTTGTATATTTTTCAGAGGGGCATCGATGCGTTTGACACTTTCTACAGTTGCTGCAGCCACTGAAAGGGCAGGCGCCACAAAAAAACCGATAATCGGCACAGCCAATAAGGTCAAAAAAGCCGCTCCATTGCCAACGGCTAACCAACGATAACGGGCAGCAAATTTTTTGCTATCAGCGATACTATAATATCTTTCAAGCGAATAATCCAAGTTGCCAAAACCTGAATAAAAAGATTGGACAAAAAAAATGGCAATCGCCGAAAACCAGCCAATAACGGGTATTAAGCCCAAAATAAGCAGCCACACAACATACCACAACTCTTTCAAGATATTGCGAATGCTCAACGCAGACCCCCTCAGTAATAAACGGAAATTGGTGAACGAAAAAAACGGTAAATCATAGACTGTAACGCCTGTGATTTCGGACTGAATACGCGCCGACAAAGGCGACATAAATGGCGAAACCAATGCCATGAGGATGATGCGATAACCTAAAATACCTGTGATACCCAGCAAAATCCAACTGAAAACGGCTGAAATATTGGCGACAATGCTCGCGCCCCACCACGTTTCAGGATATAAAGAGGTCAATAAATCTGTGACATTATCGGACAAAAGATAAGCAGAATAAATGATGGACAAACCTAAAATCACACTCGCAATGCCTGGGACAACCATATAATACCACAATTTGTGCCGCGCAATTAATTGATAAGCCTTGCCGTAGCTGATAATGCCATCCGTGAAATCGCGGAAAAAATCGGGTTTTTGAACAAGTGTCATTTCGTTAGGCAAGGCGTTAGTTTGATAGGTCATTTTTGTTTTAAATTTTATTTTTGAAATATATTACACAAACCGAACAAGTTTGTAGAAATTTGCAAAGCAATGATAAAACATTTTTACGCCTAAAAACATTCCCCTTTCTATTCAACTTTCGACTAAACGACTATTTTTAAACGACAAAAAAGACTTTTGATGATTAAGAGCGATAAAATAAAATTAGATATACTTGCTGTGGGCGTTCATCCCGACGATGTAGAATTGTCTTGTTCGGGTACTTTGTTACGTCAAATTTCGCTTGGTAACACCGTTGGTTTACTCGATTTGACACTCGGCGAATTGGGTACACGCGGCAATGCCACCATACGCACCCAAGAGGCAACGACCGCCGCACGCATGATGGGTGCATTGGTACGTGAACAACTGGATTTAGAAGACGGTTTTTTTATTCAAAACAGAGATAATTTATTGAAAATCATACGGGTAATTAGAAAATATCGCCCTGAAATTGTGCTTGCTAATGCCATCGAAGACCGTCATCCTGACCATGGTCGTGCGGCAAAACTTACTGCCGAAGCCTGTTTTTTAAGTGGATTGATAAAGATCGAGACTGTAGATACTGAGGGGGGGCTGCAAGAAGCGTGGCGACCCAAAGTTGTTTATCATTATATCCAAGACCGTTCTTTGAAGCCCGATTTTGCGATTGACATTTCGGACTTTGTAAATAAGAAATTTGAACTTATTATGGCATATAAAAGCCAGTTTTTTAATGCGGATAGTTCTGAACCCATCACCCCTATTTCAAGCTCATCGTTTTTGGATTCGATTCGCGGCAAAGATGCGGTGTACGGTCGTTATATAGGTGTGGCATATGCTGAAGGCTACAATGTAGGGCGAACGATTGGCGTAAAAAATTTGTTTGATTTGGTTTAAAACACAAAAAGGGCAAATCCATTATATACTAAATGAAAAGTGAAAAACGAAAAGTGAAAAATATAAAACATTGGTTAACAATAATTTGAGTCTATTATTTTAAGCAAACCATTCTTTCTTAAATCTTAGTAAGCCTTTAAGGCTTACTAAGATTTAGCGCAACTCAGACATAATAATTCTGCTTCCTGACGGCATGTATGGCTTGCGAAATTTCTATCACCAAATCCGGGTCTTTCTCCAACGCATTACCGACCACAATAATATCAGCACCCGCACGGGCAGTGGCAGCCGCTCGTTCAGGGGTTCGCATACCGCCACCGACAATAAGCGGAATATTGAGGTTTTGGCTCACCGCCGTAATCATAGCCTCTGGTATGGGATTTTTTGCACCGCTACCCGCATCTAAATAGATTGTTTTCAGACCCAGCATTTCACCTGCCAGAGCTGTGCAGACAGCAATATCCTCTTTATTGAAAGGAATCGGATGTGTACCACTGATATAAGAAGCCGTTGTTGGTGCGCCGCCGTCAATAAGCATATAGCCTGTCGGCATGATTTCGAGACCTGAACGGCGCAACATAGGTGCGGCGAGGACGTGTTGCCCAATCAACAAATCAGCATTTCGTCCAGAAATCAAAGATAATAACAGAATGGCATCGGCTTTTTTGTTGATTTGTTGTGGACTGCCTGGGAAAAGAATGGCAGGAATAGAACCGATTTCTCGAATCGCATCGAGGCAATAGTCCATCATATCGTTGACGATGAGGCTACCACCGACAAAAAAATAATCCACTTCAGCGCGTACGGCGAGGTCGAGAACACGCGCGACGTTGTTGAGTCGCATCTTATCAGGATCAATCAACACAGCCAGTTTTTTAAGTTCGTGTTGCTTGGTATCGTGGAAAGACTTATAAATTCGTTGTTGATTCATTCAAGAAATTTGCCCAAAGATAAGGCAGATTCAGATTTCTGTTGTTTGTGAAGCATTTTTTCGGTTTTGATTGTAAGATTTTTTAAAATATTGAATAAAAACACCCATAATAGGAAAGAAAAGAGGTTTTTCTCTGTCTTTTTTTTATTCATTTTGACATAACGAGCAAAGTTTTTATAAATAAGCAAGTCAACAACAGAAAAATGTGGTTTATTAATTCTGCAAAATTGAGAAATATTTTCAGAATGGTCATTTTCTGCATTGAAAATTTCTTAAAATAAGAAAAAATAATTTAGCTTAATTTATGAAAATTTAGTTAAAATAACTTATATTTTATGAATATTGAAAAGTTTATTCAATACCATTACAAAATTGATAAAAAATTTGGTGATTCGTTGACAATGCATTTATCTTTGCACCATCGAAATTGAGAAAGCTCAATGAGAGAATCAAAATAAAATTGAAAATTGTGAGGTGACGAAACAGGCAGACGTGCCCCCTTGTCTCGGGGGTGGGGAAGACGGGATAAAATTTGAGTAATCAAAACTAACCGCCTCTTGTAGGTTCGAGTCCTACCCTTACAGCAAATTAGTTACTCGTTATTCGTTACTGGTTATTCGTTTATTGGTCGAACCAATAAACGAATAACCAGTAACGAATAACCCGATTGTGAGGTGATGAAATTGGCAGCCATGCCCTCTTGTCTCGAGGGTGGGGAGCACGGGATAAACGAAGAGTAATTGGGGTTGACCACCAGCGCGCGCACTCTGTTCTTCGGCTAACCGCCTCGTGGAGGTTCGAGTCCTTCCCTTACAGCAAATAATCATTTTAAAAGTGATATAAAAAAAACACATTTAAAAAGTTTTTTCATGTGATTGGTTTGATGAAGTTTTAACCTGCGAAGTGACTTAACTTGCTTCGCGGGTTTTTTATTCCCTACAATAGCCTTCAAAAAGTTTTGACTTTTTGAAGGCTATTTTTCATGGTTTATTTTCCTACTTTTGCGTCCGTTAGTGGGGATTGGTTATTTGTTATTCGTTACTGGTTATTCGTTATGAGGGATTTTGTAAACGAATAACCAATAACGAATAACCAATAACGAGTAACCAATAACGAATAACTAATTTTATCAAATATAAAACAATATGACTACTACAACTGAATTACAAGGTATTGCTTCACAAGTGCGGCGAGACATTGTTCGCATGGTTTATAATTGTCAATCAGGGCATCCAGGCGGCTCGTTGGGTTGCACCGATTATCTCACGGGACTTTACTTTTCTGTGATGAAACGCAAGGATAAATTCTATATGGAAGGCAAAGATGAAGATTTGTTTTTCCTATCGAATGGGCATATTTCGCCTGTTTTTTACAGCGTTTTGTCGCGGGCGGGCTATTTTCCTGCGGCCGAAATGACGACCTTTCGTCAGATGAATAGCCGTTTGCAAGGGCATCCGACAACGCATGAAGGTCTGCCGGGCGTGCGTATCGCTTCTGGTTCATTGGGACAGGGCTTGTCTGTCGCCTGTGGTGCAGCTTTAGCCAAAAAAATGGATGGCGACCCCAATTTTGTATGGGTACTGACGGGTGATGGTGAATTGGAAGAAGGTCAAAACTGGGAAGCCTTGATGTTCGCGCCGCATTATAAACTTGACAACCTCATCGTAACCGTGGATTGGAACGGACAACAAATTGATGGACCAACAGAGAAAGTGATGTCCCTCGGCGATTTGCCCGCCAAACTCAAAGCCTTTGGTTGGGAGGTCTTAATATTAGAAGACGGCAATAATATCGAAGATGTTGTTGCTATGTTGAACGAGGCAAAGACGCATCATGGACAAGGTAAACCCGTTGTGATTTTGATGAAAACACACATGGGTGCCGGCGTGGATTTTATGATGGGCAGCCACAAATGGCACGGTATCGCCCCTAATAAAGAACAGCTCGAGGCTGCCTTAGCACAACTGCCAGAAACTTTAGGAGACTTTTAGTAGCAAGGAGCATAAAAATCCCTACTTTAGCATTTTTAAAACAATATTTTTAAAATGTTTAAGTAAGCGTAAATTTTGTTGCAACTTATTTGGGATCAATAACTTACAAAAAAGGGTTTCGATACCCCCCTCAGTATTTT
>JANOAU010000040.1:0-15053 GCA_031411275.1 Saprospiraceae bacterium | reverse complement strand
TTGGGCGTTAATAAGTGACAACTCATATGTGGTCTTTGATTATTGTAAATCTCGACGGCACGTTTGAGTTTTTCTTTTAGCTCATCAAGGTCTTTAAATTTCTTGTCTAAACCAAATTCATCTTTTAAGATGCCGTTGATGCGCTCGGCTATGGCATTGTCATAAGGGCTGCCATCTTGAGTCATACTAATTTCATAGTTATTGTCTCGTACAGTAGCTGTATAAAGATACGAGCAATATTGTAAACCTCTGTCTGAATGATGTATCCCTCGATGCTTATAAACTCTGTTTGACATCGCCATTTCAAAAGCTGCCACTGTGCGCTCTTTTGTCATATCATAAGCCACTTCATAACCCATGATTTTCTTCGAATAAGCATCTGTCACTAAATGTCCATATGCGTTGCCCTGTTCTGTTTCAAAATACGTGATGTCGCAGACCAATAACTCTTCAGGCTTTTCTGGCACATATCCTTCAACCAAGTTATCATGCTGGCGTTGCCATTGGCTACTATCTGTTGTCCGAACATATCGTTTCTTCTTGTGAATCAATAAGTTAGATGCTCGTAATATCGAAAATAGTTTATCGCGACCGACTTTTAAACCGCCTTGCTCAAACTCTTCACTTAGTAAATAATACAACTTGCGCGTACCTAAACGAGGCATATCTTCCCGTATCATCTTGACTGATGCCAACACAGATTCTGTCTTTTGCGTCTGGTGCGTTGCGCGTAATACGCCTTCTTTTTCTCTTTTGTGATACGCTTGTTTGCTATAGCCAAGTATCGAACAGGCTCGACGAATACTTATCCATCCTTCTGCGCTGGAGGATTTAACAACCCTAAACCAGTTTTTTTTAAAAGGTCTTCCCCCAACGCTTCACTCGAAACGGTGATGACTCGAAGGTACAGTTGTTCTCGTTGACGCGATAAAGCCAACGCTTTTTCTAAATCGCTTATCCTATCTTGCTCTGCGCTCCGCTTAGGTTTCTCTTTAAATTCTGCTGGCGCCTCGGCGATAACCTGTGCCAATTGAGGCTTTTTCTTGCCCATCCGTTTTGTCTTTTTCTTTTCACCAGCTAATGTACTGTATTTTTTACACCAGTCGCTGACCGTACAGCTGCCTAAGATACCGTATTTCTCAGATAGACTACTGTACGTATAGCGTCCTGTTTCATAATCTCGTACGACTTGCCGTTTCAGGCTTTCGCCATAAAATATTCGTTTTGAACCGTTTACCATCTTTTCCACTTTTATGGGTCAACTAAAACCAGGACAATACAATAAAAAAGCTTTTATTAATTAACATAAGGTTAATTAAACCAATTAATGTATCGTTGATTTATATAGCTAAATCTGGAGATTCGAGTTGATATTTGGGCGAGGTCATAAATTATTTATGCTTTCATTTCCGAATAATACCAGCAAGTTTTTCTTTCTAAAAATGCATTTTATAGTTTCATCTAATATTTGTAATTATACGCACTTAATAGAACTTAAGTGCGGTTTATTGTAAATTAAACGCGTTTCCATTTTGCTTAGATTGCACTTTAAGTGCAGAATATTCAACACTTAAAAAGAAAATAATGTGCTTCATCACAGTTGTATCGTAATAACTAAAGTTAAATCATCAAGAATGCATCAAAAAAGAGCTTCTTCCGTATAAAACACCTATCCGCACTATAATTGCAGATTAGTGTAAAAGCATTTATTGATTAAATTTTAAGAAATGTTCCAAATATGTGCAAAATGTGGTAAGCCCTTTGAGGTCGAGCCAATCAGAAATACTGTTCAACTTCGTGCAAGTCAGCCGTTAATAATGAGCGGCAGCTTGTAAAAAAAGCGGCTCAAATTGCGACCAACAAAATACTGAATCGCAATCGTCGAATTCTAATAGACTTACATAATGTATTTGGAGCAGACCCAATTGATAGAAAATATATTAGCAAAATGGGATTAAAAGCGGACATCAACACAGGCACGTTTGATGGCGGGTTTGTCTTTTATGAATATACCTTAACCCAAAGAAAAGGAGACAAGAACACTTATTTTATCACTAAAAAACAACAAATATGAAAGAACTATTTGACCTTGATAACATGCCCAATTCAGCTTCATACTTCTGGAAAAACTGGTCTATTGGAGAAAGAATTGTGGCTATTGCTGCAACAATAGCAGTTTTGGGATTTTTCGTTTACCGCTTATTTTACCGAGACAAAGAACAAAATGCCACCATTACCGATGGAGTGAAAAAACTAACAAAAGCTCAAAAAGAGAAAGAAGCCTACGAACAATTTATTAGGCATGCGTTAGGAGAAAAAATTTCCAATCAAGTGAAAGAGGAAATTTCAAAGCTTCCAGATGAAGAAGAGAATGCTTAGAAGTTCTCAAATATTTGGATTGCTAATTTTGCAAAAGTGACTCCACTTTACCGTTATTAAGACGTGCTCCGTCTTTTTCAATAGAAATTCTGAAAAAGACGGAGCTGATGTTCCCTATGCACCAAAGCGATTCTGAACTGTTTCTTTGAACGTCTTCGTTGAGGCACTTGACCCTAACAGGACTTTTCAAACTTAATAAACCTTAAATCAAGCTAAATCAAACCCAAATATAGCCGAGTCACGAGGCACCCAAACCTATTTTTAAGGCTCTCTAAGGAATTTTCAACAAAAACATATAACCTGTCGAATCGGAATGCATTTGTTGCTTAAATGGCAAATAACGAGCAGTTCACGTCGCCACCTCCTATTGAAAAGCTGTTTTTCGGGGTAAAGAATACCAGCTAATGGATTTATCCGTGCTTTTTCAATACTTTTCCTATACTCGTACCGTTTCTTATCGACATTCTGTTATCCTGTGTAGCTTTTGTACATGGGTTTTGTGCATAAGGGGGAAATAAAGTGAAATGTTACTTCAGGACAATTTGCGCTGGTTTGAATCCATAGCAGGGTAAACGATGAACATTTGATTTTTGGGAACTGCTTTAGACAACCCACAAATAGCCAATAAACCTTCAAAAAGGATTATCTGTCGTATTTCTGCTCGGCTTGTCTGTACCTTAGTTTGTGTATTGATTAATAGGGGAAATCTCTTTTTCTTATCAAGCACCAAAAGCACAAGACAAACAGTTCCACAAATTTGTATTGTAGGCTCGTAGAATAGAAAACCATATATGGTTGAAATGGCACAATGACCAAGTTCGTTGTCACTACGTCGGTTTTTCGAAATTTTAGGCTGCTCAACACAAATCGTTGTCTATAATACATAATAACATCAACCCTATTTTATCCCAGATTATTAAACTGGTCAAAAGACAAAAACAAGTTTACAGAGACCCCCTTTATGAACTGAGCTTACTTTAACTGACATCAGGCAAGGCTACAAATTTGTACCTTATATTGTCTTAATTTTTGTTCCGTCAATTACGCTCACCGACCATCCTATGAAAGCATAGTATTAAATTAAATATACTTTCTGATAAGGCATTAAACTCATGACAATCCAAACATTTGAGGTTTTAGTTCTTTAGTCATGTTCAAAAAAGCAGCTTTTAATAAAGGATTTTTCAAGTTTTCTTCAAATGTTAAATCTTTTTTATAATAAACACTCAACATACCAGAAAGGATGGTTTCTGTCAATATTGGAATAAGGTTAAGATCTTCTTGTATTAATTGATTAAAAACACCCATCTCTTGTTCGAATTGTGCTTGTTTTTGATCTTTTTTCTTTTGTTCGATCTCCTCCCCTACCCGTTTGGTTTCTGCGATTTTTGCTTTTTTATCCGCCACGATATGATTCATTTTAGGCTTGTTATCCGTATATTTTCCACGTACTGCCTGTACAAAAAAGCCCGCCACATTCCCCACATTCCCTTGTTTTATTGCCTTTTGAGTGATCTCAACAGCTTCACGTATCTCCCCCTCAGTATGTTCCTCTGCCAAACTTATGAATACCTTTAGGCTTACGCCAAACTGCGATATAACGATTGGAGATAGTTCAAGAACCAATTTTTCAGAGGTGGCTTGCCCTTTTTCTGGCGTATTTGATATTGTTTTATGTATTTTATCATCCGTACTTTTCTCCTTTTTCTGGAATGCTACATTATCTTTGAAAACTATTGTGGGTGCAAACTCCGTACTTTTCTCCTTTTTGCTTTTTACAACATCGACTTTTACTTCTTTTTGTTCAGCATCATTCTTCCAGATATGGAAAACGAGCGATACCACTTTTTTACCTTTCAAGGCTTTCTTTTCTTCATAAGTAAAAGTTATATCACAAAACTTAGTCAAATCTAATTTTGCCTTATCAATAATGTAAATTCTAAAATCTTTATAGCTTTTATACTTGTCTGTTACTTCCAAAATCTTTCTCAAATATTCTATTTCTAACTCGATTGTCTTCCGAAACTCATAAGATTTTAAAATCTCAAACATTCGAAAAGAGTAAGTGCTTTGCAATTCAATGACATTTCGAATATCATATTTTAGGAATTTTTCCTTTAATTCCAACAGATGGGGCTTCAAATCGTTGTTGAAACAAATCTCAATATATTGATTCTCTTCTTGGTCATCACCGGGAAGGGTATAACGTTGAAGCAACTTGATAAATCCATATCTCAAAAATCCTTTATCTGTAACATACGGAATTTCAATGGTTTTATCAAGATGTTTGGGTGCTTCCAAAATAGCCGCATACGTTTTTGCGCCATCACTACCATTAAAAAACTTAATGATATCACTTACATTCATTTTGATGGGTTCAAAATTGGCATCCTCTTTTTTGAGCTGGCTAATGGCATAGACAAAAACTCTCTTTTGCCACAAAGTCAAATCATACTTGGCGTGTACCAAATCATTTGAACTGACAACTAAATTGTTTTTGATCTTTGATGTATCCATCTTTTCCTTATATTTTTCCAAAATAATAATGATAGTAGCCTCTTCTGTTGCAAATGTAAAAATCAAGATTGAATGTTAGATGGGAAAAGGAAAATAGTTTTTGTTTTTCCTTTTTCAGAGAACAATTATTAAAACCATTAAAATTCCGTACTTTTCTCCCTTTAGCAGAAAATATATTCTTTATGAGATTCCGTTATTTTCTCCTCTATCCTCCGTACTTTCCTCCCTTTATAACCGTTATTTTCTCCTATTAAGTCCGTTATTTTCTCCTCTATTTTCCGTACTTTCCTCCCTTTACTGGTCAGAAGTCGTTCATCTTCAACATATTACAAGGAGTTTAAACAAATAAACAATATAAAAATTTAGAAACAACAAACAGAATTGTTGATGTTCATTAAATAGAATTTTTATAGTATTAGAAATGATGTTATGTTTTATTGCGCCATGCCCCCCCTCAGTATTATTGCGGATGAAGCACTAACCCATACGGTTATTTTTCAAATAATCTTTGATGCTAAAAATCAAGAAGCTCTTCAAAGTTTGACCACTCTGCTCTAAATGATTTTGGATATCGTCGTATAGCTCAATAGGAATTTTGAAGTTATAGGCGTGAGAGTCGGGGCGGTGCAAACTCTTGACCGCTTTTTCCAAATCTTCGGTTGATTGCACCTTTGCGGGTATTACATTTCTCCTTTTCATCTGTGATATTGTATTTTAAATTAAAAAGTTTTAATAATGTCTTCGATCTCTGAGGCTAGTGATTCAATTTCGTCTTTCGCTTTTTTGTCTTTGTATTCCGTTACACCAATGCCATGAGAAATGGTTTCTTTGTAGGCAACCCGCTCTCCAATGGTTGTTTTAAGTTTGTTGACCTCTGCAAACTCTGTTCTCAAACTCTCGTTCAACTCTTTACCGATGTTTTGAGTATCGCTAAATTTATTGAGTAAAATATACGCTTCGAGCTTATCCTCTCTCATTTGTTTGATTTGCTCAAAACGCAGCATAAAGTTCTCCAAAGCCCAAAAGTCATAGGCACTGGGTGAAATGGGAATGATGATAAAATTGCTGGCAGCAATTGTTGCGCTTGCCAACTCACGCAATTGAGGCGAGCCATCTAAAAGCACAATGTCAAAGTTTTTCTCCATTTGCTTGACTTCTCGAATTAAAGACTTCTCTCCTACCCTGACAACGGTGACATTAACCAGATTATCTTGTCTCTGCTCAGACCATCCGATGCTGCTTTCTTGTTCCGCGTCAGTGTCCACGATGCAAACTTTGTAACCCTTTTGAGCGAGGCAAACCGCTAAATTTGTGGCAATTGTTGTTTTGCCAACACCTCCTTTCAAGCTCGTAATTGCAATTTTCATAGATACTTAAATGTATTAAAATGAACTTTTAGATATGTAAATGTATATTAAAGTATTTTTCTGTATTTAAATGTATTTTTATTTTGACAACATTGAATGAAATTCTGCCCCTATTTTTTCTACTATCCCACCTATTTCTAAACTTTAATTACTTCAAAAATTATAGGAAACCTGATAAACCAATCCTATTCTATTGCTTTAAAGCCCCTCTTTCTTTATTGAAGCTTACCACTTGGATAAATAATCGTTTGTCGCTTAAATCAAAAATATCGCCGTAATACAGGTCGAAACATATCCTGTTTTCATATCCGGTATTCAGTTTAATCTGTGTTTTTACTGCTTTTCGTGTATGTTTATGTATCTAAAGGTATAAAAAGATGCTTTTTGATACTTTTATGTATGTTGAATAAGCTGAATGTTTTTGTATGTGAATTTTTTAAAATAAATATTCTAAAACGAATAAAAAGGTTTTAAAAAAAAAGAATTTGGCGTATATTAATGTATTTAAAAGTACAAAAAGATACCTTTTTGTATATTATTGTATCTCAAATCTAAATGAAATTTTGTCGATTAAATTTCAAGAATAGACATTACTGTCAAAGTAGAATTAGACTTGTTCAAATATTATTCTAAAACAAGTGCATGATATTTCATAAGTAGGGTAGTGGTGTAAAAAGATTTTTAAAGGAAATAACGCATTGTATATCTAAATATATCTAAATGTATCTTTTTGTATACGGGATATGTTTTGCGCTATCTTTTCTATTCAGGAAGTTCGTCTGCTTGATTCTTATCACTATCAAGATTCAAAAAATTATCTGACGACACTACTTTGATACCACGCTCTGTTTCCAACCTTACCCGAGCGTTCCCAGCAAAACTACCTCCGAGTATGGCAGAATCTTGATTTTGGGCAAACCCTTGAGCTTCTTCTTTGATGGCAATTTGACGAGTGACCTCTTCACCCAATGCAGTGAAAATTAACTCCAATAAAGTCATATTGTCACGTAGGTTTTGGTTTTCTAATCCTTTAAGTTTAGCATGTTCGCTTGGCGTGAGTCCAAATGTACCTTTTGCAATTTCAGACGTCAGTATCGAATATTCAACATTTTCCTTAATGCCCCGTTGCTTCCATTCTTCTGTCAACAATTTGCGCGCAATAATGCTTTTTTCTCTATAACCTATCCAATCTTCAGGATAACCTTTTGCTCTATAGATTTCTCTGGCTCTCTCGAATGCGAGCTCGGGGTTTTCTGTTTCCTGCAATCGTTCCCCTCCAACCTGTGCGAGCCACAATTTCAAAGGTTCTGCCTTTGGCGAGGGTACAGACATGACTATCCTAAGCACCCCCTCAGTATTTGCACAATCCGTAAGCCTTTTTCGCTGATCTGAGGATAACATTTTCAACTGCTGACAGACTGTCAGCAGTTGAGGTTCACGTTTTTTGAGTGTAGCCCAATAATTGCGTGGCACAACACTGTCTGTTAAAACACCAATGACATCGACAACAGAAAAGAACCATTGGTCATCATGCCAGATTTTTCTAATCTCTTTTCCCTCAAAAGGGATTAAATTACCTTCATTTCCCATTTTTTTGATATTTTGGACATTAACCTACTAATCACATTACAAAGGTAAAAAGTATTTTTATATATCCAAATGTATCTTTTTGTATTTTGATGTATATAAATATATGGAACCAAACCTTATTTCATAAAATTAGGAAAGATAGGTTGATGATTCTGTCAGCGCTTATATCTGACTTTATTAGCCTTTCACTTTTAGCTCAATTTCAATCTCAAATTCCTTTAAGATTGTATAAAACTCGTAAATATCTTAGAGAAATTTTCTAAAGGCACTTTTCCTGAAACAATTATGGATTTGAATTTTAAAGTTGGTTGTCGCAGGGGGTAAAGCCAATTAAATGCAATCAAGGGGATTGGATTTTTCTCAATGCCTCAGTTTTTGATTTTGATACTCTGGTTTTCCCTCACTCCGAATGACCTATTGACTTAAAGATGTGTTGTGGTACACAATTTTATGGAGGAGAAGAGCGGATTGCCACCCCTTTTTGGTTGTCAAGAAAAGGAAGGTTTTCTTGACTTCGTCGGTTTAGATCCATGTGTAAAAAGATGATTGTACATTGGGTACTGCTTATATTTTCAAATAACTCACCTCAAACGCTTTAACTGCCCGTGCCTCTTGTCGTTGGTTTTCAAGCAAAAACATATCTTTTAGAATGTAGTTTTGAAAAATATCCAATCCTCTATCCAACGATATTTTCCAACCGGTATCGGCTTCTATGCTGCGGGCGTGAAAAGAAGTGGTCAAATCAAATTTATAGGTTATTTTTAAGTCGGTATTATCGAAAGCGGCGCATAAGCGGTCAAGCAATTCTTTGCTATTCCGCGCTTTTTCTCTGTCTATCTCATCGTGTTTGGTGAAAACTTCTAATTGTAGTTCTTCGCCTTCGGGAATGATGTCCAACAGCATTTGACAAAATTCCATCAGGTTTTTAATCTGATAGGGTAGTTGTAAATAAGGGTCAAACAAGTGAATGTATTTTGCGCCTTCTAAGTGTTTGGCAAAGAGTTTTTTATAGGAAATGCCTTTTTGGTTTTCTTTGAATACTTTATGCTCGCCATTTTTCAAAGTTTCAATAGGGGAGGTGGGTACATTTTCTGAAACGGTTTGTGCAATGCTCCCTTGAGTATGTGTGTCCTGTGAAAGCGGCATTTCTTGTTTAACGCCTATGAGTAAGTCAAAATCTATGATTTCCAGACATTCAACCGCTATTTTTTGCTCATTTTCTAAATGGACATAATGGAAATCAATGGCTTCAAACGTATCGTCCATTTTCACCAATTGGTCTTTCACTCGTTTGCGTGATTCAAGGGCAAACGATAAAATCTCTGCCATATCGGCTTTTGAACAAACGCCATTAGGATAAATTACTTTCATCAAACCCGAAAAAGTCTTGTCTATCGCTGTGCGGTCGCGTGTTGTTAAGGCTTCGGGAAGGCTGAAATGCGGTTTATACAGATGACTAAAATCTTCTTTTCGCAACTCACGCAGTATTTCAGCGATATAATCCACGATGAAGCCATAACCATCGGTCAACATCTCATTCCGCAGTTTTTTGACTTCCCAACCAGGGATATAGGCGTGAATTCTATCTAAAAATGCGGTATCGTAATAGGCTTTGGGTAAGGCAGAAAACAAATTATTGTGTTTGAGCATATAGTTGACCGAGTGTTCTGTATTGCCGATAAAAACCATAGAAGCGGTCGCACCATACACATCTCGTCCTCTCGAAAAAGATTTGTTCGCCATATAGTTCTTCATGATGTCCACCAATTTCCTATCCACTTGCTTTTGTGAGCCTGCAAATTCATCGAAAGCAATCGTATCCCAAAAACCAACCAAACCTATTCTGCCACTCGCATTATTAACAAACAACTTCGCTTCGGTTACGTCTCCGCCTGATAATAAGATGCCGTGTGGCGACAATTCCGAAAAAATATGCGACTTACCTGTGCCTTTGGGTCCCAACTCTATAAAATTATAGTTGTTTTCGGCAAAAGGTATGAGCCTTGACAACTGTATCAATTTCTCTCTAAACGTAAAATATTCGGGATTAAAACCAATGGTTTGTATCATCAAATCCAACCATCCGGTTTTGGTGAAATATTGTCGAACATCTTTAAATCCGTCAATATCAACACTTGAAATTTGGATTGGCTTTAAGTTTTCAATAATCCACGGCGAAGTGGCTGATTTATCATCTGAAAAAAAATAGCCCATTGTGATGATACTCCAAACACCCCCCGTCAGTAGTTTTGGGTGTTTTTTGACGGTTTCATCATCAATTTTAGCGGCATTGATGCCCAAATTGGAAAAACTGGCTTCGTAAACATCGCGCTTTTCGTTCAGTTTGACGGTGATTTTATCTATCATCCGATAACTGCCCCGCTCACGGACTTGCGATTTTATCATTTCCGCTTCATCACGATGCACAAAGTTGTTCTTGATGATGTCTTTGACTTTACTCAAACCATTGTTGATGATGTCGTCGTCGAAACTTGCGCAGTGCTGCCCCAACAGGTATTCTAAGACATAGGTTGGCACAACAGCGTTTCCCTTCACAGATTTGGAAAGGTCTTTTCTCACAACTTTACCCTCAAAATGGGCGATGATTTTATCTTGCAAACTCATAAGTAGTTGGTTTTGGGTTTTGAGCATTGGTTAACTCAAAACCCAATGCTCAAAACCAACTTAAAATTCATCTATTTCCATTAAAGTATCAAAATCTATCCGCTTTTTTACTTTGGGATTCAATCGCTTGGGATCACCTACCAAATCGTAAATGTATAGATATGAAAAATTACTGCGTGACCCCTCAGTATTCAGTCTCAATGTCAGCGTTTTCATCCGACCTGTTGGGGTAGGAGAGTCGCTGTCAAAAACAATTTCTTCTTCCTCTGTTGATAAGCGTTTAAGTCCTGACATATCGAATAAACCCACCGACCATTTAGACGGCTTTAGTTGATTGCCTATCGCTTGTTCTTGTAAAAACAGCAATTTTAATGCATTGGCTTGGATTGTTAGCTTGTCCTCATTCAATAAACGCACTTTTACGGTTGAAAATTTATCAAGTCTGGCACGGCTGTATCGAATAACGGGCACGATTAGCTCTTGCAAACTCGTACCACCATGCACATATTGCATACTACTGCCTTGCTTTCTAAACCGATTGATGCCTCTCGGTAAAGTGATTTTTACGTCTGTCTCCAAATTTGTGGTATCTGACAAATTGATAGTGCCTGTTTTACTCAAAACAAAACGAATATCTGTTTCACCTGCTATTTTCGGCAAATCCTCGTAATCACTGTCTCTTAACTTGCGTTCGTTGTAGATAAAACCATGGTCGGCTGTTATCCAAATTTGATAAACATTGAGGCTGTTCAGCTTTTTTAATACCCGATGAAGGTATAAAATAGTGCTTTCAACGGATTCAAATGAACGGCTTTCCGATTTTTTACTGTCGCCTGTTTCGTCTATCTCGTTGTGATAAATGTAAACTACTTTCGGGTCTTCGTCATTTTCAAGATTAAAAAAACCTCGACCCGTTTCTTCGTTCATATTCATCAACGCCACGTCCGTTATTACTTCATTCTGTTCTGATATTTGTTTCAAAATAGCCCGTCTATTGGCTAACCCTTCAGTAGAAATGCCGCCAATTCGGATACTTAAAGCATTTTTATTGTCGTCATAAACAGCTTCTACGCCTTTGGAACGCGGTAACAAATTGGACATACCGAATTTAGTATTGGAAGGCAATCCTGTCAACATAGCCGTTATCGCTACTTCGTTTTTAGAATCGCGTTGCAAATGCTTGAAAAGGTCGTGTGCCGCTTCAAAACGGAAGGCATCGGATATGATAGCTGCTATTTTTCCCGTCATTGGGCGGATATGCGTTTCATAAAAATCGTACTGCTTGTCGGCTTGAATAGTACGCCAGTTGAATTTGTTTTCTTTCAATATCTCCAACCATTCTCGATTCAATTCTATCAAATAGCGGTCGTATTCGGTGTTCAAAAGGTCTTTTAAGTCAAAAAAATCGAAAACTTGAACTCCCTCAGTATTTTCTAATTTACTAAACGCATAAATCGCTTTTCGATAGTGAAAATCTATTTTCCATAAGTCTGATGTGTATTTTTCGATGTAAATATCCAAAGTATTGAACCTGTAACGATTGGCGTATTGTTTCAACAAATCAATCAATGCCGCTGCATTTTCCAAAAAATCGAAATACTTATCCCATATTTTGTCCTCTTTCACTCGACCGCGCAACGTGGGTATGTCCTCGCGCACTTTGGTAGGGTTGTATATGATTTCTGCTTTCGCATGATTCAGTAATTGTCCAGTCATGCGGGGCGTAAAATAGCCGAATTCATGCGCCGTACCGTACCAATCTACCAATTTCAACTCATCTACATCGTGGGCAAATTCTGTCAAAACCATCGCTAAATCCTCTGCCAGGAAGCGGTCGTGCTGCCATTCTGCATAAAATGCCAAAAGCCGATTGAGCTGTGCCACATGTTTGAGCCGCAGCCGCGAAGCATACGTGTCGCTGTCGGACGGCAAAGCATTGCCTACCAGCAGATTGTATTTGAGCCGACAAGCCAGGGTTTGAATACTCGATTCGTTTATATCTGCCAAATGGGTTTCAAAAGTCAGGTCTATCCAATGCCGCAATTCATCCATCAAGCCCCATTCTTCAATTTTACTGAGGGGTCGGTGTACCTTGTCGCCTTGCGCGCCCAATATCAGCAGTTTTGCTAAGCACAGCGTTCTGTCCACCATGCGTGTAAAGCCTAAAGCCACTGCGATGAGTCCTTGTTCAAGGGTTTCTTTATTGAGTTTATTGTTCAATATATTCGCTAAAACGGCTTGTGTGCCTTTCTTTTTCAGTTCAGTTTCGTAGCGTTTCACCAAATCACGGGTATGGGGCGGCAGTTTGTATTGTGCCATCAATTCCGCTACATCGTCTAATTTCAGTTCTCGATTCGCATGAAATAAGCCCCGCAAGGGAAATTCATCCCAAGCTGTACCTTTGGGTTTTGCGAATGGAAAGTACAGAAATACCCGTTTGTCCTTCAATTCATAGTGCAATTGGTATTTCAAACTAAAATACCGATCACTACCCATTACAAGTGTAATGCCCGTTGAAGCTTCATCCCAATGTGCCAAATCATCAATATGGCTTCCATCGCCGTCGAAGTAAAACAATACACGCAGCTTGGGATATTTATTAAATTCTTCTTGTACTTTTTTTAACATCGTTCATTATTGATTCTTAATCTTTTTCACTTCTTTATCAAAGTCGGATTCAAATATTCTCTATTGCCTCTTTTGAACTACTCGAAAAATTCGAGTAGTTGAATTTTCTTCTAATTCACCACTTTAGAATTTATCATTCAGTAGGAACAAACAAAACATCCATCGCCAAAGATGTATGAACAAGTGATTGACTATGAATATTTTGTGTAAGTCCGAATGTGCTGATAAACGTTAGCCAAACCGCTTTTGTCGTTTTCGTGCTGTCTTTGAATACACCTATTTTGCGGCGCAAATCTTCGGAATATGCCTTATCAATAGTGAAAGGTTTGATTGAAAATTTCATTTCACATAGGTTGATAACTTGGTCGCGTCGGTCAATCAATAAATCAATTTGCGCTTTTTCTGTGCCGTCACTGCCCAACCAAGCCGAAGACACTGTTTGTACGCTGCTAATGCCCAATGCTTTTTTTATCTGTTTGAGATGTAAAAGACATATTTGTTCAAAAGCATAACCACTCCAAGCACGGATATTTGGTTTATCTAAGCCATTTATCCAAAAATCTTCGTCGTAGGAACTGTTGTCTTTGATGAATTTTAAATAAAATAAAGAATAAAAATCTGTCAATTGATACAGTGATTTATTCTTGTTTTTGCCAAAAGTATTGTATTTTCTGATAAAACTGCTTTCTTCCAATTCTCTTAAAATCGCCGTTGTATTACCGCCATCGGGCAGTTTAGCGGCTTTTAAAAGTGTTTGTCGCTCCATACCCATCGCGTTTTGCGACAGGGCTTCAATAACGGCTATGTGTTTTTCGGCTTTTTTAAAAAGGCTTGCGTAGAGTTTGTCAAATTCATTTCGCAATCTGCCACGACTTGTAAAGCACAAATCATTGATGTTTTGGGCGGCACTTTTGGCAGGGTCAATAAAATCTAAATAGAACGGAATACCACCAAAAACCATATACAACTGCAAAATATGGTAGCGGTCATAACTCGGTGCTTTGGCTCTAAAAAACGCTTCACATTCCGCCAACGTGAAAGGTTCGAGATAGATAGGATGCGTGACACGATTGTACAAGCCGCCCGTATTATTGATAAGTTCGTTGATAATCCAAGAGGCAGCCGAGCCACACACAACCAAATTAATATCCGACCGAGCACTTGCCCAACTGTTCCAAAAATGCTCTAATGCTGAAATAAAAAACGAATTAGGCGTATCAAACCAAGGTAATTCATCAATAAAAAGCGTTTTTTTATCTGTTTTGGGCAGTTTTTCCAATGCCTTTATAAGGTATTGAAAGGTTTGAAACCAAGTTGTCGCAATAGGCAGGTCTTCACAATCGGGGAAATAATTGACCAATGCCGCATGAAAATTGATTAATTGATGCGACATATCCACGTTTGCAAGTCCTGTTATATGAAAAGCAAATTGATTGTCATAAACATTGCGTATCAAAAACGTTTTACCGACACGCCTGCGCCCATATATTGCAACAAAAGTTGAGCTATCTGTGCTTAATAACGTTGTTAGGACGTTTATTTCTTCTTTTCTGCCTATTATTTTCGCCATTTTTTAAGTCTTATTTTGGCGGAAAGATAATAAATGTTTTTGTTTCCGCCAAAATATTGTCTAAAAATCGGCGAAAACTAATTTTTGTCACTCTACTTTTGTCATTCAGATTCTTTTGCTAAATCATAAGAATCTGAATGACAAAAAAAACTACAAAGCCACAACCGCTTTCCCAAATTTTTCATGATTCACCGTCACGCCATCGTCCAAGTCAATCTCAAAATCGGTTAAACCTTTCAGAGCTTGTCTAAAAATTTCACAAATATAAACAGGTTATTTACATAAATAAGATATTGTCAATAATCAAAACGACCCAATATTATTTGAATATTAGCGATTAAAATGAAAGCTTCAGAACTTTCTGTTGTTTTTTCATG
>JANOAU010000039.1:0-46173 GCA_031411275.1 Saprospiraceae bacterium | reverse complement strand
TAGTGTGCTAACAACAATTTTAAAATTTGACCGCGCACAGTAGAAAAATTTTCATCAGCGTCAGATTTCATTTTTTCGAACAACCAAAGCGGCAAATCTATGGCAAAACGGTGCATTTCTACTGTATTTTGCTTTTTTCGTCCCGCTTTTTTCTTTGGAACAATTACTTTCGGTTCTTCGTTTTTGGTTATAGTTTCAGTTATAAGAAATTGATAATCAATTGATTATGGGTGCGTAAAAGAATTAAAAGTTCTTAAAAATAGAAAAACAACAAAAGGGTTTTTGTTGATGTTTTTTTGAAATAAGTGCTAAAATACACAAATTATTAGCTTTTGTAGTGTGCCAATAATAATTTTAAAATTTGACCGCGGACCGTCGAAAAATTTTCATCAGCGTCCGATTTCATTTTTTCAAACAGCCAAAGCGGCAAATCTATGGCAAAACGGTGCATTTCATCATTATTTTGCTTTTTTCGACCAGCTTTCTTTTTTATTTTAACCACTTGCGGTTCTTCGTTTTGGGTTATAGTTCGTGTTTTTGAAGGCGTTTTAGGTTTTGGTACAGGTGTTTCCTCTGGCATTTCTTCAACCAGAGTCTGCTTGCTGCCCTCCCTTATGCGTTGCGTCAATATCTCCAAATCAATATCTGGATTAGATTTTGGTTGAATTTTTTTTATTTGTTTCATATTGTTATAAATGATTTTACAATGATTTGTAAAAATATAAATTTATCTAAATAATTTTGTAAAAAATCATATTTATCTGAATTAATTTATAAAAATACAATTTTACGCAATTAGTTATTAATTCATATAATTTTATACAAAAAGAATTGTATAAAATTACATCACATACTTTTTAATATTTCTTCAATTTCATCTACCATCCCACTCACTTCGTTTTTGGCTTTTTCATCTTTATATTCTAAAACACCCAACCCCTCAGTAAAAGTATCTTTGTAAGCCAGTCTATCGGCAAGCCGATGTGTCAAAAGTCGAATACCATAACTTTCCACGGCTTCTGGAATTTCATTGACCAACCGATTGCGTTGTACGCGATTCATGATGACCGCCCCTTCCACTTTGCCGCCTATTTCCTCCTTCATCAATTTGATTTCTTTGAACTTGCGAAAAAAGATTTCAAAACCGCGATAATCAATCAAGCTCGGCGTTATCGGAATCAATACCAAATCACTCACACCAATTGTGTATTGGGCGAGTTCTGACAGTTGAGGAACGCCATCTATCAACACAATGTCAAACTTGGCTCTAAGGGCTTTAATTTCACTTGTAAACTGTTTTTCGGACACACTGACAACCGTAATCTGTGGAGACTCCTTGGTTCGGTTGTCGCGCCACTCAGTAGCAGAGCGTTGTTCTCGGTCGCTGTCCACCAAGCAAATGCTGTATCCTTTGAGTGCTAAGCCTACGGCGATGTTAATCGAAACGGTCGTTTTGCCAACGCCGCCTTTCAAATTTGTGACTGAAATAACCATATCTATTTGTAAATTTATAAATTAAATCGTAAAAATATGAATTATTTTGTATTGAAGTGTATTTAATTGTATTAAAGCGATTTTATTTTTATTGTTTAATATTTATGTAAAATAATACAATTTTATACAAATATAATTGTATTATTTTACATAAAATAAAATACTTTAAAAAACACCTTTCGTTGTCGCGTTAACGACAACATATTTGTAACAGACTAAACATAGTGAGCCTCTTTGATTCGTAGAATATGGTAACTTCAGAAATCTCATTTGTTAACGAAACATTGCCGTTAGGCATGGTATATCGGTAGAAAAAGCAACCCTTTTTTTTGAGTTCCGTATGAACAACATATCGAAATGATATTAAAATATGCCGTTCCTACGGAACTTGTAGGCTATTTTTTATCATTTTCTACCGATATATCATGCCTAACGGCATTTTTAAATATTATTGCTAACGCGACAGAGAGGTGGACTTTAAAAATTGAGACGGAATACAATAGTTGACAACAGGAGACTTCAGCCACGTTGTATAGAAGAAAACAAAGTTTGAGTACAATAATTACTCAAATGTTTCTTTTTCATAACGAGTATGGCTAATTTTGCGCCTTCTTAGCGAGAATAATGTTTTTGAAAGAGCCATGTGTAGGAAACACATGAACGGCGAAGCCTTGTTTTGTCTTAATATTTTACCTTTTTTAGCCGTTTAAACAAAAATTGCCCCCTCAGTAATTGCTTTCCAAAATGATAAGTAGTAGAGAGTAATTGAGTAGAGCGTAAAGTGATGTGCAAAATATTGAAAACTACAACTATATTAACTATCTATCTACCCTATTACTATCTACCTTATACTTAATACGGTTTTTAAAATATGAATTCTGATAATAAGGTGCGTTTTGCTGTTGTCGGCTGTGGACATATAGGTAAACGACATGCGGCAATGATTGCTCAAAATCCAGATGCTGAATTGGCGGCATTGTGTGATATTCAACCGAAGGAAGCCTTGGGTTTAGATGCTTACAGTGTGCCTTTTTTCGCCTCTATTGACACATTATTGGCTTCAAATATCGAATATGAGGTTGTTGTCATAGCAACGCCCAATGGTTTGCATGAGCAACAGGCTTTAAAAGCACTGAATGCAGACAAAAATATTGTAGTCGAAAAACCAATGGCTTTGACAAAAGCAGGGTGTGAGCGCATCATTTTTAAGGCTTTACAGAAGTCAAAACAAGTTTTTTGTGTGATGCAAAATCGTTATTCGCCCCCCTCAGTATGGCTCAAAGATTTGCTTAATAACGGTACACTCGGCAAGGTATTTATGGTGCAAATCAACTGCTTTTGGAATCGCGATGACCGTTACTACAAAAAAGGCGGCTGGCATGGTAAAGGAGACTTAGACGGTGGTACACTTTACACGCAGTTTAGTCACTTTGTAGATTTGATGTATTGGTATTTTGGCGATATTACAAATATCAAAGCCCGTTTTAGTGACTTTACACATTCACAGACAACAGATTTTGAAGATTCTGGCTTTATCCAATTTGATTTTGTAGATGGCGGCATGGGTTGCTTGAGCTATTCAACGGCCATTTGGGACAAAAACTTGGAAAGCAGCATTATGGTGATTGCCCAAAACGGTTCGTTGAAAGTAGGGGGGCAGTACATGAATGAAGTGGAATATTGTCATATCAAAGACTATACGATGCCCACATTGGAAGCGTCGAATCCGCCAAACGATTATGGTCCTTACAAAGGCTCGGCGGCTAACCACCATTACATCATCGAAAACGTGGTAGATGTCTTAAAAAATCGCGGTAGTATTACCACAAATGCTCTTGAAGGTATGAAGGTTGTCGAAATTATTGAGCGTATTTATGCTTTGCGGTAAAAATTCAGACACCTATATATAATGGTGCGGCATAAGCACCCCCTCAGTATTTTTGAGCAGCTACTAAACTGCACGTCTGAAATTACACTACTTTTAAAAAAAATGGCAGAAAAAAGAATAAAAACAACAGATGACGACGAAGTGTCATTCCGCGACATCATTCTTGCGGTACGCGAATACAGTCGGGAAATACTCCGCAATTGGTTGTGGCTTTTTATTTTTATAGTTCCTATAACAAGTTTTTTACTTTATAAAGCCTTTACAGCGAAGCCTGAATATAATGCCAGTTTGACCTTTTTGGTCAACGGCAATGAAGGCAGTTCACTGGGCATTGCTGCTATTGCGGGTAAGTTGGGCTTAGATGGTTTAGGGGGGCGGGGTACTAATTTGGATAAAATTACAGATTTATCGAGATCGCGTCGCATTGTACAGGTGGCTTTATTTCAGCGCGTGAACATAGATGGTCAAGATGATTTTTTTGCCAATCACTTGATTCGTGAAAGAGAATTGCACAAAGTATGGGCCAAAGACACGACGGGATTGAATGGCTTTTTATTCAAAAACAATAATTTTGAGCGATTCAGTCGAACAGAAAACAAGGCTCTCTTGAAGCTGTACGATATACTTTCAGGGAAAAGTGGCATCTTTTCGTGTTCTTTTGCCAAAACGTCAGAGATGTTGACCCTTGATTTGACAACGACAAATGAAACGCTTTCGATAGAACTGATTAAAGCCATATTTGAGGAATTAGGTGATTTTTATGTTGAAAAAACAGTGATAAAAGAGGCTAAAACGTATAAAGTATTGAAAGAGCAGTCCGATTCTATCAAAAGATTGGCAAGGGCGCGCGAAGCATCGGCAGCCAGTTTTGATGATAGCCAACGCGGTTTGATTTTTAGTCAAAATAAATTGCCTTCCGAGCAAATGAAAAAGGAAGCCTTGATATACAATACGATGTACGCCGAATCACAGAAAAATCTGGCGATTGCAGGTTTTGCGCTTGAAAGCAAAGCACCGTATATTCAGGAAATAGATATACCCATTGCACCGATTGAACCTGACCGAAAGTCGAAAAAAATGGCGGTTATACTGGGTTTTTTAATTGGCGGCTTTATAGGTGTGTTATTTATTGTTTTTAGAAAAAAAATCAAAGATTCACTTGTTATTGATAGCAAATTGTTTAGTTCTTAGTTTCATTTCAATAGGTGTCATTTCAAATTGATATTTTCAAATTGAATATTAATTGTTTTTATTTAAAATATTGTAAATCAATAATTTACCCAAATTAAAAAAAGATTCAAAATTTGCAAACAATAATCAATCAAAAATATGTACAACAGTCTGCTTAAAAAAGAAAAGAAAATAGCCGTCATTGGCTTAGGTTATGTCGGTTTGCCTTTGGCATTAGAGTTTGCCAAATATTTTAGCGTTGTCGGTTTTGACATCAACCAAAACCGCGTTGATTTGATGAATCAGGGCATTGACCCGTCAAACGAATTGGAAAAAACAGCTTTTGAGAACAAAGATATTGTGTTTACAACCAGTCTTGAGGACTTGAAAACCGCACATTTTTTTATCGTTGCTGTACCAACAGATATTGACCACAACAAAGTACCCAACTTAACTCCTTTGAAAAAAGCCTCTGAAACCATCGGCAAAGCCATCAAAAAAGGGGATTATGTGGTGTATGAGTCAACAGTTTATCCAGGTTGTACAGAAGAAGATTGTTTACCTGTTATTGAAAAAGTATCAGGTTTGACATTTGGCGTGGACTTCAAAGCCGGTTACTCGCCTGAACGCATCAATCCAGGTGATAAAGAAAGAACGATTGATACCATTTTGAAAATCGTTTCTGGTTCAGATGCAGAAGCCTTAGAAGAAGTATCGAAAGTATATGGTCACATCATCACAGCAGGTATTTTCAAGGCAGAAAGTATCAAAGTGGCAGAAGCGGCGAAAGTGATTGAAAACACACAACGCGACTTAAACATATCGCTGATGAACGAATTGGCAATGATTTTTGATAAAATCGGTATTTCTACAAAAGCCGTCATCGAAGCAGCAGGAACAAAATGGAATTTTATCAAACTACAACCAGGCTTAGTGGGCGGGCATTGTATCGGCGTTGACCCTTATTATTTGTTGCACAAAGCGCGTCAAATGGGTGTTGAGCCACAGGTCATTGCCGCAGGTCGCCGCATCAATGATGAAATGCCCCGTTGGATTACAAAACGTTTGGTGCAGATGTTGATTCAAAACGGAAAAAATCCGGGGCAATGTAAGGTCTTAGTCATGGGCATTACCTTCAAGGAAAACGTTTCGGATATTCGCAATTCCAAAGTCGTGGATTTAATCCGCGAGTTGATGGACTATTCAATCAATGTACATATCACTGATACCCATGCTTCGCCCAATGAAGTAGCACATGAATATAAATTGACACTGATTGACCATATTTCAAACGACTATGATGCAGTTATTACGGCAGTATCGCATGAAGATTATAAAAAAATGACCCCTCTTTATTTTGAGTCAATTATGAAAGAAGGGGGTGTTTTAGTGGATTTGAAAGGGCTTTATGGCCCTTCGGCGGCGTATAGTTATTTGCAACTATAAAAAACTTGTTTTGGAGTAAACTAAACTTGTTTTGGAGTAAACTAAACTTGTTTTGAAGTAAACTAAACTTGTTTTGGAGTAAACTAAACTTGTTTTGGAGTAAACCAAACTTGTTTTGAAGTAAACCAAACTTGTTTTGAAGTAAACTAAACTTGTTTTGAAGTAAACTAAACTTGGTTTGAAGTAAACCAAACTTGGTTTGGAGTAAACTAAACTTGGTTTAGGTTTTAAACAGTCTCTAAGACAAGTATGATTTGAAAAGACTTAAACTTATATAAATCGAGCAAAATAACTACTTATGTGTGGTATTTTAGGCACTTTACCTAAAACAGAAAATAGACAATTTGAACACGCTTTAACAACTTTGCAACATCGAGGGCCTGACGGCTTTGGTATTTGGCATGATAGGGAGGGGGCGGTTTCATTGGGGCATAGGCGATTGTCTATATTGGATACGTCCGATTTAGGAAAACAACCCATGCACTTCGAGCGGTATGTGATAACGTTCAACGGTGAAATTTACAATTTTTTGGAAATTCGCAATGAGTTGATAGCCTTAAAATATCGTTTTCAATCCGAGTCTGATACCGAAGTCATATTAGCCGCTTATCAAGAATGGGGTGCGGCTTGTTTATCAAAATTCAACGGCATGTGGTCGTTGGCAATATGGGATAAAACAGAAAAGCGGCTTTTTTTGGCGAGAGACCGATTCGGCAAAAAGCCTCTTTTTTATGCTTTTGAAGGCGACACGTTCATTTTTGCTTCTGAGATGAAGGCCATTATGCCTTTTTTGAAAGAAAAAAAACCTTCGAAAGACTTTCATTGGTGTCGCCACAATATATATGTGTACGAGGCAACCGACAAGTGTTTGATAGAGGGCATCAAACGTTTTCCCGCAGGGCATTATGCTTACCTCGATTTGAAAAATAAAAAACTAATATTCACAAAATATTGGAATCTGTTAGATAATCTCATCGAAGCACCCCCTCAGTATAAGGATCAAGTTGAGCAATTCAGAGAACTTTTTATAGATGCGTGTCGCATTCGGATGCGGGCTGATGTACCAATTGGCACTTCGTTGAGTGGCGGATTAGATTCAAGTGCCGTGGCTTGTACGATGGCAGAAGTCGGTCGTCGTGGCGGTTTGCAACGTGAGCAAAGCGATTGGCAACATGCTTTTGTTGCCGTCTTTCCAGGTACAGAAATTGACGAAACATATTATGCTCAAAAGGTGGTCGAGCATATCGGCATCAAAGCGACTTATGTAGATATTGATGCTCAAAAAGGCATTGATAAACTGGAAGAATATCTGTATCTGTTTGAAGAATTGTACCCAACGACACCTATTCCGATGATTGAAACCTACAAAAAAGTACGCGAGAATGGGGTAGTGGTGACATTAGATGGACACGGTGCAGATGAATTGTTGTCGGGCTATTCTTACGATTTATATGAGGCGTTTTTTGATGCGGGTTTTGAGGCACAAAAAATGAAAGAGATTATTGCCACCAGACAAGCTGCGAGAGGGGAGGGGAACGGAGAAGCGGTATCAAATGCTATTTTATTGAAGGAAGCCGCTTATTTTCTCACACGTATATATGGTGTAAAAACCATCCACGCATTAAAACAATTGCCTTTTTTGAAAGATAAATATAGAACACCTGTGGAGCGGCATAAAAAAATAGAAGGCATGGGCAATCTCAATTCTTTGTTACACAATATGATACATAATAACGTGTTGCCTATTATGTTGCGCAACTACGACCGCTTTGCGATGGCAGCAAGCGTCGAAAATAGGATGCCGTTTTTGGATCATCGGGTTGTTTCTTTTCTCATGTCCATTCCTTGGGACAGTAAAATTAGAGGCGGCTACACAAAAGCTATTGTGCGCGATGCAATAGGCGACTTTATGCCCGAAGAAGTGACACGCCGAAAACATAAAATTGGTTATGCTTCACCCCTCAATATGTGGATGAAAGGGGCTTGGAAACCCTATATTATGGATAATATTCATTCCGCAGATTTTCAAAACAGTGATTTGATTGATGCTACAAAAACACGACAACTGATAGAAGTCATACTCAACAAGCCCTCTCCAACCTTGCTCGAATGTGGTTATGCTTGGCAAGCCCTCACGCCTTTTTTATGGGAAAAAGCAATGCTCAAAAACCAATTTTGATGCAAAAAACAGAGCAAAAACGCTTTTTCAAAAACGTTTCCATTCTTGCATCGGGTTCGGTGGTGAGTCAAGCGATTTTGTTTGCTGTTTCACCTATTTTAACACGCCTTTACACACCTGAACAATTTGGGAATTTCCAATTATTCATGAGTTTGAGTTTACTGACGGGTGTGTTGGTAACGGGCAAAATGGAATTGGCGATTGTTTTACCCAAAAGCGAAGCAGAAGGGCGGCGGGTGACGCAAACGAGTATTTTATTAAGTCTGTGTGCTTCGGGCGTGTTGTTGTTGCTTTTTCAGTTGTTCAGCCCCCTACTTTTGAAAAATGTGTATTTCCAAAATCATCCACATTGGCTGTATTGGATACCCCTCAGTAATTTGTTGGGTGGTTGCATTTCCTCCGTTTTGTTATGGATACAAAGAAAGGAAAAATACCTCAAAAACACGTTTGTCTCTATTGGTCAAGCCCTTTTGACAACGGTTTTAAACATTGCGATAGCCTACTCAAGTCTTCAACAAGAAGGATTATTTTGGGCTTTTTTACTCACGCAATTCATTCTAACAATCGTTTTGATGAGTGGTGAACCGCTTTTTGAACAGTTTTGGGATTGGACAGAGACGCGCCGTATATTGAAACAATACATTGTGTTTCCGAAGTATATGCTGTGGTCAGAGTTCTTATTGACCGTTAATCAACAAGTTGTTCCCATCGTTTTTGGTTTTTTATATGCGCCTACAACTGTTGGCTTGTTTTATTTAGCAATTCGCATTTTGCGTGTCCCCACATTGGTTATTTCAAATGCCGTTGGCAATGTTTTCAAAAACGATGCGATAAACACTTTTCGGGAAACAAACGATTTTCAACCGCTTTACCGCGCCACATTGAAACGCATGATTTTGTTAGGCATCGTGCCTTTTTCTGTTCTTTTATTGTCAGCACCTCTATTCTTTACCTTTTTTTTTGGTGAAAAATGGACAGTCGCGGGTATGTATGCACAGGCATTGAGTGTGATGTTGTTTTTTGAGTTTATCACTGTGCCATTTTTGACAGTTTATATAGTAACTCAAAAAACGAAACTCAATTTGTTCGCCCAAAGCATCAATACCGTTGCCAGCCTTTCAGGTATTTTTATCGGCTATTTTGTGTTTCAAGATGCGTATTATTCGATTGTTTTTTTTGCGGGTTTTAACATTATAGTTTATGTTTTAAACTTGTTTTTGACCTTTAAATTAGCTAAAAGAGAGTGATTGTAGCTCAATATACTGAGGGGGAAGGCAGCGCAAGTTTTGAGCGCAAATCCATCGGACGATACCTTGCCAGCGAAAAAGTCGTTGGCAAAGTTGCCTTGTGGCTTGTGGCTTTATTGACTTTTAGTTATCCTATTTCGGCAGCGATTCCTACCTTATTTCATTTGCCTACAACGCCCGTCAATATTGCTTTTCGAGCATTATACGTGGCTATGTCTTTGTTTTTGATAGGTGCATCAGTTTTCAAAAAACAAACGTATCAATTCCGATGGTATAACGTTTTAATGTTCGCTTTTTGGATATGTTATGTTATTAGAATGACGTATGATTTTGAAATATCACACGTTGTTGCTTACAAAATACCTAAAGACACGATTTATATGTTTGCTATTGGTAACTGTGTGTTGCCGTCTTTTGCGATGATGTCTATGAGCCGTTATATTGATTTAGCGAAATTAGAAAAAGTCACACTGGGCATTTTGATAGTTAGCAATATTCTCATTTTAGTGCTTTTAGCAACCCAAATAGGCTTGAGTCTCCAAATGTTTATCGTTCGGAATTTAGTTCGGGGTTCAAACGAAACATCTGCAATTAACGAGATTACGATTAGTTTTTCAGGATGTCAATTAATTATTATGGCTTTGAATAAGTTATTGATGGGGGAAAAATATAGCCGAATAAAGCGTTTTTTATGGATATTATGCATTGTTTTAGGTTTTTTTAACCTATTTGCGGGTGGCTCACGCTCACCTATGATTTTGTTTGTATTGATGCTAATCTATACCCTTGGTTTTTACTTTTATAAGCATCATCGTTTCAAAAGATTTATCAGTAATTTTAAAATATTCATTGCTTGTGTTGTCATTGTAATCATTGGGTTATTTGCTTCAATGATGTTGAAAAATGTAGATTTTGCCCTTCTTACGCGCCTTCAAGAAACGGCTGAAGACCGTCAAAAAGGCGGAAAAGAATTGCGAGATTTTGAACAAGAAGCAGCGTGGAACGACTTTTTGAGCAGCCCTATCATTGGGCATCAGTTTGTCAATTCTTATGATAAAACGTATCCACACAATACACTTTTGGAAGCATTAATGGCTTTAGGCATACTGGGAGGGGTCTTATTTTTTCCATTTATGGGTAAATTTCTCCATCAACTCTTTACTTTGCCGTTTAAGTATGCGTCTATTTTTAGTTTTAGTACGCTCGTAGGCTTGTCATTTTTTGTCAGTCAGTTCTCTGGATCGCTTTGGAGTTCCGTAGATTTTTGGGCTTTATCTATTTTTTGGGTAAATATTGAAAAAAAACAGCTTGAAAAGCTGCAAAATACACTTCAATAAACCGTTTAACAACCTCATCAAACACCTTACACTAAAAACGAAACAGCACTTAGCTCTTTTCATGAAAAAAATAATCTCCATCATCGGTGCCAGACCTCAATTCATCAAACATGCGCCCCTTGACATCGCTTTAAAAAAGCATTTTCATTCCGTCACCATTCATACAGGACAGCATTATGATGAAAAAATGAGCCATATTTTTTTCAATGAATTGGGTATGTCACCCCCTCAGTATTTGCTCCAAATTGGCAGTCATGCACATGGTAAGCAAACGGGTTTGATGATGATTGAAATAGAACAAATCGTCATCGACGAAAAACCCGATGCTGTTTTAGTATATGGAGATACCAATTCGACTTTGGCAGGGGCGTTGGTGGCTTCAAAGCTGCATATTCCTTTGATTCATATTGAGGCGGGTTTACGTTCTTTTAATAAAAAAATGCCTGAAGAAATAAACCGTATATTAACAGACCAAGTTTCCAGCCTCCTGTTTGTACCTACAGAAATCGCTGTCCAAAACCTCAAAAACGAAGGCATTACTGAGGGGGTCTATTTGTCGGGTGATGTAATGCGCGACATGATTTTGTTGGCTCAAAAGTTTGTCAAAGACACACCTAATAAAAACCAATATTACCTCGCCACAATACATAGACCTTATAATACGGATGAAAAAGAGCGATTGGTTGATATGCTTAACATTTTAAATACGCTTGATTTGCCTTTGATTTTTCCCATTCACCCACGTACACGAGCCAATTTGAACCGATGGAACGTCAATTTGACCGATTTCCCACGTATTTCTTTTACCGACCCCGTTTCTTATTTCGACCTTATCAGCCTTCAAAGCAATGCTGCAGCAGTTATCACAGATTCAGGGGGCGTACAAAAAGAAGCCTATTGGTTACAAAAAAAATGTATCACTTTGCGGTCTGAAACAGAATGGGTAGAGACGCTTGAAAATGGTTGGAATACATTGATTTTCAATAATTTAGAAGATATTAGTACCGCTATAACGAAACCCATGGGCGCATACAATCCTCATTTATATGGTAAGGGCAATGCCTCCGATGACATTGCTCAAACGATTTACAATTATCTCGAAACAAGAACAAATTAGTATGAAAATCATACATCTGATAAGTTATTTTCAACCACAACTCGGTTATCAAGAATACTTTTTGGCAAAAGAGCACAGCAAAATGGGGCATGATGTGACTGTCGTAACCTCTGATCGTTATTTTCCTTTTCCAGATTATGAAAACACAGTGAAACCTATTTTGGGCAATCGCATTCTTAAACCGAGTGTGTCAACGTATGAATCCTTTAAAATTATTAGGCTGCCGACCCTTATAGAATTTAGTTGCCGTGTGTGGCTGACGGGTTTAGAAAAAACAATCCGTGAAATTCAGCCAGATATTATCATTTCGCATACCATTGGCAATTTCAACACGTTACGTGCAGCGAATTTGAAAGCGTCAATGAATTTTAGACTCGTCACAGACGAACACATGCTTTGGTCGGAGGAGAATAATTCATTTTTAGCCCGTGCTTATTACACCCTTTTTGATTTCAAAAAAATCCTTAAAAGAGCCGATAAAGTCGTCGGTGTCGCTGATGAATGTGTGGAATATATTGTCAAAAAATACAAATTTCCACGCAACAAAGTAGAGATGATACCGCTTGGCGCAGATGCCGAATTGTTTCAAAAGAATGCAGCAGCCGGGCTTCAATTTCGCAAAAAACACAATATTGACCCCGATAAAGTCCTCATTACCTATACAGGCAAATTGACTTATGCGAAAGGACCACACAATATTATTGCAGCCCTTGACACCATTAAAGAGCAAGTAAAAGGTAAAATTGCTTTGTTATTCGTTGGTAATTCTGAAACAGCGTACATAGATTTTTTTGAAGAACAAGTGCAGAAGATGGCAGGTATTGCCGACATTCACCGTTTACCCGCTGTGAAAAATCCTGAATTGGTGGAGATATATTCGACAACCGATATTGCTGTTTGGCCCCGACAAGCCTCCATGTCTATGATAGAAGCGATGAGTTGCGAAGTACCGATTATCTGTTGCGATTTTTTGACAGAACGGTATCAAAACGACAATGGTATTGCGGTCAAAGAAGACGATATTGATGCGTTGGCGAAGGCATTGCTAATACTTATTAGCGACCCGATTCGGCGCAAGCAAATGGGGCAAAATGCTTTGGCATTGGTCAAACAAAAATTTGACTGGCGTATCATTGCTGAAAAATTTATTTCTTAATCTAAAAATACTGAGGGGGTAACTTCACATGATGAATCCAATACGAATTTGGCGCAAAGCAAAACTGAAAATGGAACAGTGGCAGGGCATAGGGCCCGTTTTTTCATTAGGTACGCATATTCCAATGGAAAAACACGGTTCAGATCATAGTGGATGGACAATAGAAAAGGACTCATTGAATCCTAAAAGCCTTGTTTATTCTTTTGGTGTAGGAGAGGAAATTAGTTTTGATTTATCCATTATTGAAAAATACAATTGTCCTATTTTTGCTTTTGACCCAACGCCTCGAGTACATGATTGGTTGTCAAAACAGACATTGCCTAATAACTTTGTCTTTTCTCCAGTTGGTATTGCACATGAAAACGCTGTTGTTAAATTTTTTACACCTGAAATAGAAACACATATTTCACATTCGTCACAAGCAAAAAGCGAGGATGCTCATTTCATTGAATTGCCTGTTGCTCGCCTTTCAGATATTATGAAAGAACGTGGACATCGATACCTTGATATTTTAAAACTTGACATTGAAGGTTTTGAATATAATGTTATTGATGATATTTTAGCGAACCAGATTCCAATACGCCAATTTCTTGTTGAATTTCATCATGGCATGTATGGGTTTACAAAAAAGGAGACGGAGGAAGCCATTGCTAAACTTGTTCAGGCAGGATATCAATTATTCTTTGTATCCGATGTAGGTCGAGAGTTTTCTTTCATCAAGAAATAATATCTATTTTATTAGAATATGCGCATTATCAACATTGTTAGCGGCATCGCACCTATTTATACAGGTCTTTGGCAAGCCGCTATGTCCACTGCGGCATACTTTCGGCAAGAGGGTATTGACAGTGAAATTTGGTCGCCTGATGCGGATGATATAGAAACGCCTGCTTATTTAAAGGGTTTTACAGTGCGCCCAATAGCGAAACGTTTTGAGCCAGATGTTAAGGCATTGATCCATAAAGCCAATTTAAACCCCATACAAGACCTCATCGTAACGCATGGTTGTTGGTACGAACCGACGCGGATAGGTTTTGCTTTAAAAAAAATGGGTTTTCGATGGGTGGTTGCGCCACAAGGTATGCTTGATGAATGGGCAATGCAGCAAAAGTGGTTGCAAAAACGGCTTTATTTCACTTTTTTTGAAAAAAAAGCCTTGTCACAAGCCGATATACTGAGGGGGGTTAGTCCGATTGAAACAGCTCGGATTAAAAGTTTTTTTCCAAAAAAAGAAGTGGTTTTTATTCCGAATGGCGTCAAAACAGATAATCTTTTGTCTTTTGAGCGCAAACCAACGGACGCAATGTGCTTTATATTCCTCGGGCGGTTGCACCATAAAAAAGGCATCTTGCCGTTGGTTGAGGCTTGGGTGCAGTCGAATTTGAATAATGACAGCCGTTTTTCGCTTCAAATTATTGGGCCTGACGAAGGTGAATGGGTAAAAATGCAGCGGTATGTCGAGCAATCCAATAACATCTTTTATCATGGAGCTGTATTCGATGCCGAAAAAAAGGCGGATATACTGAGGGGGGGGCATTTTTTTATTTTGCCGTCTTTTAGCGAAGGATTCCCATCGTCAGTGATAGAAGCGATGTTTTATGGCAATATTCCCGTTATTACAAAAGAATGCAATTTCCCAGAGGTTTTTGATAGAAATTTAGGTTTTGAGATTACTCAAAACGTAGAAAATATCAAGGATAGGCTCAATAAATTGTCGAAATTGGATGTATCGCAACTGCATAATCGCTTTGTGGCATCATCGAACCTTATCAAAACAGAATACTCGTTGGACAAAATAGCGCAAGCACAGTTAATGCTATTTAAACAGGTATTAGAATCATAAAATTAAAAACCAACTATGTACATTTTAGGTTTAAACGCTTACCACGGTGACTCATCGGCGTGTATTTACAAAAATGGAGAACTCATTGCTGCGACAGAAGAGGAACGCATTCGTCGTCTCAAACATTGGGCAGGGCTGCCCACAGAAGCTATTAAGTTTTGTCTCAATGAAGCCCGTATTACTTTAGCAGATGTGGATATTATCACAGTTTCACGCAATCCATTGGCAAAAATCGAGGAAAAGTTGTTTCATACGCTCAAAAAACTTGTTTCCATAAAAGCCATAAAAGACCGTGCAGGTAATCAGTTGAAGATTAAAGGTATCAAAAAAGATATTGCAACGGCATTGGGTTTTGCGGAAAAAGACATCAAAGCAAAGGTGAAATTCATAGAGCATCACCGCAGTCATATTGCCTCTTCGTTTTATGTATCACCTTTTGAAGAGGCTGCTATTTTGTCCGTTGATGGCTTTGGCGATTTTACGTCAACGATGCGGGCAGTAGGGCGGGGCAATAAAATTGAGATTTTAGACAGCGTGTCATATCCCCATTCATTGGGTGTTTTTTATACGACTTTTACACAATTCCTTGGTTTTCCGCATTATGGCGATGAATACAAGGTGATGGGTCTTGCGCCATATGGCGAACCGACTTTTGTGGAAGCCTTGAAAGACGTTTTGATTTTAGATAAAAACGGTTTGTTTCACCTCAATGAGCTTTATTTTAAGCATTTTACTGAGGGGGTCGCTATGAGTTGGGAATCAGGTGACCCACACGTAGAGCCGTTGTTTAGTGATTATTTGGTTGAAAAATTTGGCAAGGCAAGGACAAAAGACGAACCAATGACGGATTTTCATCGCAACTTAGCGACTTCAGTTCAGCGATATTGCGAGCAAGTTATTTTCCATATTGCCAATGATTTGCAGAAAAGAACGGGGCTAAAAAATCTATGTATCACAGGTGGCGTGGCTCAAAATTCCGTTGCGAATGGTAAAATGTTGGACAATACTTCGTTTGAAAACATCTTTGCGCCGCCCGCAGGGCATGACGCAGGCACTTCGATAGGTTCGGCTTTGTACTATTTTCATCAAGAAAAAAAACAACCACGCTCACCTTTTAAGCATGAAGCCTACACGGGCGCGCGGTTTTCGACAGCAGAAATTGAAGCATATTTGAAAAGCCGTAATATTGATTATAAGGTATATGACGATGCAGAATTGTTCGATTTAGTCGCTGAAAGGCTCGTGAATGCAGGTGTTGTCGGTTGGTTTCAAGGCCGTGCAGAGTTTGGGCCTCGTGCCTTAGGCAATCGCTCGATTTTGGCTGACCCACGACGGGCAGATGCGAAAGAATTGTTGAATGCTAAAATTAAACGGCGTGAGAGTTTTCGTCCCTTTGCTCCTTCTATTTTATGGGAACATACAGGCGAATATTTTGAAAGAACCGACAAAGTACCCTTCATGGAAAAGGTGTTTCAAATAAAGCCAGAGAAACATAATGTCATTCCAGCCGTAACACATGTGGACGGTACAGGTCGTTTGCAAACAGTTGAGTCACAAGACAATCCGCGTTATCATGCTTTGATCCATCGGTTTTATGAAAAAACCGGTGTGCCTATATTGTTAAATACGTCTTTCAACGAAAATGAACCCATTGTTAATATACCGGAACACGCCTTGGAGTGTTTTCTTCGGACAAAAATGGATATGTTAGTCATGGAAAATGTGGTGGTGAGCCGATGAAAATCAGTATTATCACGACCACTTTTAACAGTGCCGCAACGATTCGGGAGACGCTCGAAAGTGTCAGCCGACAAAACTACCCCAATATCGAACATATTATTATTGATGGGGCATCGAAAGATGAAACATTAGACATCGTTCAATCGTATCCCTCAGTATCGGTTATTGTTTCAGAGCCTGATAAGGGTATTTATGAGGCGATGAACAAAGGGATAAAATTAGCAACAGGCGATATTATTGGCATTTTGAATTCTGATGATATATTGGCATCGGATACCATCATAAGTGATGTGGCAAATGCTTTTAAAACAGCCTCAATAGAGGTCGTTTATGGCAATTTGTCTTATTTTCGGACGGGGGAGGCGGATAAAGTTGTACGGCTATGGCGAAGTAAACCTTATTATGACCGTTTTTTTGAAGATGGTCATACGCCACCACATCCTACATTCTATGTTCGCAAAAACGTTTATGATAGGGTAGGGGATTTTCGGACAGACTTGAAAATTGCGGCAGATATTGACTTTATGCTTCGGGTGCTTAAAATTTCGGCTTGCACTGCCTACTTTTTGGACAAAATAATGGTAAAGATGCGTCTCGGTGGCGTGAGTACAAATGGTTTAGGCAGTTATTGGACAGTAACAAAAGAGACAAAAAGAATATGGGTTGAAAATGGACTTCGCTACCCCTTTAGCTTATATATTGTTCGCCCTTTCAAAAAAATTCGGCAACTGCTGGATTTACATTTTTAAAAAACAAAATTTTTACACTAAAATATCACATCATAAAGGTTTTAGACATATTAATTTTCACATGTTTTGAAACTTTGCTTTGTGATTAAAAAACTTTTTTTAACTTTGAGCCTACATTTTTCGGTACACAAAATATATGAAAAGAATTTCCTTTTTTATCAATCATTCAATTTAACTATACTTTTTTCAAAAAAAGTTTTTTTTAGCAAAAAAAGACAAAAATTTTAGAATAGTAATGCTGATAAAGGAAATTCAACCAACAAAAAAATACAAACGTGTCGTTCAGATAGAAATGAACGAGATTTCAAGTTCGGTCATTGACTCCCTTATTGCCAAGGGTAAGTTACCTAATTTTGCGAAATTACAACGTGAATGGACTTTCTTGAAGACGACTTCTGAGACTGATTACAATAAGTTAGAGCCGTGGATTCAATGGGTGACTGTTCATACAGGTAAAACGTATGACGAACATGGCATTTTTCACCTCAGCGATGTGCATCAACTTCAACACAAACAGATTTGGGAATCGCTCAGCGATGAAAACATTCAGTCTGCCATCATTGGTAGTATGAACGTGTTGCGTCGAGATACTGAGGGGGGCATTTTTTTCTCTGACCCTTGGGCTATTCAAAACGAAACCTACCCTGCCAGTCTTCGCCCTTTATGGGAAATCATCTCTCGCCGTGTTCAAGGTCATGCGACTTCTAATGTATCCTTTAATGATATCGTTAAGGGTTTACGCTCCTGTTTTCAGTTTCGTTTGCCTGTCAAACTCTATGCTCAAATGGCATATCAAATTGTCAGTCAGAAATTGAATCCAAAAAATAAATGGAAATTGGCAACTGTTTTTGATTGGTTTTTAGTGCATATCTTCAAAAGTGTGCTTAAATCAACCAATTTCGGCTTTTATACCCTATTTCTAAATGCGACAGCGCATTATCAACATCATTATTGGCGGTCATTTGATGGCAAAGACTTTGACCCTTCCATTACATACCCTGATATTAACGATGCTGATGATCCAATGACTTATGGTTATATGGAGTATGATAAAATTCTGGGCGAAATATTCTCTATTACAGAACGCGACCCTAATACGCTCGTTGTCATACTTTCAGCTTTGTCACAAATCCCCTATACTGCAAAAGAGGCGGAAGGTGGCATGAATTATTACAGGCTTAATGATCACAAAGCATTTGCTCAATCTATTGGTTTAGACGATGCCTACGAAATTTTCCCGATGATGAGCCGTGATTGGCAAATTAGGTATTCCGATGAGATTGATCGTCAAAAAGCCTTAAATCTATTGCGCCACTTGACTATCAATGGTGAGGAATTGTTCCAAATCAAGGAAAATACTGAGGGGTTCATTTTTGTGGAAACGAAATATACCAAAGGCATAAAAAATACGGATAATATTCTGGATAGGCAGGGTAAAAGCATTGCTTGTTTTTCAGATGTCTTTACAAATACGGCTATTAAAAGTGGACACCATACAGGTCTTGGCAATCTTTGGCTGTCTGATAAGCATGTCAATTTGCCACAGGGAACGAAAGTACCGCTGACCTTTTTGTATGATTTTACAAAAAATGCGTTGAGGGTAAAAAAATTACAACCGTTTTAAAACAGATGGGTTTGAATGTCAATGACACATTCAAACCCTTCTTTCTGCATTAAGCATTAAAGTTTAAATATTTTATTCTGTTTTATAAATATTTGTAAACCAATGAATTACATTACAAAATTAGAATTCTTCAATTAGTATTTTCCTATCTAAATTACGACTCATTTAATCAAATCATATAACTATGAAAGTTGCTCTTATCACGGGTATCACTGGTCAAGACGGTGCATACTTGGCTGAACTGCTTTTGAAAAAAGGCTATAAAGTTCATGGCATCAAACGCCGCGCATCCATGTTCAATACAGATAGAATTGACCATCTCTATCAAGACCCACATGTGGACAACGTCAATTTTACGTTACACTATGGCGATTTGACGGATTCGACCAATCTCATTCGGATCGTTCAAGAAATTCAGCCCGACGAAATTTATAATCTTGGGGCGATGTCGCACGTACAAGTGTCTTTTGAAATGCCTGAATATGCAGCCGATGCGGATGGGATTGGCACTCTACGCCTCCTGGAAGCCATTCGTTTGCTGGGTTTGACGAAGAAAACACGGATTTATCAAGCTTCTACTTCCGAACTATATGGTTTGGTGCAAGAGGTTCCGCAGTCTGAAAAAACGCCCTTTTATCCCCGTTCGCCTTATGCAGTTGCTAAATTATATGCCTATTGGATAACGGTTAATTACCGCGAGGCGTATGATATGTATGCTTGTAACGGTATTTTGTTCAATCATGAATCGCCTTTGCGTGGTGAAACTTTCGTAACCCGTAAAATTACCCGTGCCGTTGCTAAAATCGCACTCGGTTTGCAAGATAAAATGTATATGGGTAATCTCGATGCAAAACGCGATTGGGGACATGCGAAAGACTATGTGGAAGCCATGTACTTGATTTTGCAGCAAGATAAGCCCGAAGATTTCGTTATTGCCACCGGCGTAACAACAGAAGTTCGTGAGTTTATTCGCATGGCTTTTGCGGAAGTCGGTATTGTCATAGGGTTTCAAGGCACAGGTATTGATGAAAAAGGCTGTGTCGTAGCGTGTACAAATCCAGATTATCAAATTGAAATGGGTCGTGAAGTCGTGTCTATTGACCCTCGTTATTTCCGTCCAACAGAAGTTGAGTTACTCATAGGCGACCCCACAAAAGCCAAAACAAAGCTTGGTTGGCAACCTAAATACGATTTGCCTGCGCTTGTTCATGAAATGGTTCAAGCAGATTTAATACTCTTCAGAAAAGAGAAAATATTGCAAGAGGCTGGTTTTGAGACTAAAAACCAGTACGAGTGAAAAGTAAAAAGTGAAAAATACATTACATACTTATCACTTTTCGTTTTTCACTTATCATTTAGCATTTAAAAAGCTCTTTCTTTTTTGAAAGGGCTTTTTGTGTTTAAGCACTAACTTCGCACCTTCATAAAACTTTAAAATAATGAAAAACGGTAAAATCCTCCTTTTTTTCCTTGTGCTAACCCATCAAATGACCTTTGCACAAGGCATAGCCTACCCCCTCAGTAATGAGGCGGTTTATCATGCCATGGATAGGTTTGAAATCCTGTATGGCAATCCCTCTTTGTTTTACTCATCTCAAAAAACATTGACACGAGGTGATGTGACGCGCTATACACAATCTCTGGATACCGCTGCTAACCTTCAGTTGACGGATTTAGATAAAAAAGATTTGCGTTATATTTACGACGATAACAACGATTGGCTGCTGCAATCGGAACAGCCGACCACTTTGACAGGCAAAAAAGAGCCACTCATCGGCACATTAGCCCCCCCTCAGTATCGGCAGAGGCGCAAGCCATTTTTAAAATATTTCTATAAAACCCCCGCTAATTTTTGGGAATTGGATACCAAAAACTTTAGCCTACGCCTTAATCCCATTTTAAATGTCAACATGGCACAAGATCGCAATGACGAGGAGTTGGTTTTTAAAAATCAACGCGGAGTTGAGCTACGCGGCAGCATTGACAATCGGGTTCATTTTTATACCCATATCCTTGAAACACAATCACGTTTTCCAAACTATGCCACAGATTGGGTCGAAAAGCACAAAGCCGTACCCGGTGCAGGATTTTACAAACCTTATGAAAGTTTAATTTTCAATATCAAAAACGGCTATGATTATTTGAATGCTCAAGGTTTAATCAGTTTTAATGCCACACCACATATCGGCGTTCAGTTTGGGCATGGTCGTAACTTTATAGGGGATGGCATACGGTCGTTGTTTTTATCTGATTTTTCCAATAATTATTTTTTTCTTAAACTGAATACAAAGGTTTGGAAATTCCAATATCAAAATATTTTTGCAGAATTGAGCAACTTGGCTCCACAGCGAACAGGCGACAATCTATTGGAAAAGAAATTTATTGCCCTCCATCATTTGAGTTATAATGTGACACCCAACCTCAATTTTGGTATTTTTGAATCCGTTATTGCCAGTCGGCAACAACAATTTGAATTGCAATATTTGAATCCCATCATATTTTATCGCAGTGTTGAACATGGTGTCGGTAGCCCCGATAATGTCAATGTTGGTGCCAATTTTAAGTGGAATATCGCTAAAAAATGCCAAATTTACGGGCAGTTCCTACTCGATGAGTTCCTTTTTAAAGAGCTTTTTGTTGACAATCAAGGCTGGTGGGCCAACAAATATGGCGTGCAATTCGGTATCAAATACCCCAATGCCTTTGGGATTGACCACCTTGACCTACAAGCAGAATACAATAAAATACGTCCATTTACTTATACACATGGAGACAGTACAAACAGCTACACACATGCAGGACAACCTTTGGCACATCCATTAGGTGCCAATTTCAAAGAAATAGTATTGACTGCCCGATATCAACCCCTCAGTAAACTCGTCTTTGACGCTCGTTTGATGAGTGCTACGCAAGGCGAAAGTAGTGCGACTCGTGATTGGGGGGAAAATCCAATAATTCCTTATACAGCGCGTACAGGCGACTTTGGCTACTACACGGGGGAGGGGGTTAAAGCCAAAATCTTATATATGTCGTTAGATGTGAGTTATCAATTCTATCACAATATGTTCTTGGATTTCAATGTTTTAGCACGTAAAAAAGACAGTGATGACGCCAAAAACAACCAAAGAACGCTCTTTTTTGGTGGCGGTTTTAGGATGAATATTGGCAACACTAAATTAATGTTTTAATGTACGGTATACTATGTTAGACGATGATGAAACACGTTTATATATCTAACATCAATAATGTTTGTTATGTTTGTATATGAAAAATACCCTAACTTTCCGAGTTGAAAAAATAGACGTTGAAACACCTGATACCAAGACGTTTCATTTGCGAAATATGGATAATGAAACGATTCCTTATCAATCAGGTCAGTTTCTGACCCTTATTTCAATAGCAAATGGTGAGGAAATACGTCGTTCCTATTCATTGAGTTCGTCGCCCATTGCCGATGATTTGATGTCAATTACGGTTAAACGGGTGGCAAATGGCGCAATATCGAGGTGGTTATGCGACCATATCCAAGTAAATGACATATTACATGCTTTAAAACCAACGGGTCGTTTTGTGTTACCGAAGCCCTATGATAGTATCAAACATTATTTTTTTATCGTTGCAGGCAGTGGGATTGCACCTGTTTTTTCGATGATAAAAACATTGAGACAAACGGGTTTTAGAGGGCAAATGACCTTGATTTATCAGTCAAAGAACCCTAAAAACACGATTTTTTATGATAAAATAGCCGCTTATACTGAGAGGGTCAAAAATCTAAATATTTATTATTTTTTTAGCCGCCCGATAGACGACACACCGCCCGCGCATCTCAATAAAGATATTTTAAGCAGCCTTATCGGAAAGCATTTTAGAGATGAAAAGCGACAGGCTGCTTTTTATGTATGTGGTGCAACAACTTTTATGCGTATGGCGACGATGACATTGCATTTTCTTGATTTTACAGACAAACAGATTCATCAAGAGGATTTTGTGATTCCTACTTTTCAAGAAGATGTAGCTTTACAAGACTTTGGAAAACCGACTCGATTGACCATTCATTTTCAAAGTAAAACCTTCAAAATTGATGTTCCTTTTAAAAAAACGCTGTTAGATGCCGCTTTAGACAATCAAATTCCATTGCCCTATAGCTGCAAAGGCGGCGTTTGCACCACATGTTTATGCAAAACGGTAAAAGGGAAAGTCGTTATGCCAGCCAACGATAAGCTGTTTGAGAGCGAAATACTGAGGGGGGCTACTTTGAGTTGTATTGCTTATGCCGATACAGAAATAGTAGAAATTGTTGTTTAGACATATTTTACTCCACTAATATCTCATTATGTGGCAGTGCATATTTATTTTCTATGACACTAATTAAAATATAATCGCCTTTTTGACACTTCGATAAGACCGTATTTATGTCAATATCTTTATACGTTTTATCGGAATACGATAGCAGTGTTTTAGTGTTGCCATCTCGAATGGCAATTCTAAACGGAATTTTGTCAACAGCGTGCCATTTATTGTCTTCAAAAACAGCAGTGCAGACGGTTAATTGACCCTTCGCCTTTGCCTGCAACAAACATTTGCCTTTGGGCGAATAATCGTCCACAACCATTTTTTTATTTAGAAAAATAGCGGAACAATCGTTGAATTTATTTTGTGCAATGCCTTGTATGCTCAAAAAGAGGGTTGTAACAGCGGCTACATATAGATACTTTTTTTTCATTTTTAAGATATGTGCTAATTTTTGTAGTAGAAATTATTTTAATTTTTCTATCAAACCAAAGCATTGATAATCAATTACTTAAAACTTCACGAAAGTCCTGAAACTTTCGTAAAGTTAGTACACCCTTTCATCAACATCCACCTGTACCCAACAGTTTTAATATTCTTTTCGCTCTCCAATCCTCTGATTGGGCAGGATTTACAATCAACATATCTCCAGGTTTGCTAAAAAGAAAAATATCAGATAAGTTGATTTGATATAAAACTTTATTCAAAAAGGACATCTTTATATCTGAAATAATTTGACCATTTCGGCGAATGGACACATAAAAAGGTATGGCCTTTGCATCCTTCGACTGTGGGTCGCCTTTGACAATCGATAACACGCCTTGGCTATTCATGTCGAATGTGCCGTAATCCAATGATTTTCCATTGAGTAAAAGCGGGTTGCTGTGGAAATAGGTGCCTTCTCCGTTACTGGTTCGCAAAAATTCATTGTTTTGCTTCACTTCTTTTGTGAGGTCTCTGGTCATGAAGGGAGCTGTGAGCTTAAGTCTTGTCCACTCGGTGGATATGGCGAATGTTTGAGCATTTATAACCGTAAAGTTTAAGACTCCTAATACAAAGACGAATAAATATTTTGTTTTTTCTTGCATGATGAACAGTTTTAATAATGAAATAAATGTAAAGAATCAATAAAACAAAGTTACCTCCAAACCCCGCAGTAAATACAAAAACAATGTAAAAAAGTGTAAAGCAAGTGTAAAACCTCTTTTTTTCTGAAATGAATACGCTAACTTTGATGCTATGAGTAAAAGAATAAATCGGTATATCATCATCCCCGTCCTATTTTTCTGCATTAGCGGCGGCACTTTGTTTGGTTTTTTTGCACGCAATGAATCAACCGAACAACAGCAGCAATTGTCGGAACGTATTAATTTAGCATTGCGCCGAACAGCACATCTGTTGTTGAAACAAGCAGGTGACTCGACGACGACGATTGCACCCGTCAAGCAGACAGCCGAAAATGCGTATGAAGTTAGACTTGAACATGCTTTTATATACGACAGTTTGCCGTCTTTTCTACAAAACAGTTTAGATTTGTATGCCATTACAGACAAATACGATGTAACGGTGTGGGATTGCAATCATGATTTACTGATTTTAGGCTATAGTTCGTTTGATTTTTTAGAAAAAAAAGACGTACCCTGTGTTGGGCGCAGCTTGACGAGGGATTGTTTGAATTTTTCGGTTACTTTCAATGACCCCTCAGTATTGGTGCATGGAAACGGGTTATTCGATATGCGCTATGCAGGTTTATTTGTTTTAGGAATGGGTGGCATAGCTTATTTTTTCTTTCCTTATTTCACAAAAAGGAGCAATTTGTCGCCTACGAATATGTTAATGCCTACGGATAATACGGATTTTACACACCTAATCCATATAGGTTTATCCCTGTTTGATACCCATAATCAAACCATTTCAATAAATAATATCGAGCAAAAACTTACTTTTCAAGAAGCTAAACTCCTTCAATTGTTTTGTACGCATAAAAACGAATTGCTTGACCGTGAGTTTATTCTCAAAACGGTTTGGGGCGACGAAGGTGTGCTGATTACGCGCAGTGTCGATGTATTTGTCTCGCGTTTGCGAAAAATATTGAAGCCTGATACGTCCTTAAAAATTGTGAATGTGCATGGTCGCGGTTATCGTTTTGAAACGGTTTAATACTAAATGAAAAGTGAAAAACGAAAAGTGAAAAATACAAAACATTGGCTATGAATAATTTGAGTCTATTATTTTAGGCAAACCATTTTCAAATGTGTATAACTACTTTTGAAAAAATGAATATCAGAAAAGCCATTTCCTCAGATACAGATGCCATTTGGTCTATCATCCAAGCCGTTATCACACAAGGTGATACTTATGTTTTCGATCCCAATACGCCAAAAGAAAAGATGTTGGCGTATTGGCTGAATTCAGACAATCATACTTATGTTGCAGAAATAGACAGCGACATTGTTGGCACATTTTTCATCAAAGACAATCAACCAGATTTAGGTTCGCACATTGCTAATGCGGGTTATATGACTTCACCCAAAGCGTTTGGTCAGGGCATTGGTCGTAAAATGTGTACATATTCTTTGGAAGAAGCCAAACGCCTTGGTTACGCTGCGATGCAATTTAATATTGTGATTAAAAGCAACATCCACGCGGTGCAGTTATGGCAAAACATGGGCTTTGATATCATTGGTGAAATACCCGATGCGTTTCAGCACAAAACTTTAGGTTTGACGAATGCTTATATGATGTATCGGAAATTGTAATGTAAAAGTAAAAAAAAGCGTTCCAACATCCCAACATCCTCAAAATACTGAGGGGTCAATCTGGAATATTGGAACGCTGTGTGAAGATACTGTGACCGTTGAATTTAATCTATATCACCCATGGGGTAATAAATTTTTTCGTACAACTCAACGAGTTCGCAAATGAGTTCGCGTTCGTCAATATCGTTACAAACGATGAAATCTGGGTGCATCAGGTTGTGTACTTGTTGCAATGCAATATCATATTGCTCCTGCACGCGCATCGAGTCCAACATAATTATTTAATTTTAGGCGATAGTTAGAAATTAAAGTTTAATGACTCGCTAAAATTACACCATTTTTAGGAAAGATGAAGAATTAAAATGTAAAAATGTCTAAAAATCAGTGATTTTGTTTGTTTTAACTCTTGATTTGCCGTTTTTTGTTCTTAATCAAGCGCACACCATCCGCCTTTTTCATTCGATTCAACGACTTTGTAAATAAATTTCATGCCTCTCACCCCATCCGATACTGAGGGGTAGTCATACATCGGGTCTTGCGCTTGACCGTCCAAATGGGCTTGAATATGTTTGGCAAAATTGCGATAGACATTTGCAAAAGCCTCTAAATAACCTTCAGGATGACCACCTGGAATACGTGTATGTGCATTCGCAACTTCGGGTGGCGGCATGGCTGGATACAAAAAACTTTGTCCTGTTCGCAGTATTTCTTTTGGTCTATCTAACCATTTAATTATCAAAGAATTAGGATTTTCTTGATGCCATTCTAATGCGCCTTTTTCGCCCCAAATACGTATATTCAAATCATTCTCCTCTCCTACTGATATTTGCGAACAATGCAAAATACCCTTTGCACCATTGTCAAAACGCAGTAAAATATTAGCATCGTCATCTAATTGTCGCCCTTCAACGAAGATAGACATATCGGCAATAAGTTCTTTGATTTGCAAACCCGTGATATATTCGGCGAGGTTTTCCGCATGAGTACCTATGTCGCCCAATGCTCCTGCAATACCCGATTTTGAAGGGTCGGTGCGCCAAGACGCTTGCTTTGAAGCATCATTTTCTTCACGTTTTGTTGCCAGCCAGCCTTGCGGATATTCGACAACAACCTTACGAATGTTGCCAATATCTCCATTTTGGACCATCGCACGCGCTTGTTTAACCATTGGATAACCTGTATAGTTATGCGTTAAAGCGAATAACATACCCGATTTTTCAACGATTTTTTCCAATTCTAATGCTTCATCGAGATTATAACTGAGGGGTTTGTCGCAAATGACATGAAAGCCATTTTCTAAAGCCATTTTTGTAGGCGCAAAGTGTACATGATTCGGTGTTACGACACTCACAAAGTCCATGCGCTTTTCAGCAGGCAATGCTTTTTCCGATTCTATCATGGTTGCAAAATCGGGATATATCCTTTCAGGAGCTATGTATAAAGCCTCGCCTGAACGACGAGACCGCTCCGCATTGCTTGAAAATGCACCGCAAACGAGTTCGATTTGTCCATCCAATGCGGCTGCCATGCGGTGAACGCCCCCAATAAATGCGCCTTCGCCGCCGCCAACCATGCCCATTCTTAGTTTCCTTGACATATCTTGTGTGTTGAATTCTATTAAAAATAAATTTAACACATAGTCATATAGGACACATAGTTTTTTCTGTCATTCTGTAAGAAACTAAAGAAAAGAAAAACTATTTGTCCTATATGACTATGTGTTAAACCGTCACCCATCCTTGTTTTTTATTACTTTCCAAAATACGCTCACAAATCAACAATTCCCGATAGCCATCTGCAAAGGTTGGAAAAGTCGGATTTGCAGGCTGTTTACCTTCTTCAATTGCCGCATAAACCTCTTTGAACATCTGTTTTGAGGTATCTGGAAAGCCTTCATTATGTCCGCCTGGGAAGGTCATCAAGGCGCGGGCTTCGGGATATGCCAAAGAAGGGTCGCGCATCAGAGACTCGTTATAGCCGTCACGGTTGCCTATCCAAATTTCGTTTGGTGCTTCAGAATTGAAAGCAAAAGTCTTTTTTGACCCTGAAATCTCTAATTTTAATTGATTTTTACGCCCTGCGGACACTTGCGAAACGGTTACAGAACCACGATTACCATTGTCGAAACGCAACAAAACGTTGGCGTGGTCTTCGGTTGTAATCGGCACATCTGCGTAGTCTTCAGGTTGCAACATTGTGCCCGAATAGGTTTCAACTGCCTTCAAAGGCTTCTTACGAGTTTTGTGAATTGTGTTGAAATCCGCCAATACTTCTACTGTTTTTAAGCCTGTTATGTACTCAATAACATCCATCAAATGCGAGCCAATATCCGCAATGGCTCTTGAATCGCCCGATTTATCAGGCTCTAAACGCCAGTTATAGTCTGTTTCATAGAACAACCAATCTTGCAAATAAGAACCCATTATGGAATATACATCGCCCAAATCCCCTTTTTCACGCATCGTTTTCATCTGACGCACCAACGGATAATACCGCAAATTGAAATGCACCGCATTGACCAAGCCCGTTTGTGCTGCAAGCGCAACTAATTCTTCTGCTTCATGCAAGTCTTTTGCCAAAGGCTTTTCGCAAATGACGTGTTTCCCTGCCAACAAAGCAGCTTTTGATTGTGAAAAATGCAGGAAATTGGGTGTACAAATATGCACTGATTGTATATCTTCTTGCTTCAACAAATTGTCAAAAGTATAGGCTCTTGGAATACCCAATTGTGCCGCTTTTGATTCTGCCAATTCCTGAGTGACTTCGCAGAGTGCGACTACTTCTACATTTGGTAAGCGGCGCAAGGCTTCGATATGTGCAGGTCCGATAAATCCTGTTCCGACGACGCCAACTTTAATTTTTTCCATGTTTAACTTCTAATTAATTAGTTTATTAATTCAAATTATACTTTCAAATACTGAGGGGAGTGAAATTCAATCAACTTTTGTTTGTTAAAATAAAAAACCTTGCGTCAAGTTCTGAACTTGACGCAAGGTAATACGTCCTTTTTTAAGCTGTTTTAGCCTTTTTTTGCCAAAAATACAAAATTGTGAAAGCAAAAACCAGAATCAAAGGAAAGATGGTCATGGTGGCTAAAGTTGCTTGCCCAGCTGCCAATTCCATTTCATCGCCAGTCAACCCCATAGCTGTTTTTTCTAACTTAGCATTATCAATCCATTTACCAATAATCGGTTGGAAAACGGAAGTTGAAAACATGCCTATACCGCCTATGATTGACATACCCAATGCACCACTTAAAGGTACTTTTTCAGCAATAAAACCGACCATATTGGGCCAGAAATAAGCCACACCGAGCGCAAAGAAAATAGCTGCCACGTAAGTCATACTTCCTGTAGATATGCTAAATAAATAGATGCCAATAGTCGCCAAAACCGCCGAACCGAGTAAAACCCCAGTTTGGTCAAAGCGATGTACAATATCACCACCAAAGTATCGGGCAATCGCCATCAGCCCTGTGACCAATGCTAAAATAATCATGGGACTTGCACCCGATTTACTCATGATTAAGCCTGTCCATTGTTGCGGTCCGAACTCTGTAATAGCCGTTAATGCCATACAAGCAAACATGAATATATACAAAGGTGTCAACATGGCTTTAAAATTTTCGCTAATTGACATAACACCTTCTGTTTTAGGTTTAGGAAATTCTTGACCCCAAAACAAGTAAGCATAGATAAGCGTAGGAATCAAGATAAACCAGATTTGTGCTTGCCAACCCATATTGGCATCTGTCATAAATTTAGAAATTAAACTGCCTATGACGATACCCCCTGGAAACCACATGTGAAAACGGTTCAATCTTTTGCTCATTTCGGCACCTTGATAAGCGTCTGCAATCATAGGATTACAAGCTGCTTCCGTACAGCCATTGCCGACGCCGATTAAAAAAGTAGAAATCAAAAGACCTGTATAACCGCCTAATACTTCTGGATAAAGCGTCAGCAAAATCCCCAGCGTATGGCAAACAAAGGCCGTCATCATGATTTTTTTAGGGCCTACCGTGTGATACACCAGACCACCTATAATCATTGAAATGGGAAAGCCTAAGAACCACATAGAATTGATAAAACCGAGTTGTTCAGCACTCAAATTGAAGTCAGTAGCTAATTGAGGTAAAATACCTGCACGAATACTAAATGAGAATGCCGTTGTGATGAGGGCAAAACAGCTTCCCAAGAAAAGACGATTCTTGTTGATGTTTGACATGATTTTTCGAATTGATTGTGAAATGTAAATAACTTTTTGATACGCTCAAAAGTAGCTATTTTCTGTAATTGCCCAATAGTTCTACCGTCATTTTTCTTGATTTGGAAAATTTTATTTTGAAAACGTAGTTTAGACACTTAATCTTCAACACAATGTGAGCATTTAGCGGGTATTTACTGAGGGGTCTCAATTTCAGTCATTGCCATTTATCAAGGGTTATTAAACAAATCTATCCTTGCTGCTGTCATCACTGTTACGCCTATTCTGATGGTTTAATTATCAGTAGTTTGATAAATCATTTTACATCTTCTAACGTCGGCGAGGTTTTGAGCCTCGCCACCGTTTTATAATTAAAAAATTATTTTAAGACAAAACCAGCTCAATCTGAACCGAAACCCCATTCAAAACGGCATTACCTGTCAATTCGTCTATCTCCATTTCATCAGTCAAATCGTTCATACTTGCCCCAGCATGTTGTTGTGCTATTTCAATATTTGTACCTTTCCGAGTATGGCCATATCCATGAGGAATACTGACCACACCTTGCATAATATCGTCCGTTATTTCAACTGGCAACTCAACGCTACCCACCCTTGAAGTGACCTTAACTTGCTGTTTATCAATAACTTGCAGGGCAAGAGCATCGCTTGTATTCATCATAACGGTACAACGGTTTTTGCCTTTCATCAACTTCTCGGAATTGTGCATCCAAGAGTTATTATCGCGCAGATGTCTTCGTCCAATGAGTTGAAAATGACCTACCTTTCCGAAAGTTTGAAACTTTCGAAAAGGGAGGTCGTCTTTCAGAATATCTTTAACCCGTTCTAAGTCTTTAAGCATAATATCGGGTGCAAGCTGTATTTTTTTATCTTCAAAAGCCAAACGATTGGGCATAACAGGCTGTAAATCACCTAAATCAATGCCTGACGGGTTGTCCAAAAGTTGTTGTAAACTCAACTGATATTGCCCATAACGTAAGCCTAAATCGAGTTTTTCTTCTGGTGGCGCGGGTTTATATACCCCCTCAGTATGTGATAAACGATGCGTCAATTCTTGAAAAATTTCCCAATCATAGCGTTGATTTTCACTTTTTGAAAACAAGGGCGGTGAGTATTTAGCTGTGTTTCGTACAGCAAATATGTGAAAAGTCATATCATAATGCGACGTTTCCAAACCTGTGGCAGGAGGCAAAATGATATGAGCATGACGGGTCGTTTCATTCAAATAAATATCAATACACACCATAAAATCAAGTGATTTAAACGCCTTATCCAACTGTTGACCATTGGGTGACGACAAAATAGGGTTTCCCGCATTTGTTATCATCGCTTTTATTTGCCCTACTCCTTTGGTCAAAATCTCTTCTGCGAGGACAGAAACAGGCGTTTCGCCCATAAATTCGGGCAAGCCTCGCACACGGCTTTTCCAACGTCCCAATATATTACGTTGTTTGGCTTGCGCCAAAACATCAACCGCTGGCGAAGTAAACATCGCGCCGCCTACCCTATCAAAATTGCCTGTAACGATGTTCAAACAGTTAATCAACCATTGACACAAACCGCCAAATTTTTGAACCGACAAACCCATACGTCCATAAGCCACAGCCGATTTTGCTGCTGCAAATTCAAGTGCAAGGGTGCGAATCGCTTCTGCATTCATGCCCGTTTGTGAAGCCACTTTTTCAGGCGTAAATTCAGCAACTGTATTTTGTAAAACACTATACCCCTCAGTATAGTCAGAGGTTTTAAGATTTGGGGTTTGGGTTTCGAGTAGAATAACGTTTAGCATCGCTAAAAGCAAAAAAACGTCACTGGCAGGGCGTATAAAGTGGTGTTCCGTGCCTTTTTCAGCCGTTTCAGTCCGTCTTGGGTCAATAACAACGACTTTACCACCGCGTTTTTGTATACTTTTCAGATAACCGCCCATATCAGGTGCTGTCATCAGTGACCCATTTGAAGCCATCGGATTGCCGCCCATGATGAGCATAAAATGCGTCCGAGACACGTCTGGAATCGGTATCAAAAACGGATGCCCAAACATCGCCCACGCTGCAAAATGGCTCGGCAATTGGTCAAGCGAAGTAGCTGAAAACAGGTTCTTTGTTTTTAAACTTTTGATAAAAGCCGTCGAATTCATAGTCGTTCCCCAGTTGTGTACTGAGGGGTTTCCAAGGTACATACCGACGGCATTTTGACCCCATTGCGCTTGTATCCGTTGCAGATTGTCGGCTACATATTCATAAGCCTCCTCCCAACCAAGGGTTTCCCAAGTGCCGTCTGCTCGTTTGCGAATCGGTTGTTTGAGCCGATTAGGGTCTTCATAAATATCTTTCAAAGCATAAGCCTTTGGACAAAGGTAGCCTTTACTAAGGGGGTCGTTTTTGTCGCCTGCAATATGTGTAATGTTGTTGTTTTCAACGGTAATTTCAAGTCCGCAAATGGCTTCGCAAAGGTTACAGGCGCGGTAATGGATGTGAGATGTCATCTTTTTATTAGATTGATTATGAGGCATAAAGTTAGTTTTTTTAGCCTTGAAGGACGATTTTAAGCCTAAAAACATTAAAATTAAACGCTTATCTTTACACGCAAAATTGAGTAAAATGAGTTTAAGACTACCCATTGGGATTCAAGACTTTGAAAAATTGCGTGAAGGCGGTTTTGTCTATGTTGACAAGACAGCTTTAGTATATAACATAACCGTTCATCATGCCAATGCTTATTTCCTTTCACGTCCACGTCGCTTTGGCAAATCTCTGTTGATTTCAACTCTACGCTATCTTTTTGAAGGACGCAAAGACCTTTTTCAAGGACTTGCCATTGAAAATAAATGGGATTGGAACGAAAAGCACCCTATTATTCGTTTGTCTTTTGATGCTATTAGTCATAAAGAATTAGGTTTACGTTTAGCCCTTATTAAAGAATTGAACCGTATAGCGACTCAATTTGACATTACACTTATTGCTACTGAACCTGCTGAAAGTTTTAGAGAACTCATTCGCTCTATCACCAAAAAGCAAGGCAAAGTCGTCATTCTCATAGACGAATATGACCGCCCCATTATTGATTTTCTCGGTCTTGACGAACTGCCAATAGCCGAAGCGAATCGCGCCATTTTAAAGTCTTTTTTTTCTGTTTTGAAAAGTGAAGATGCCCATATTCGCTTTTTGTTCCTCACAGGCATATCAAAATTCTCGAAAGTCTCAATTTTTTCTGACTTAAACCACCTCCGTGATTTGAGTATTGAAAGCCAATTCAATGATTTATGTGGTTATACACAGGCTGAAATTGACCATTATTTTGCTCCCCTTTTAACCGAAATGCCTGCTGATACACGGAACAAAATGCGAGAATGGTACAATGGTTATTCTTGGAATGGACGTGATTTCGTCTATAATCCTTTCTCTGTTCTCAATTTTTTTGCTTCAAAAGAGTATCATAATTTTTGGTTTTCAACAGGCACACCAACTTTTTTAGTGAAGCGGCTTAACAAGGATTTTCAGTATCAACTCGATGGGCTTGAGGTAGATGTTCATGTGTTAGAAGCCTATGAGTTGGACTCATTAGAGCCAATTCCTATCCTTTTTCAAACGGGTTATTTGACCATAAAAGAAAAAACTGCTTTTGATACAGTCGTTTTAAAATACCCTAATCGAGAAGTCGAACAGTCGTTGATTCGTATGCTTTTGGCTGAATTTACACATCAAACTTCTGTTTTACCACGTATTGCTCAATTGACACATAGTTTGAATAAAAACGATGTTGCTAAAACAGTTGAACTCCTCCACGGTCTTTTCAAGAGTATTCCAAGCCAAATTTTCATAGCCCATCGAGAAGCCTATTTTCACTCGGTCATTTATCTCGCCTTTGTTTTATTGGGTATTTATATCCAAGCCGAAGTCAACTCCTCTGATGGTCGCCTTGATGCCGTTGTGCATACACCTGAACGCATTTTTATTTTTGAATTCAAACTCCATGAATCGCCCAAAATCGCTTTACAACAAATCATTAACAATGATTATGCAGCAGCTTATAGGCATCTCAACAAAGAAATCGTAGGCATAGGCATTCAGTTTTCAGAAACCGAAAAAGGAATTGAAGCTTGGGAAAGTGCCGTAGTTTGACCCCTCAGTAAAATAAGGATATTAACTGTTTTTTAGTTTATTTTTCAACTGGTTAATACCTTTCAAAACAGCTTTCCTATTCTTAGCCGAAGTAAGCCATTGCGGTAATCGAGATGCCAAAGATTGATTACTACTCAAAGGACGAGAGCGGTGTGTTGACCCCACATAATCTTCAAGCCATTGCAGATGTACTTCATTCAATGCCCAAAGCGTGTTGTTAGCGCAAGAAGTGGTCAAAAACAAGGTATAATTTTCATTAAAAGAGCTGTTTTCCAAAATCTTATTGTAACCATAATGCAGACAAGTCACTTTACTTGGTGACGTGTTTGTGTATTTATGTTTCAATGGATCAAGCACCCGAACATCTGCCCGTTTTTGGCAGTTTGGACATGCCATAAGGGTATGTTGCATGAAATCGCTTAGAAATTCATTGAAAACTCGGTTTCCCATGTTGAATTTGCTCCATTTTAAACCTTACGAATCCGTTACATTTAAATTTCACTCTTTGTCATCATTACCCAACAAGCCCAAATTCGGCATACCAACCAAAAGTTCCATTTGATAAATAGCGACATCGTTTAACTTAGTCAACCTAACGGGTTTTTCCCAACCCAATTTGATAAATTCTGCATTTAAACTTTCCAAATTTGCTAAAACCAACAATTGTTCTGCCGAAGCATAATCCCGCATATTGCCTTTCAATGTTGGATTGGTTTCGCGCCACTCTTTGGCTGTCATGCCAAATAATGCTAAATTGAGTACATCGGCTTCCGAAGCATAGTATAAACCCTCCATTTTAGTATTTTGTAACCGCAATGGAACAAGTTGATTTTTGACAGCATCTGTATGAATACGATAATTGACTTTTGACAAAACCCGTCGCACATTCCATTCTAAGGATTGCTGATGCTGTTCAGCTTCTTCTTTTTTTAGCCTTTGGAACTCTTTAATTAGATAAAGTTTGAAAGCCGGTGACAACCACGTACCGAACTCAAAAGCAATATCTTGGTGGGCAAAAGTGCCACCACCATACCGTCCTGATTTCGAAAAAATGCCTTTGGCAGCTGTTGCATCTACCCATTTTTTGGGTGTCATTAAGAACGTATTTAAGCCCGATTCCGTTTTAAACCTCTCGAATTCGAGAGGTTTAAAATCGGGGTTGTTCAGTCCCTCCCAAAGCCCCATAAACTCTATAGCATAACGGGTACGCATCCAATTGTAGATAAATTGTTCATTTCCACCCGCACCTTTTGCCATATCTGTTAGGGATATGAAGTCAGATTGATTATTCTCGATAAGCGTAATATCTACACCTTGTACGGTAATCGTTCTTTTAGCCATGTTTTAAGATTTTATTGTCGCCAACGCCGCGTTTTTGCCATTCATCGGTCAATTCTTTACGAATACCTATTGTTTTTAAGCGATTTCCTATCCAAACATCGTCTCGCCCTTTGGCTCTATAAATTTCAGTCAATCTATCAATGCTGATTTCAGGATTTTCTGTTTCTTGAATACGTTCTATGCCGACTTGCGCCAACCATAGTTTCAAAGGCTCGGCTTTGGGCGAAGGAACGGACATGACGATTCGCAATACCCCCTCAGTATTGGCGCAATCAGAAGGACGAGACCGACCATCCAAGCCCACTAATTTTAACTTTACACAAACCGTGTAAAGTTGATTATCCCGCTTTTTGAGCATATTCCAGTAGTTCGAAGAATTCGGACTTTCCGACAACACTTCAACGATATCGACGACAGAAAAAAACCATTCGTCATTGTACCATAATTTTCTGATTTCTTTGCCCTCAAAGGGGAGGAGTGAGTTTTCACCTTTCATGATAATATGTTTTTTGTAATGATTGTGTCGGCACGAATTTCACTAAGTAATTAGTTAAATTCGTGTTTACCGACTCTTTATCAAAGCCAACAAATCATCTGCAGACAACCTTGCACTCACGTCTGCGCCTGTGAGCAATGAGTCCGCCAAATCTCGTTTTTGTTCGTGCAGTTTCAAAATTTTCTCCTCGATGGTCCCCTCAGTAACAAGGCGATAAACGGTGACGGGTTTCTCCTGTCCGATGCGGTGCGCGCGGTCAGTCGCTTGGTCTTCAACGGCAGGATTCCACCAAGGGTCCATGTGAATCACATAATCGGCAGCCGTCAGATTCAGCCCTACCCCACCCGCTTTGAGGCTGATGAGAAATAAATCGCCTTCGCCGCGCTGAAATGCCTCGATGCGCTCTTGCCGTTTATTAAGCGGTGTTGAGCCATCTAAGTATTGATATTTGATGTTTTTCTTTTTCAAATAGGCTTCCAAAAGTGCTAAATGACCAACAAACTGACTGAAAACCAAAGCTTTATGTCCATTATCTAACAATTCCTCAACCACTTCCCCGAATAGACGCAATTTTGAACTTTCCACAAAATCTGCATTTTCATCAACCAATCGTGGATGACAGGCAGCACGGCGCAAACGCATGATTTCAGCCAAAATTTGCAAGTGTTTTTGTCCACCACCGACCCCCTCAGTATCGCGTTCTAAACTGGCAATCGCTTTGCGGCGCAAGGCTTCATAGAATGCTCGTTCTTCAGGCGATAACTCTACGGTTAATTGTATCTCTGTTTTAGGCGGCAATTCCTTCAAAACCTCGTCTTTTCGGCGGCGTAACATGAACGGTTGCACCAAACGACGCAATTGGTCGCGGCGGTTTTCATCTCTGTATTTTTCAATCGGTGCAGCAAATTTTTCTGTAAAACGGTCAATACTGCCCAATAAACCCGGATTTATGAACTGAAATAAGTTCCACAACTCACCCAAATGGTTTTCTAAAGGTGTGCCTGTGGTCAATATTTTGAAATCACCTTGCAGTTGCATAGCCGTTTCAGAACGTTTAGTTGCCCTATTTTTGATGGCTTGCGCTTCGTCTAAAATGATGGTTGTAAACTTTTTATTGGTAAAATGTTCCGCTTCACGGGTCATCAAATCGTAGGTAGTGATAACAATATCTCTTGCACCCGCTTGGTCAATCATCGCTTCTCTATCGCCTTCGCCAAACAAAACAGCGTTCAATGTAGGCGTAAATTTGCCAATTTCAACCACCCAATTGCGACAAACAGAAGCAGGTGCCACCACCAAAGTCGGTCCATTATCCGCCCGATTCAGCACCAAAGCCAATGCTTGCACTGTCTTACCCAAGCCCATATCGTCCGCCAAACACGCCCCAACGCCCCACATTGCCAAACGGCTCAACCATTGGAAACCTTCAATTTGATATTCCCGAAGGGTCGCATTGAAGTTTTCAGGCACTTTGAACTTTGTTTTGAAGGCTTTTTGAAGCAACTCAAGATTCTTTTTGTATTTTTTATCAAAATCAAAGGCTTTCAGTTCGTCCGTAAAAACCGACATCGCAGGAGCTGCTAATTTGTGCAACTGCATGGAGCCGTCCTTTTGCGGATTCATCAAACCATTAATTTCTTGCAAACGCTTGCGAAATTCATTGGTCAAAGCCAAAAATTTGCCAGGCGATAACTCTATAAATTGACTTTTGGATTCACTCAAACGCAGCAACTGCTGCATACTCAAAACCATCTTTTCGTCTATCCGCAGTTCGCCATTCACCTCAAACCAGTCATTTTTTTCTTTGATATTCATCGAAAATTGGTCAAAACCTGCAATTTTTGTTATCCGAAATTTCTCACCTTTGGGCCATTCTAAAATGATTTTTTCGTCCGCCACCAAAGGTTGTAGTTCTAACAAAAACTCTAAACATTGCTCGGCATCTTCCAATTGCCACGTATCATGTTCGGGTTTTACCCCCCTCAGTATTTGCAGCGTTTCGAGCAACTCATCGGCATTTTTTTTCTCTTTTTTCAAATCCCGTTTGGTCTGCACCCTTTCACCATTGACATCCGCAATAACCAAAGGTTCGCCTACGCCCGGCTTGAAATAGGGCGGATTTTCAGCAAACGGCTTTGCATAAAACTCAACATGAAACCCATCACCCACGGGTAGCAAATGCACACACGTTCGCAAATCGGGCTTCATAACAGGCAAATTATCCGTTGTTTCAAAAGCTGATTGCACGGTCACGAGATTCGACAAACCCTCAATTACTTTTTGCAATCGTTCACGCCCTTTGGCGGGGACAACCAATTTGTTACCATTCATCGCCCTTGCAATTTGAGCATGGCTTTCCGTGATTTTTAGTAGCTTATAACGTGTCGGGGATTCCTTGACGACAGACCACCCTGCCCCGTCAATTTTTTGAGAAAACGACAATTCATAACCATCTTTCACCTCTTTTGCCCTCAAAATGGGCTTATCTTCTATGAACTGAACGGCAATTTGAGGCGAGCGATAGAGGAACAAAAGCGGATGCCCCACCAAGTCAGGAATCGCTTTGTCGGTATCAATTGCATATTCGTTGCCGCCACTCCAACCATAATATTGCTTGATGCTGCGGCTGATACGGCGGTCTTGATCGGTCATGCTGTTGAGTTCAGCACGCATCAAGCGGTGCAAAGCCACATTTCGCCCTGCTGACCAGCCCGTTTTACCAAACACTTGTTCTTTGGGTTGTATCTGTAAATTCTCAAAATCAACAAGCCACACAAGGCGGGAATCATTTTCCTTTGCCGCCGCTTTAGCAGCAGGGCCAGCAGTCATACCCAACAAAGCATTTAAGGCAGATTCCCACTCCTCGATGCGTGGAACGAGGTCAACAAGCGGCTCAATATCGTCTAAAACTATGTTTTTACTGAGGGGTTTACTTTTCAGTATATCCAACTCAATTTGCCATTTTTCGACCGTCGGTTCTATTCGATTGAGCATTGTTAAGACTTCAAAAGCCAACCAATTATAGCCGTTTTTAACGAGTCGGTCAGCCATTGTCTTTACCGTTGTCATGGGCAGCATCTTTTCGTCGACCCAAAACATGGTCAGATAAATGAAAAAACGGTTCATTTCTGATGTTGGCATCATGTTTTGAAGCATCCGTTTTGCCGCATTTTTTTCATTTTTCAGAAGACTTAGTACAGCCATGAGGGCATCATACACTTGATTGTATGGGCCATTAAACTTGTTTAATTGCTTGTAATGCGCTTCAATTTTGGCATAAAATGTCGAATCCTGTGTTTTTAGCTGCGCTAAAATTTGAAAAATGGCAGCCAAATTGACTAAATACTCTTTTGGATTTTTGGTGTTTTTACGCAGTGCTTTAAGTCCTGTATTAAAAATATCCACCGCCTCTGTTGCCGACCCCTTCCCGACTGTATCAGCATGTGCCATAAGTAAAGTTTGCCAACCCAGAATTACCGCAGAATTGAGGTCATCAAAATGCCTCGATAACTTGCCCACCAATGTCCAATCCCCTTTAAACATCGCTATTTGAGCCGCCAAACGAGCTAAATTAGAATGATCCTCTTCAGGCAGCTTATCTAAATGTGCAATTACATAATCGTAGTAGCCATTAGTAGATTGTAGCCCAAAAGTGGTCATAACAAGTTGTTCGCTCAACAAAAAACTACGGATAGACAGGGGAATTTTCTCAATTTTCTCCAAATCAAAAGCAGAAGGTAGAAAATGCTGCAACAATTCTTTTTGAGAATATTTTGTTAAACCACCCGCATTCTGAATAGTCAGAAAATAATTGTTTCGAAATTCATTTATATCGCCCAAATAATAAGCAAAACGTACCTCTCTGAAATAACGTTCCGAAGGCTCAAAATCACGATAGCGCACAGTCGAAGGCTCCATCAATCGCCGAATACGGGGTACAAGCACCCTAAAATCCCTATCTTTTTCAAATTCCTGCTCCAGTAAATAATCTGCAAAATCGGGCTTAATACGGTATTGTCCTGTCGGTAAATAGAGCAAAAAAGCCGCTTGATTGAGTTCTAACAACCAAATTTTAGCCCAACTGGCTGTCAATCCCTTGCCCATGTGCTGAAAACTGGAATTGAAAATTTCAATCAATTTGGTCATCGAAAACGGCTCATATACAAGAGCCGCAATTTTTATCGTCCGTTGCTCACTTTCGGGTAGGGCTTTGTAGGCGGCATAGAGACCGCTTGGGGAATAATCTTTATTCACGACATTATCTTTTTTTGTTCTATAAACACCGTCCGCATCTTGCACAAGGGTTTCGGCTCGCTGTGACAGCACTTCTGAAAATTGTTTTCTCAATTCAAAAAGGAGGGCAATGGCATGTTTACACAAACCATTTTCGTAAGAACACGTACAGTTAGATTTTGTAATTTCTTTATCTTTGAATGCCACACGTACCGCATATTCATCATTTGTTCCTTCGACATAAGCCGTCCACGCGCCTTCATTTGTTTGTGTCAAATCATACACACGCTTCAATTTAAACAAGCGTTCACCTTCTTCAAGAACCGTTCTATCGCCGATTTTGTCGAAATTATGGACTGTTATAACCATTTTTTCAAATTTAAGGGGCGAATTTACGCATTTTACATGAGGTAGCTTCCCTTTATTGGTCTATTTTTAAAATCAAACCTTTTATTGAAATGTGGCATTTATGACCATTGAAAATCAATCATCATCATCACTATCATTTAACCAAACAAAAGCCGCACGGACAGGCGGCGGCATCTCCGAATCCATGCCTTTTATCGCTTTCCAAAGCACCTCATTGAACGCTCGTTCTGGTACAGCATCCAATTGAGCTAAGTTAAAAAATGATGATTGGCGTGACAAGTCATTGTCTGCTATATTGCGCTCATTGATATCAATTTGAGCAGCTAAGGCTTTAAAAGGCGTAAAATCTGGTTTTTCTGTAAAACAACGATACATCGGCATCGCCGCCGCATCGTATTGACTCATAGGCGGGATACCTAATATCAATTCCATCGTCCGCAACACTGAACTCGTGGAATACATGGTATGATCAACAAAATTGCGACGAATATAAGGACTCACCACATAAGCCGTTGAACGATGTGCGTCCACATGATCCGCCCCATTTTGGGCATCGTCTTCAACGATAAAAACAGCCGATTCTTTCCAAATAGACGACTGTGATAAATGCTCTACAAAACGCCCCACCGCCAAGTCATTATCCGCCACAGCCGCCTGAGGTGAATACGCCCCTTTTGACATACCCGAAGTATGGTCAGTGCCAAAACGAATAGTTGAAAAACGTGGTAACTGATTGATTGTCAATAACGAATCAAAGTCATGTTCCCAAACCCGTTCTCTGCTTATGTCTTGTATTTTTAAATTAAAACCTGAATAATTAGGGCAAATATGACCTTCCAATGTCTTATAATTCGCTTTATAATTGTCTGCAAATTCGCCATAAGTACGGTACGAAACACCTGCCCTTTGGCAAGCATCCCATATAAATCCGCCCTTTGGAAAAGCAATCCGACGCGAGCCTTCAAAGTCATAATTACCGCCACGACCACCGTAACTTGTTGGCCAAGTCTTCTCCACAAAATCATTGGCATATGCCCCCATTGACCAATTATGACCATCGGCACTCACCTCTGCATCAACGTAAAAGTTGTCTAACAAAACAAAATCTTTGACCAAAGCATGTTGATTGGGCGTTATTTTTTCTGGAAACAGACAGAGTTTAGCATCGCCATTACCCGCTTTTACATCGCCTAACACTTGGTCATACGTCCGATTTTCTTTGATAATATAAAAAACGTATTTGATAGGCGAAGGCGCACCCACTTTCATCGGAATCGGATTGCCCACTACCCCCTCAGTATTCAACTCTTTTTCCTTAGAATAAAGCGTATTTTCATAGGTTAATTTTGAATAAACCGCCAATTCCTTAACCGATGGGGCATCAATCACGCTCAAAGTGCCTAAAAGCAGAGAACCTATGAACTGCCCTGCCCGATTGTCCTCACTCTTTTTGAAAGGACTCGGGCCGTTTGGATTCGCTTCCGAACTCATGCCTTTACCATTGGCAACCAATATTTTTTTACCGACAACTTTTACATTAGTTGGATACCAACCTGTCGGAATGAAGCCTTTTGAATGGCTCTCTCCTACCCTTTCGACATCAAAAACGGCTAAACAATTATTATCCGCATTGGCAATATATAAGGTTTTTTCGTCACTGCTCAAAGCCAAACCATTGGGTGTTGAGCCATTTGGTGCATCTGGATAAAGTGCTGCATTGAGCGTTTCTAAGACCTTTTTAGTCTTTAAATCAACAACAGACACCGAATTATCAAGGGAATTGGCAACAAAAAGCGTGGTTTCGCTCTTGTTTAGCAGCATTTCGTTGGGATGGTCACCTACAGCTATATTTACTTTTTTTTCTAAACTATTCAAATCAAAAACGGCGATATGCTTTTCGCCCCAAAGAGATACATATATTTCATTCAAAGTATGCGAAATTTGGACAGCGTAGGCTTCACTACTGAGGGGGTACTTTTTCAGCACTTTTAAAGTCTTTATATCACACACATAAAGCGTAGAATCTTCTTTTGTGGCTGTAAACAAACGGTTTGTTACATCATCAACGGCAATGCCTGTTGCACAAATTTTGTTTTTAGACCACGGTTCGCCCAATTTTATAACTGTATCATGTTTAATTTGTTGATTATCAATCGCATAAACAACTATCGTATTATCATTGCCACCCGAGGCAAACAGCCGTTTTTCGTCTTTTGAAAAAGCCAAGCCATACCATGACTTCGGAATATCTGCTTCCGAAATCAATTGGACCGATTGAGCCGAATTGTCAACATTAAAAATCTGAATTTTCTGTTTGCTGACACCACTATTTATCACCGCCAATAGCTTTTTTGAGGGCGAAACGACCATATTTAACGGCAAATCACCCAAAGGCAGGCTCGTTCCCGCAGGCGTCAATTTCCATTGATTGGGCAGTTGTAGCCTTTTTGCCGTTAGGCTTTTATACAAATTATCGTCTTTTATAGCCGTCAAAGACGTGGTATGACAGGCTGCCAATATACATAAAACGGCTATGATACTGAGGGGTGCCCATTGGACACGACTACAGGAGAGTAGTTTTTTCATGATGATTTTAGATGTTTAAAGCATTGATTTGCAATAAATTGATTCAATGACAAATATCTGAAAAACCTACGAAAAAATGATAATAAATTATCGTTAATAAATCTCTTGAAGTTTCACAGCCATACTCCTTTCCGCTTGTAAAATATGTCGTTGATGATGTGCAACCATAAATAAAAACGTGTCGCCTACTTTCAGTTGCAACCATTTTTTTTATAAATTTGTCGTTTATAATTTTAATTAACATTAAAAACAATGGAAAAAGGTACTAAAACCAGCCCGTGGCAACTCAAAACGCCACCGCTCACCTCTGAATACGAAATGTACAGAGATGTAAAAGACGGTAAAGAAGTTATCGTTTGCGTGGTCGGTAAAACAACGCTTTTGTATGATGCCAAATGTCTAAACGACTTGCACACAATGCTTAAAGAACATGGCGATTGGATGGAACTCGGTTCTGCCGATGAACAAAAACCTGCCAAAGAGGGAACTGTTGAGGCATGGGGTCGCTCTGAAAATAACCCAAATGGCGGTTGGTATGGCTTGAAAAAAGGTTTGCGGGGACGTTTCGGTATGTATATGCCGCCTTTGATGGAAGAATTAGGACTTGCAGAAGTAGAGCATAATCCTAAAAATAATCGAATGAGAGCGAAATAGAATGGTTGTATTGTTGTATGGTTGAAAAACAATTTAACAATACAGCAATACAACCATTAATTACTCAACAATTTAATTTCATTGATTAAAGCTTGAATTTGAGGCATATATATATTGTCTATTTCCGAAAACTGTGTTTTGTTTTGTGCTTGAATTTGTAGAATAACGAGACCCCTCAGTATTTTGTCTTCTCTGAAATCATCCAGTGTTAATTTTTCTGTTTGGACACCTTTTAAAGCGAAATAGCCTTTACTGTCTTCTTTTATGGCTTCAACAGCTGCTATCGTAATGTTAGAATTGGTTTCTGTGAGCTGTCGAATTTTATGATTTATGGCGGATTGATAGTCTTCTTTGAGCGTTTTTACCTGCATTTCAAGCTGTTTAAGCTTGGTTTTCCTTTGGTTTTCGTGTTGTCCGCGTTTTATTTGCTGTTCTTTTGGGTCTGTAAAGTCACGGCGCAAGGCTTCGACGAAAAAGCCTGATGGGTTTTTCAACTTTCCTTCTTGTACTGCGCGGCGTGTCACACGAATGGCCTGTTCAAGCCTCCCCTCAGTACAAGCCTCTAATTCTGTCAAAAAAACAGTGGGTGAAACGCCAAATTCACCCACAACAACGCCTTGAAACTGCAAAAAAAGCTGGTCTTTCTGCACATGCTCCGATACGGCTTCTACTTTTTGAGTGCTTTTCCCTGCCCGAATCGGTGACTGAATTGCCTTAATCGGTTGTTTGGCAATTTCTTTTGATTTAGAATGAAAGAAAAATTGTAGACTTTCCACCTTTTTCCCCGCTTTGAGTTTTTCAATACGGGAAATATTCAAATCCGTAAATTCATTAATGTCTCTAAACGCCGGGTCAACCACTTTTTGATAAAAATTGGCAAAAAGTGGGTATTCTGTCGTCAATTCAAAAATGCGTTTCAAGTATTCAATGTCCATTGTCCGCTTTCCTATTTTCTCATATTGCTTCAAATGTTCATAAATCCGCAGCGTATAACTGCTCTTAAATTTGACGACATTTTGCACGTCATACGTCGTAAAACGGCTTTTTAACTCCAAAAGCAAAGGTTTCATTTCTGGGTCAATCGAAATATCCACATATTCATTCACTTTGCGTCGTGATTCGTCTAAAATGGATTTCATCACGTCTGCTTTGCGGATGATATGATAAATTTTCTCTCTGATAGCACCATCATGTTCATAGTTAACATACAGTTTTTTATTCATTAAACTATGTGTCGCTTGGCGCAACAACTCATAGGCATCGCCATTATTGATGTTAAATTCCTTAATTATATCGCGTAAATAGACGCGATAAACACGAAAGTCTTCATCATGCATCTCAATTTCCGACAAGATGCTCGTGAAAACACGGGTTTCCCAAATATCAAAGCGGTATCGAGCTTCGATAAGGTCATTTGACTTCTTTATGAGTTTTATACCTCTATTTTTTTTTGTTCGTTGGCTCATATCTTAACAAAGTCTTTTTTATAACTATAACTAAAAGCGAAATATAAAAGCTTAAAGTTTTCGTTTTTGGTTATAGTTGAGGGATACCGATGTGTTTTTTAAGTTCAAACTTTACTTTTTGTACAAATTTTACTATGATAATGAGATAAAAAGATGTTTTAAACATCACCTACAGATAGATTTACTGATTTTTTCAGATATAGTTCGTTTTTGGTTATAGATAAAGGTGTTAATTCGTTTTAGTTATAGTAAAGTTCGTTTCAGTTATAATAACCTTCGTTTTTAGTTATAGTTGTATTCGTTTCAGTTATAGTTTTTTCGTTTTTGGTTATAGTTTAGCTCACAAAAAATTGATAATCAATGGATTAGCCCGTTGTAAAAGATTTAAAAGTTATTAAAATATTAAAAGCAACAAAAGAGTTTTTGTTGATGATTTTTTGAAATGAGGCACTAATTTACACCTTTTATTCATTTTTGTACTTCACGAGCAACAATTTTAAAATTTGTCCGCGCACCGTCGAAAAATTTTCGTCCGCCTCTGTTTTGATTTTGTTAAACAACCATTCGGGCAAATCTATCGCAAAACGGTGCATTGTGTCCGTATTTTGCTTTTTTCTGCCCGCTTGTTTCTTTGGCAAAACG
>JANOAU010000038.1:0-24464 GCA_031411275.1 Saprospiraceae bacterium | reverse complement strand
CATGAAAAAACAACAGAAAGTTCTGAAGCTTTCATTTTAATCGCTAATATTCAAATAATATTGGGTCGTTTTGATTATTGACAATATCTTATTTATGTAAATAACCTGTTTATATTTGTGAAATTTTTAGACAAGCTCTGAGTATAATTATGCTTTTCCACGATTGCGTAACCGCCAAATGGATACCAAAAGGCGTAATGACAAAAAGACAGCCGATACAATGGCTGCCACAACAAAAAACAAATATTCACTTTTGATATAGTTGAGCAAAGATTCGCGTTTGGCGGCATTGCCCACGCTGTCCAACAAAATATCAGGGTCGCCGCCGTCAATCCAGACATTAAAACTTTGGATTTGCGTCATTAAAGTGGCTACAATAGCCACTGTGAAAAGAATAAAGCCAATTTTTGCTTTCTGCAAAGTGGCGAGGAAAGTGTATTGTAAGAAAAATGTATATCGTGCAAAAGTGACAAACAAAACGATGGTCGCAATATTGACCCCATTGAACTTGTATGCAGGAAAACTTGTCCAAATCGGGTACATCACAACCGTAACCATGACCGCTGTAATGACCCACCAAATAGCTTCGAATAAAATTTTATTGCTTGTCATATAATGCCTGAATGAGTGATTTTATGATAAAATACTGAGGGGGCGCAAATGTAGCTAAATTCCTAATTCCCAATTCCTAATTCCTAATTCTTTACTTCCGTTGCGCCATTTGCTCATATTCCACCGCCTTTGCCACATTTCCAAGTTGCCGATAGGCGACCGAAATATTAATCGCATCTTGTTTATCGTAGCGAATCGCTAAGGCTTTGGTCAAAACATCAATTAATTTTTGAGGTTGATTGGACATGCCGTAAGCTGTGCCGAGATAAGACATAGCAACAACATCTGTCGGATCAAGTTCAATCGCTTTACTTAAATATTCGATGGATTTTGGCAAATTGTTTTGTTGTTGCCCTACGGTTTTACCGCCTTCACGGTAAACAAGTGCGAGATTAGTCTTAGCATCTTTGAAATTAGGGTCAACTTGCAACGCTTTATTGTAGGCAGTAATGGCTTTATCAAAATCTTGAAGATAAAAATAGCCGTTGCCCATGAGCAAATAAGGGTTTTTCATGGTCGGATGTATCTCCAAAGCCTTTTCTAAATGCCCCATGGCTTCTGTTATTTTAGCTTTTTTCTCTACTGGATTTGTTGAATTTTTAAAATGTTCAATCGTTTCACCACCCACAGACGTTTGCAATTTGGCAGAATTAGGCGACGTTTCGATGTCGGTTGTGAAGATGGTGTAATTGTCTTTCCATGCGGAATTACGTGTAAATGTCTTCAAACTGAACAAAAAAATAATGAGAACAAATGCTATTGCTGAAAAACTGATTCGACTATTATTGGCAATTCTATCACGCAATGCTACCAATATAACTGCCAAGACAAGGCAAAAACCAAGGGAAGGCATAAACATAAACCGTTCAGCCATATTAGTGCCTACTGGAAAAACAATGTTTGATACAATGGATAAAGTGATAAGAAAATACGCTATACCAAAACTAATGAGGCTGCGGTTTTTCCATCCCCTCAGTATCAAAGCGAAAAGACCGATGTAAACAGCGATGCTCAACAACACTTGCCAATCGCCAAAAGACATGATGCCGATGTGACGCGGATAATAATCGTGTGTCAAAGGATGCGGAAAGATGAGGAGTTGGACGTATTTACCAAGTGTATAGGTGATGGTGGCGAATTTTTCAGCGAAGTCAAAAGGGACGTAAGTGTTGCCAACGCGTTTTAAAAATGGGTTGTTCATCAACTCCATTTGCTCGCCGCCAAATTGATTGCCGATAACAGCCCCCCTCAGTAAAATGAACAAAACAGCGGCTGCTGCAAATGGAATCGCTTGTTTTAACGCTGTTTTAACGTCTGTTTTTAGAAAAAACCAATAAATCATGGGCGTAATGACCACAAATGTGATGGCATTTTCCTTTGACAACAGAGCTATAAAAAACAAAGCAAAAGCAAGGATTTGGTTCTTAAATCCTTCATTGTCAAATGCTTTGAGCGAAAACCAAACGGCGGCAAGGCTACCAAGGAGCGTCATAATTTCGTCGCGTCCTTTGATATTTGCGACGGCTTCTGTATGAATCGGATGCGCGGCAAAAAGCACAGCCGCTATAAAAGCGACCAGTGTCGGATTAAAAACGGACTGTTGATTATCGCCTGCTGCCTGTCGTCTTTGAAGGAGTTTTAGCAATAAAAAATATAGCAAAACACATGTCAAACCAAACAATAGAACGTTTATAAAATGTCCAATAAACGGACTTTTACCGAAAAGTTGGTATTCAATAGCAAACATCACAAGCGTAAAAGGGCGATAACGACCACCTGCAACAAGTTGTGCTTTGCCCGATTCTTTGAAAAAACCATAAAACGTGTCATATTGTAAAATACCGCCGATGCCAGCCACGCCTTGTGTTGTAAACATATTGTCGGTAATCACAATCGAGTCGTCTTGACAATAATCAAAAGACAAGGTATTGGCATACAAAAGAAAACTTAAAGCGAATATAAAAATGGCTTGAAGACGTGTATTTTCCCAAAAAGTGGGTGAAATATCTGTTTCTAAAGGAACAGTTTTTGGTTTAAGCGGTTTATCCGCCGTTGGTGAAAATACAGGACTTAACGGTTTTTTATTCTTCTTACTCATTAAAAAATATTTTGCAATAAAGTGAAAATCAATGATTTACGCGATAATGTTAAAGTTTTTATAAACATTAGAAACTTAATTGTTGTACTTTTACCTTTGAAAATTAAAAAGCAATTCAACAAAATTCAGAAATTTGGGGAAAATGACGGCTCAATAAAAGCGTTATTTTGCACAAATTAATCAAAAAAAACTTTTCAAACAAAGAATCTAAATTATGAAAAAAATTATTTTGTCTATGACCTTCGTGGTCGGTTTGGTATCCCTTTCAGTCGCACAAGATTTGCACTTTGGTCTTCAAGTAAGTCCTTCTTGGTCGTGGATGGGTACTGACAATTCTAAAATCAACGGTTCAGGTTCAGCTTTGGGCTTGAAATTAGGACTTGTCGTTGAAAATCGGTTCAGCGAAGCCTACTCGATTTCAACGGGTATTGGTTTTCATTTCAATTCAGGAGGCTCCCTGCGTTTCGGCTTGCCCAGCCAATTATGGAAAAACTCATGGAGCGAATTTGAAGTATCGCCAAAAGTAACAGACACATTTGCCATTGATACGAAGTTGCGTTATAGCTTGACATTTGTTGAAATTCCCATAGGTCTGAAAATGCGGACACCCGAACAAGGCAATCACATTCGCTATTTTGCCGAGCCGCTGATTTGTTTTGGTTTCAGAACCAAGGCTTCGGGCGATATTTCAAGTGCCAGTACGATTCCTGCGCAAGAAAAAATCAATATTAAAGGCGATGTCAACGGCTTAAATATGTCTTGGGGTGCAGGTGTTGGTGGCGAATATATTATCCAAAACAACACAGCCGTCGTTTTGGGCTTATATTTCCAAAGCGGTTTTACGGACATGACTGGGAACGGTGGTAGCAATTTGTTTGACAAGTCTTCAGGTAATCTGGTTGTTAAAGAAGAAAAATCGAAAGGTACGGTTAAGTCGTTGACGATTCGGGTTGGGGTAATGTTTTAAGGGAAAAGTAATAAATGAAAAGTCAAAAGCCTTGCAAAATTAACTTTGCAAGGCTTTTCAATTACCATATTATCTAACCAATTCACAATCAATGCTTTACGAAAATACTTTGCGCTTCGCGCAACAATTAGACAAACAAGACGCGCTTCGTTCCTTTCAAAAACGCTTTCATTTTCCGAAGCACAACAATCGGCGTGTAATATATTTTTGCGGCAATTCTTTGGGTTTGCAACCTAAAAATACTGAGGGGGTCATAAAAGCAGAATTGGACTATTGGCGACAACAAGGTGTTGAAGGTTGGTTTGCGGGAGAAAAACCGTGGTTGAGTGTGCATCGCGAAATGTCTGAATTGGCAGCCCCCATTGTGGGTGCAAAACCAGAAGAAGTGGTGATAATGAACACTTTAACGGTCAATTTACATCTGTTGATGGTTTCTTTTTATCGTCCAACTGCACAACGTTTTAAGATATTGATGGAAGCAGGTGCTTTTCCAAGCGACCAATATGCTGTCGAATCACAAGTCCGTTTTCATGGTTTTGACCCCAAAGAAGCCATCGTTGAAGTAAAACCAAGAGATGGAGAGGACTGTTTAAGAACAGAAGATATTTTACAAGTCATTGAAAATCAAGGTGATACATTGGCTTTGATTATGTTTGGTGGCATCAATTATTATACAGGGCAATTTTATGATTTAAAAGAAATTACTGAGGGAGGGCATCGAGTAGGTGCTACCGTCGGTTTTGACCTTGCTCATGCAGCAGGCAATGTACCTTTGCACTTGCATGATTGGGGCGTTGATTTTGCCGTATGGTGTGGCTACAAATACCTTAATTCAGGACCGGGCAGTGTGGCTGGTGCTTTTATACATGAAAAACATTTTGAACCAACGTTACTCGAACTCCAAAACGCAGAATCCGAAACTCAAACCCCGAAACCCAAAACCCGCTTCGCAGGTTGGTGGGGCTACAACGAAGCCAAACGTTTCAAGATGGAAAGCGGTTTTGAACCCATGTATGGCGCAGCGGGTTGGCAAATATCAACAGCACAAGTCATTCCTTTGGCGATGCACCGTGCCAGTTTAACGGTTTTCAAAGAAGCGGGTGGTGTAGCAGTTTTATATGAAAAAACAAAACAACTAACCAGCTTTTTAGAATTTATACTAACCCGATCGAGCCAAAATTTCAAAATTATCACCCCCTCAGTAAAAACCGAAAGAGGCAGCCAATTATCTATTTTGACAGATAAAAACGGTAAAAAACGCTTCGATTTCTTAGCCAATAACGGTGTTATATGTGACTGGCGCGAGCCAAATGTGATTCGTCTCGCGCCAGTGCCTTTGTATTGCAGCTTTGAAGATGTGTGGCGAGTGGGGCAGTTGATGCAATGAAAATCATTTTAAAACAGCCTTAATTTCCTCAAAAGGAATAAACAACTGAATCTCACCCATCGCATAAGCCGCAATTTCGTATGGTGTATAGTTGAACAAAATACCTTTGCGTGTTACCGCAAAATTGTTATTTGCTTCAATTTTATTATCAAAAAGAAATTGATTTAAACCTTCTTTTGGATTAAGATTGTACTTTTTTCTCAAGGCTTTTTCAAGCGCAGCACTGAGTGTTTTTTGATAATTGGATTTAAAAACATCATCCAAAGTGAGTAGTTTTTTAGCGGCTAAATCGTAACTGGCTAAGGTCGTTCCATAGCTGCCATGTGCGCCGCCGTCAAATGAATAGCCTGAATAACCAAGACTCAACAAATCTTTTTCGTTAAAAAGGACTTGCATTTCAGATGTTCGGGCATAGTTTTCTGAAAAATATTCAGCGGCAGAATCGGGTTTTATATCCGTCATAGACTGGCGATAGTAGGCAAAAAATGAATCCCGTTGTGCTTTTTGCAAATCTGTTAGTGATATATTCGTATAGTCTTTTTTCGGCAATGGTTTTTCAGGCACTTCTTCACCATTTTCGTAACGCATATTGCTGAAAATTTCGTTTTTCAAAAAGGCCCAAACCGACCCCTCAGTATTTTGAGTGGGTAGGAGTACGTCCATGCCAAAAGTCGCAACAGGTGAGTTTTTCAATTTATCAAAAAGGCGAAAAGAATCGGAGTATTCGACACTTTCTAAGCCAATAGCACTGTCAGCATAGACCTCTTTCAAAGCAACATTCAACGTTTTTGTTTTGCCGCTGTCCTGCCATGTGCCAATAAAGGCACCTTCGGGTGTTATATTGCCTCGAAATTGAGCTGTTTTGCCTTCTGCCGACCATTCTTCAAGTACAATCATGCCTGTTGAATCCAAAGAACCGTAAAATATTATGGGTTCTTGGTATTTATCATAATAGTAATAACCATTGAATCCTGCCCATGACTCCACCGTTTCACGGTCGCTGTTGACCACGTTTTTGACCAAATCCATTGTTACAGGATAATCGCCAACAGTACCTTTTAAGTGTTTGTAAAACCCTTTTTTGGGGTCAGTTACTGAGGGGGTGTTTGAGGTAGGTACTTTTGTCGTCTTGTCACAAGCGGACATGAGTGACAGAAGAAGGAAGAGTAAAGGCAGTGTTTTCTTGAAAAAAATGGACATAATTGAATGATAAATTATAAATGATGAATGATATTGATTAATAGCATTTGCAAAATTGGTAAAAAAATAGCGAATCCTACGCCCTAATTTTTTATTGTTTGCACCAATAAAATAAAAAAAATGCCTATTTTCTTGTACATTAAAATTCTACTTCGTAATCTTGCGCCACAATTCAATTCCTTTCTGAAAAGTTCTCCGAAAGAATTGTTTTTATAAAGACGAGTGGAGAGACAGGCTCAATGAAACTCGGGCAACCTGCGACAAAAATCGAACAAGGTGCCAACTCCTGCCAAATCAACAATTTGGAAATATAAAAACAGAGCGTTATGTTATCAATTCGTTTCTACAAGTTCCAGCACTATTTTCAAGCGACGTCGCACGTTGTTGCGTTTCCGTATATGCCCCATACATGCACTCGTTGTTGTATGTATTGTTGTTGATGTCAACGGCGTTGCGACCACCTTCTGCATGTGAAGTGCTTTCCTTCCCTAATGATTTGGGGCATTTTTATTATTTTTTCTTCGCATACTGAGGGGGCTTCGCTAAAATGAGGTAGCTGAAGCGATATAAATACACGCCTTTAATTTTTGAAATATTAAATTTTTTTAAAATTGTATTCAAAATTTTAAACACTAAAAACCAATTAATTAATAGTAAAAGAAAAAAATATTTTTATAAATAACTAAATATCAAGTAATTATGTCTAATACTCATCATTTCGAAACGCTTCAATTACACGCAGGGCAAGTACCTGACCCAACGACAAACGCCCGTGCGGTGCCACTTTATCTAACGACAAGTTATGTGTTCAATTCATCTGAACACGGCGCAAATCTCTTCGGCTTGCGCGAGTTTGGCAATATTTACACCCGCATCATGAACCCCACTACCGACGTATTTGAGAAACGTATGGCAGCTTTAGAAGGTGGGGTAGCGGCTTTGGCTGTCGCTTCTGGACAAGCCGCACAGTTCATTGCATTGAATAATATTTTAGGTTTAGGCGACAATTTTGTGACGACTTCTAACCTTTATGGAGGCACTTACAATCAATTTAAAGTACAATTCAAACGTATTGGTGTTGAAGCTCGTTTTACTACAGGCGAAAAAGCAAGCGATTATGAAGCCTTAATTGATGAAAATACAAAAGCCATTTATGTTGAGACCATTGGCAATCCGTCATTCAGCGTGCCTGATTTTGAGGGCATTGCAGCCGTTGCAAATAAGCACGATTTGCCTTTGATTGTTGACAATACCTTTGGCGCGGGCGGTTATTTATTCCGTCCGCTTGAACATGGCGCACACATCGTTGTAGAATCAGCGACAAAATGGATTGGTGGGCACGGTACTTCTATCGGTGGTGTCATCGTCGATGGCGGTACTTATAATTGGGGTAACGGCAAGTTTCTACAGTTTTCAGAGCCTTCTGAAGGCTATCATGGTTTGGTGTTCTCAGATGTGTTTGGTGTAAATGGCCCTTTTGGCAATATTCAATTCATCATTCGGGCACGTGTTGAGGGTTTGCGTGACTGGGGTCCATCACTATCACCTTTCAATGCTTTCCTTTTGATTCAAGGTTTAGAAACATTGAGTTTGCGTGTTGAACGCACTGTTCAGAATGCTCAGGCTTTGGCAGAATGGCTTGAAGCGCATCCACAAGTTGAGAAAGTCAATTATCCAGGCTTGAAATCGTCGCCAAATCATACAAATGCTGCTAAATATTTGAAACGGGGCTTCGGTGGTGTATTGAGTTTTGAGTTGAAAGGTTCAAAAGAAGCGGCTACGAAATTGGTAGATTCTTTGGAACTCATTAGTCACTTGGCGAATGTCGGCGATGCCAAAACGCTCATTATTCAGCCTTCGGCAACGACGCATCAGCAATTGTCAGACGAGGAACAAGCGGCTTCGGGTGTCACACCTAATTCGCTTCGTATCAGTGCGGGCATAGAGCATATAGAGGATATAAAAGCGGATTTGACGCAGGCTTTTGCGAAAATTGAGGCTTGATTTATTGGGTAATAACCTTCCGAAAGGTTAAAACTTTCGGAAGGTTCTTCTAAAAACCTTTGAACAATGCAAAAAATACTGAAAAAGCACGACCATACTGAGGGGGTCATTTTTTTTACAAAACAAACGGAACATAAAGAACAACCTTCAACGAGTATGAATATTTTTAAATACGATGCACCTTTCGCATTGGAAAATGGCGAGATATTGCCTAAAATTCATATCGCTTACCACACCTATGGCACTTTGAATCCAGTGGGAGATAATGTGGTATGGGTGTGTCATGCTTTGACAGGCAATTCGGAGGCGACGGATTGGTGGTCAGGTTTGGTCGGCGAAGGCAAATATTTAGACCCTGCAAAGTATTTTATCGTCTGCGCCAATATGTTGGGTTCGCATTATGGCTCAACGAGTCCGATTAGTTTGAACCCACATACAGGACGCTTTTATGGTCGTGATTTTCCAACTATTTCAATTCGAGATGTTGTCAATGCCCATACAGTTTTAGCGCAACATCTTGGTATTCAAAGCATTGAGTTAGCGATTGGCGGCTCTATGGGTGGACAACAGGTTTTGGAATGGGCAATCATGCAGCCCGATTTTTTTAAGCATATAGCTGTCATTGCTTGCGGTGCAAAAATGACTCCATGGTCTATCGCCTTGAACGAAACACAGCGCATGGCAATCGAAGCAGACCCCTCAGTATCCAAAGAAAATATTGCCAAAATTGATGATTTCGATACCTTAATCAGTACAGGGGCAAAAGGTATGGAAGCCGCCAGAGCGATTGGCATGTTGAGTTATAGGAGTTATGAAGGTTATAATTTTGCCCAAAAAGATGACCGCGATTTGTTAGATACATTTAAAGTGCAATCTTATCAACGCTATCAAGGTCATAAATTGGCGCAACGTTTCAACGCTTTGAGCTATTTGTCTTTGTCCAAAACGATGGATTCGCACAACGTTGGGCGCAATCGTGGGGGTATCGAAAAGGCTTTGAAAAATATAAAAACCAATACGTTAGTGGTTGGTATTCAATCAGATATACTGTTTCCGCTCGAAGAACAAATAGAGTTAGCGAAGCAAATACCCCATGCCACATTGGAGGTGATTCAATCCAAATTTGGGCATGATGGTTTTTTGATTGAGTTCGACCAAATGTTGGCATTGTTGCAGAAGTTTATGAGCTATGAATTTCACTGATTTTACGAATTTACTAATTCAGATATAAAATGCCGTAATTAGTTAATTCGTAAAATAAGTGAAATTCGTAGCTCAATTATAAATCAAATTTTCATTAAATAATTAAAAATCAAATAATTATGAGTTTAAGATTAGGCGATACCGCTCCCGATTTTACAATCGAAACGACACAAGGCACGATCAATTTTCATGAATGGCTCGGCTCTTCTTGGGGCTTGTTGTTCTCTCATCCAGCCGATTTCACGCCCGTTTGCACAACAGAATTGGGCAAAACAGCTTTGTTGAAAGGCGAATTTGAAAAACGCAATGTCAAAGTTTTGGCAGTCAGCGTTGACGATATTGATTCTCACAATCGTTGGGTGCCAGACATCGAAGAAGTGAACAATGTTTCGATGAACTTCCCGATTATCGCAGACCCTGACCGCAAAGTGGCTGAATTGTACGATATGATTCATCCAAATGCCAGTGAAAAAGCAACAGTTCGTTCCGTTTTTGTCATCGGACCTGATAAAAAAGTTAAGTTGACCTTGACGTATCCTGCTTCAACAGGTCGTAATTTCCTTGAAATTTTACGAGTTATTGACTCTTTGCAATTGACAGCCAAACATTCAGTGGCAACACCCGCTGATTGGCAAGTGGGCGATGATGTGATTGTAACATTGAATGTACCTACTGAAGACATCGAAGGGAAATATGGTGTTGAAGCGGACATCAAGAAGCCGTATTTGCGCTATGTGCCGCAGCCGAATTAAATTGTTATGTTATTAAATGGCTGTATTGTTGTATGATTTACAGCAATATAGCCATTTAACAATACAACCATTTGCCCCCTCAGTATTCATCATTTATCATTCATCATTTATCATTCATCATTTATCATTCACTAATGCCTTACGACAATTTTGAAACGAATGCCATACGCACCCGCGCCGAGCAAACGGATTATAGAGAACACTCGACCCCGATTTTTATGACTTCAAGCTTTACGTTTGAGGATGCTGAACAAGCCCGTGCCTTGTTTGCCGACGAAATACCTGGCAATATATACACGCGGTTTTCAAACCCCAATAATTCAGAATTTATTGACAAACTCTGCTTGATGGACGGCGCAGAAGACGGTTTGGCGACCGCATCGGGTATGTCTGCCATTTTTACATCTATCGCAGGTTTGCTCAAAACAGGCGATCACATCTTAGCAAGTCGCTCTGTTTTTGGTTCAACACATCAGTTGTTGACAATGGTTTTTCCAAAATGGGGCATCACGTCAACATATGCAGACATCAAAAAGCCCGAAGAATGGGAAGCCTTGATCCAACCCAATACCCGCTTGATTATCCTCGAAACGCCTTCAAATCCAGGGCTTGACCTCATAGATTTGGAATATATTGGCAAATTAGCCAAAAAGCACAATATCATTTTGAATGTTGACAACTGTTTTGCCACACCTTATTTGCAACAACCGATACTCTACGGGGCAGATTTGGTGACATATTCAGCCACAAAATTTATTGACGGACAAGGGCGTACCATTGCAGGCGCGATAGTTGGACGTAAAGATTTGATAAAAGAAATCCGCTTTTTTGCCCGCCATTCGGGACCCAGTTTGTCGCCGATGAATGCGTGGTTGTTGTCCAAATCCTTAGAAACATTGGCAGTGCGGATGGATAGACACTGCAAAAGTGCCTTAGCGTTGGCGCATATTTTAGAAACGCACCCCTCAGTATCTTGGGTAAAATATCCACATCATCCCGCACATCCGCAGTACGCATTAGCTCAAAAGCAAATGCCAAATGGTGGCGGGGGTGTCGTTTGTTTTGAAGTCAAAGGCGGTATTGAAGCAGGTCGTGCGTTTTTGAACAATTTGAAAATGATAACACATTCCGCCAATTTAGGTGATACACGCACTATTGCCACGCATCCTGCTTCAACAACGCACTCAAAACTATCGAATGAAGAACGGGCTGCGGTGGATATTACGGCGGGTTTAATACGGATTTCAGTTGGGCTGGAGCATTTAGATGATATTAAGGCGGATATTTTTCAGGCACTTGAAGCGGCAGCAAAGTAGAAAATGCACATTTACGAAATTTTTAAAATTTCGTAAATGTTGATTTTCAATAGTTTACAAATCATCATCGTCTTGATAATGCGGAATCGTTGCAAATGGTGGCACATTGACATACTTATAAATCGTTTCAAGCGATAGCTCAAAACCTAATTTTGGGAATTTAACAACATCGTTTGGTGCATTAACAAGTTGGTATGTCCATAAATTCGGGTTTTCTGTACGGCTATATAAAATGATGGATTGCCATCGTGATTCGACAAGCAGGTAATATTTGATGGAAGCCACTTTTTGGAAATCTTCAAACTTATCTGTTTTGTCGTAACGGGCAGTTGACTTTGATAAAACCTCAACAATGAGGCTTGGGTTTTTTATAATAAATTCAGCATCAATGTCTTGTGGGTCGCAAGTGAGCATAACATCAGGATAATTGTATATGCCGTCTTCAATAAGTTGTAATTTCAGATTTTCGTCAAAAACGACACATCCACGTTCTAAAAAATGACTGCGTAGTGCATAAACAACGTTTTGCTTGACACGATTGTGCTTGTTCGATGTTCCTGCGATAGGATACAAACGACCAAAACGATATTCATGTCGAACATCGCTTTGCTCTTCAAATTCGATGTATTCGGCAACGGTTAAGCGTTTCTCTGAAAGTGCGACAGCATTCATGTTTTTTCCTTTTTTTTGTAAAAATAGGTTGATTTGTTAAGTTTGGCAATAATAATAATAAACTAAAGACAAAAAAATGAGATGTGATGAATTCTATGGAGCATTAATAGATTTTGATAATATAAGAAACGCATATCGAGATGTTTATATTTATTGAAGTAAATCAAAGGCTACTTGTGCGTGTATGAGCATTTGAATACGCAAAAGAGCATCATCGTATTCTTGTTCTGTTTTAAGCAAAAGGATTGTATTGGACATTTTTTACATTCACTTTATCATATTCAGAATGAGTATCGACCCAAGTTATAAATATATAATCTGCTTATTTTGTGAATGTATGAGACACGTTCACCTAAAACCCCAGCATATCCTTCATCGAAAACACGCCTTTTTTCCCAAAAAGCCACTCTGCCGCTAAGACTGCACCCGTTGCAAAACCTTCGCGGGAATGTGCTGTATGTGCTATTTCAATAGTATCAATAGGCGAATCGTATGTGACGACATGCGTGCCAGGGGCAGGGTCAATGCGTTTAGCAGTGATGTTGATGTCACCTGCTGACCCCTCAGTATTACAGACCCATTTTGTCTTTCTTTCCACATTTTCTAAAATACCGTTAACCAAAGTGATAGCCGTACCGCTTGGCGCATCCAGTTTTTGTGTATGATGCGTTTCTTCCATGCATATATCATACATTGGATAGTTGTTCATCATAGAAGCTAAGCGGCGGTTGATTTCAAAAAATATGTTGACCCCAATGCTGTAATTCGAGGCATAAAAAAAAGCGGAATCGTTATTACGGCACAATTCAGAAATAGCATCATAATGTTCTAACCAACCTGTTGTTCCACAAACGACTGGAACTTTTGCTTCGATGCAATGTTTAAGATTCTCGAAAGCGGATTCAGGTCTTGTAAATTCGATAGCGACGTCGGCTTCTCTGAGTCTTGCAAAGTCTTCAGGATTGTTGACATCAAGGCGTAAAACGATGTTGTGACCTCTCTGTACGGCGATTTTTTCAATCGTTTTACCCATTTTTCCGTACCCAATAAGTGCAATATTCATAAAAAAAGATGTTAAAATATTTGACAAAAATGTGACAAATCCGCAATAATCCGTCTGTTAATTACGCTTAATTGCGAAAAAAGATTTTACTAACACGATTGAATAACCTGTTGACGTTTTTATACGTTTTCAGGTTTTTTTATTTTAAAATAAACCAAACGGATGATTTGTCTGTCATTAAAATTCTATAAGTTTGCCACCCATGTTTAATAAAGTGCGTAAAAGTAATCAAAACACTTATTGACACGTATATTTTCCCGTAACGAAAATAATCGAAATGAATATTAGGAAACTTATCGCAGAATTTATAGGTACTTTTTTTGTGACCTTAACGGTTTGTATGACTTCATACGCCAAGGTTTCAGCCGATTTACAACCGCTTGCCATCGGTGCGATTTTGATAGGTTTGATATATGCAGGGGGGTATATTTCAGGAGCTATATTTAACCCTGCTGTTACATTGGCTATTTTTTTACGCGGTCGATTGAATCTAAAAGAAGCTGGCTCATATATGATTGCCCAATTTTTAGGCGGTTCTGCTGCCGCTTTTGTTACTTTGATTCTAACCTCTGCAAAACCCATCGTTTTTCCGATAGAACCACCCCCTCAGTATTTTGGCATTATGCCCGCAGTTTTGGCTGAAATATTAGGTGCATTTGCGCTGGTTTGGGTTGTTTTGAATGTAGCAACGTCCAAAACCATAGATGGCAATAATTTTTATGGCTTATCCATCGGGTTCACTGTTACGGGCTTAATATACACGCTTGGCAGCGTATCGGGTAGTGTATTTAATCCGGCCGTTTCAGTCGCTTCAATTATAACACAAGTGGGTAATTGGTCAAATATTTGGATTTATTTAGCGGGCGGCTTTGGTGGTGCAGCATTGGCGGCGATTGTTTATAAATATGTGAATCCAGAAGAATAAAAAAGGATACGCCCATTCATTGGAAATAATGAATTATAAAAGATGAATTTGCAAACGACTGACTATCAATTAATTGCAAACTAAATTTGGATACTTTATTATTTCATCGTTTCTTAACATTCGTTAAATCGCAATATTTTTATTTTAAAGAAGTGGCGTCATGTTCTTCAATTTTTCAATCAAAAACAAGACATCTTCTTCTGTATTTAAGTGCGAAAACGAAAAGCGAATGCACTTCCGCGAAGGGTCAATTTCTAAAGCATCTAAGACATGAGAACCACCTTCTGCCCCCGAACTACACGCCGAACCGCCCGAAGCTGATATACCTGCAATATCTAAATTAAACAACATCAACTCTGATTTAGGAGAAGTTGGAAAGGAGACATTCAGTATTTTAAAATTACCCCCCTCAGTATCGCCAATAAAATCAATATCTTGAAACTGCTCTAAGAGTTTGGTTTTCAATAAATTACGCAAGCCTATTATTTTTTGCTTTCTAATATCCAATTGTTGATACGACAATTCTAAAGCTGTCGCCAAACCTATAATACCTGCCGTGTTTTCAGTACCACCGCGCATATTGCGCTCCTGCGAGCCGCCATCAATAAACGGCTTCAACATAGATTCATTATTGATATACACAAAACCTATACCTTTGGGACCATGAAATTTATGGGCAGAACCATTTAGAAAATGAATTTTTGTTTTCGACACATTAATCGGATAAAAACCCATTGTTTGCACCGTATCGCTGTGAAATAAAACATTGTGAGCAGCACAAATAGTGGAGACGGCATCGAGGTCAATCATAGTACCCATTTCGTTATTGGCGTGCATCAAACTGACCATTGTTTTAAGATGTGACCCCCTCAGTATTTTGTCCAAATTTTCAAGAGAAATGTGTCCTTTTTCATCAAATTCGACCATTTCGACTACAACATCCGTTGTGATTTTCAAATTTTTCAAAGTATGTAAAACAGCATGATGTTCAAGTGGTGACGAAACAATGCGCTGAATGCCTAAATCACGCACTGCATTTTTCAATACCATATTATTGGCTTCCGTTCCGCCAGAGGTAAAAAATACTTCCCCAATGCTTGCGCCAATGAGTTTTGCAACTTTTTTACGTGCCTCTTCGATGGCAGCACGGGCAGTGCGTCCGTCGGCATGAATGCTGGATGGATTGCCGTAAAGCGTTGTTAAGGCTTCAGTCATAGCCGTAATGACTGAGGGGTCGAGTGGGGTAGTGGCAGCATTGTCGAGATAAACGCGCATATTTTACGATTGATTGTCAAGTATTTATAAAAGCTAATTGCCTTTTGGCGGGTGCAAAATTAGTATTTTTATAGTAAAAAATGCTTTTTTACTGAGGGGTACATTTTAAATCAATGGTGTAAAAAATAGCCGATGAATGTATCATTTCATCGGCTATTTTTTTTATTTCTTTATAAAATCATTCATTGCTAAAGGTTTCCCTCGTTTGCTTTCAATTTTATAAGTATATGACCCTGATGGCAAATTGAACTTTCGAAGGTCAATAACCTCTTCATGTTGCCCTTTTTTGAAGCGTTTTTTCTCAAAAACTGTTACAACATTTTTACCCATAGCATCATATATTCGCAATGATATTTTTCCCGAACAACGCTTATTAAAACGCACAAACAATTGATTATCAGTAGGGTTTGGGTAAGAACTTGTTTGCTTAATGTCTTTTGACAATGATGAGCCTTCCATAAAAGCACCTTTTGCAGTCTCCTGCAAATGCAAATCATCAATATTGACCAAAGCCGTATAAATGGATTTTTGACCCGAGGTATTCATCGTTGTCCATATCGGACGCACTACGTTATTGGCGGCTGTAATATGTGTATAATCACCAAAAAAAGATGATTTTACTGGTTTAAAAGGTTGTTCACTGACCTTGAAATTTTTAAAAGTCTCGCCCCCATCACGGCTTAAAGCCATATAAACATCGGTGGAATCACTGTTATAACTGCGTCGGTCATAAAAAACAAACCACAACCAACCATTTGAAGGGTCAATCGTCATAGACGTTAGAAATTGTTGATGATTGGAGTTGTCATCATTCACCCGTTTGGGTGTCGCCCACGTATTACCTCCGTCAGTTGATTTGGCGAGCCACACATCGGTGTTTTCTGCGCCATTGCGTTGGTCAGTCCAGTTGACATACAGATTACCTCGATAAGCACTTTGTGTCGTATCACAAGCCGTAAATGGCAAACCATTGCATCTAAAAATGCCCGAAATATCATAACTCCAACCGCCAACAATGTCTGCAATTTTCGTTTCATGCGGCAACCAAGTTGCGCCACCATCAAGTGAACGATTGAAAACCAAGCCCCAAGGACTTGCCCAAGCCACATACACCTCGCCCTTGGAGCCGACTGAAGGCACAGCACCTTCTACGGTTTTGTCGTCGTCAAGACAGTCGCCGCCTTGTGCATTGATGCGTTTTGCCGTTGACCACGTTTTGCCACCATCGGTTGATTTTGAGAACAAAATATGGCTGCTGTCTTGGGGTGCTTCGCTTTCATATTTGTCAAATTGCGTCCACGTACAGTACATTGCATTGGTTTTAAAATCAACGGAAATCCAATGTTTGTCTTGATTTTTCTCACCATTTAAGCCTGTAAAAGTGCCGTTGTTCCACGTTTTGCCGCCGTCCGTTGATTTTTGGCAAACGATGCGGTCAATCCAAGAACCAAACGACGGATTGGATAAATGAAAATGATAAAACGACCCCTCAGTATCGCAAATAATAACAGGGTCGCCGTAAACCCCAAAATTGGATACTTGCTTTTTTTTTGTCCAAGAACGCCCAGCGTCAGTTGAGTAATAGATATTGTCAATATTAGAACTCGCCACCATGCGATTAGGATTTCTGGGATCAAGTGCAATACTGGGTTCATCAGCACTGCCATTGGCATCAATGAGGATGTTCGTGTGTTGAGCTGTAAGGGTGTATATATTAAGGAAAAGTACCCAGCAAAAGGTTATCTGTTTTTTCATAAGTTAATTTTTGACAAAAAGACTTGTTTAAAAATGAGTAGTTGCAGTAATATCGAAGCCGCAAAAGTAGAAAAGATTTACTTTATAGGTATCAGATATACAAAATTGAATAATGATAAGTTTTTTTGCAAAAAAAACATATTCTCATTCAATTTTCTTTACCGAACCTAAACTGTAACTTTCGCCCATATTCAATCAAAAAAATCACCATTCAAAAAATGACCAATAAAGAAATCGCCCGTGCTTTCGCTGACCTGGCAGCCATCATGGAATTGCACAACGAAAATCCGTATAAAATTAAGTCCTATCAAAACGCGTACATTACTTTGCGGAAACTCGATACACCGCTTGAAACCATGCCTCGTGCCGAAATAGATGCCGTCAAAGGCATTGGAAAAAGTACAGGTGACAAAATTGTTGAACTGTTGAAAACAGGCGATATAGGAGTGTTTCGACAATATGCCGACAAAACACCTGGGGGTGTCGTTGAGATGCTGAACATTAAGGGTTTTGGTCCTAAAAAAATACAAGCTGTTTGGAAGGAATTGGAAATTGAAACCGTTGGCGAATTATTGTATGCCTGCAATGAAAATCGGTTGATTGAATTGCATGGTTTTGGACAAAAAACGCAAGAAGAAATACGGAAAAACACGGAATATTACCTCAAATCAAGAAATAAAGTCCATTGGGCAATAGCCGAAGAAATTACTGAGGGGATTATAAAATTCCTTGATTTGAAATTTAAAGCCTTAAAAATTTTGGATGTTGTAATTGAGAAGGTAGGAGAAGTGCGCCGTTTGATGCCTGTGGTGGAAAAAATTGAGCTGTTGGTGTCGGGTATAGATAATATGAGAGAGGTATTTGACAATCAAAATTTAGTGTTGGTGAAAGAAAATGACAGTTCCTATTTCGCTAAAACGGAGGATAATTTCCCCGTTATCATATATACGTGTGCTAAAGCCGATTTTGGTTCTAAAATGTTTAAATATTCAAGCAACCGTCCGTTTTTGGACAGTTTTATCAAATATACTGAGGGGGTAGATTTTAAGCATTTGGCAACAGAACAAGCAGTATTTGACAAAGCTAATCTGCCTTTTATTCCTGCCGAGTTGCGCGAAGAAGGAGGTATTTTAGAGGTTTCAAAAGCCCATAAACTGCCTGAACTCATCACATTGGGCGACATCAAAGGCGTTATTCATACGCATACAACGTGGTCGGATGGTTTACATACGACACGAGAAATGGCAAAAGCTGCACAAAACCTTGGTTATCAATACATAGGCATCAGCGACCACTCGAAAGCAGCTTTTTATGCCAATGGCTTGAAAGAAGACCGAATAATAGCCCAATGGCAGGAGATTGACCAACTGAATACTGAGTTTTTTAATTTCAAAATATTAAAAAGTGTGGAGAGCGACATTTTGTATGATGGCTCTCTTGATTATAGTGATGATATACTGAGGGGGTTCGATTTTGTCATCGCCAGTGTTCACTCTAATCTGAAAATGGCGGAAGAGAAGGCGACGGCACGACTCATCAAAGCCATTGAAAATCCATTTACAACTATACTCGGACATCCAACAGGGCGTTTGTTGTTGAGCCGCGAGGGTTATCCGATTGACCATAAAAAAGTCATTGATGCGTGTGCAGCTAATCGAGTAGCAATAGAATTGAACGCCAATCCTTATCGTTTGGACTTGGATTGGTCATGGATACCCTATGCACGTGAGCGCGGGGTGTTGATTTCAATCAATCCTGATGCCCATTCGAAGGCTGGTATTAGTGATATTCGTTACGGTGTTATGGCTGCCAGAAAAGGGGGCTTAGATAGTGAGGGGTGTCTCAATACGCGTGATTTAGAAGGCTTTTATCATTTTTTAAGCCAAAAATGATAGAAAGCCAAAAAATGAGTCCTTTTATCTCTCTATTTTACTTCAAGAAGCTTATTTCGCATTGTTCACAATACACGATATAGGGATTAGATTTTTGCAAATTTTTACTTTAAAATCAGTTATTTATAAATATTATTTATTAAAATTTGAAAAATAGCTTTGTCACAAAAAGTACATATTCTTGATTCAGTACGGTTTGTGTCTACTGTATTTTAGTGTCTGTAAGCATTTAAATAAATTTTTCATCTTTTAAAACAAATCGTTACAATGATTAAGCATCTGACAGCACCAAAACTATCTTTAAAAGCCATCGAGCAGTCGCTTGGTTCGGCGCAAAAATTATCTACTGAATTGCAGACAAACCTCAAAGGAGGCGTGTCGGGAGGAGAAGACCTACGTCGCCCACCGAGTGTTTTGGGTGTAGTTATTAAAGTTACCAGTTTGATTTAAAACTGCTAACTAATCACTCAAGAGAGGTTGCTCTAAAATCCAGTAAATTGGGGGTTTTATGAGCAGCCTCTTTTTTTTTGGTTTAGAGAGAAGCAGAAAATAAGGAATAGTTTTTGGTAGAGTAGCGGAAGTGGATACCATTTTCTAAACAAACTGAAAATAACATGCTTTTGAGAAAACATATAACTTACTTTTTCCTTGGTTTGCTGCTCTTTACCTGCCTAAAAACGGTAGATGCTGCCATTTTGCCGCCCGATCAAGCCCAAGATTCTATCCAAAAACTGCTACGTTTTGCATCCAAGAAGAGCTATGACGACTTAAATACAGCAATAATAGCTCTGAACACGGCTATTAAAATTGGCAAGGAAGGTAATTTACCAAAATCCTTATTTCATATTTATAGGATGCAAGGTTATATCCTTGAGCAAAATAGCCTTTTCCCAGAGGCCACTGCCGCCTATCGAAATGCCTTGACCTTCCAAACGGCTGTCAATGACTCATCTAAAATTGATATTTTTATTGATTGGGCTATCATCAATAAAAAATTAGGTAACTACAAAATTTCTAAAGAATACTATACTTATGCCCTCAAAATTGCTGAAAAACAGAACGATACCCAAATGATGAGTTATGCTTATAATGGTTTAGCGACATTACACAGTGCATTAAGCGATTTTGAAAAAGCCATTGAATACTATCATCAAGCCATCATAACATTTGGAAATACAGGGAAAAAAGGCGATTTAGTGGCACCTTATCGCAATATTGCCATAGTCTATCTGAAAGCCAACAATACAAATTTAGCATTATCAAATGCAGAATTAGCATATAATTTAGCAATGGAGGTTAAAGATTCCGTGAATATTGCAAGTTGTTTAAAGACATTAGGTATCATTTACGCAGCAAGCGGACGGATAGAATTGGCGTTGAAAAAAAATTTAGAAGCCTTAAAGATTAATGAAAATTATGGTACTAAACATGATTTATTAGAAAATTTGATTCAAACAGGGGATATTTATATGCAACTCAATCAATTGGATAAAGCAGATGCGTATTATAAACGTTGTTTTGAATATAAGGATCTTTTAGATTATATTACACATTCTAATTTTTATTATAAACTCGGTAGTCTGTATTTCAAACAAGGCAAAAAAAATGAAGCGCGCGAGGCTTTTGAGCGCAGTTTGGTACTCTCTACTGAGGGGGGCTTTAAGGACTTGATTCAGAAGAATAATCTGTCTTTGGCTCAAATTTTTGAACAAAAAGGAGATTTTAAAAATGCCTATCGTTGCCTTGAAACTGCAAGGGCTTATGCAGATAGCCTGTTTAATGAAGAAAAAGGACGTAATATTACGCAGGCTCAATTTATGTTTGATGTGGAACGCAGTGAGCAGAAATATAAAGATTTGCAGTTGAAGCAAAGCCGTTTTTTGCTTATTACCGCTGTGCTTTTCTTTTCTTTCATTACCATATCTCTCATTTATTTCCTTTATCAAAGAGGCAAAAACTATGAAGTCTTAAAACTAAATAATGCTAAAATTGCTTTACAAAATCACCGTTTGGAGGAGTCGAACGAGATTTTACGTCAATTTGCCTATGCATCAGCCCATGATTTGAAAGAGCCTTTGCGGAGTATTAGTAGTTTTACCCACATCATTAAAAAACGCTATATCTCTTTGTTGCCACCCGAGGCATCCGATTATATGAATTTTGTCACCACGGGGGTTAAACGCATGGAAAGTCTTCTGTCTGCTTTGTTAGAATATTCGACGCTCATTGCGGAAAGTAATGTTGTCTCACAACCCATATCGCTGCAATCTGCTTTGGAAGATGTAATAAATAACCTCCATACGATTGTTGCCGAAAAGAAGGCTCTAATCCATTATCCTGCAACCATTTGTGCCATCCGAATGAGTCGTTTGCATTTGACACAATTGTTTCAAAATTTGATAGGAAATGCTTTAAAATTTACAAACAAGCCACCCGAAATTTCTATCTCCTTTCAAGAAAATAAAGAGGAGTTTTTAATAATGTTGAAGGACAATGGTATAGGTATGAATCCTGATTATGGCGATAAAGTGTTTCGTCTTTTCCAGCGTTTGAACAAATCCAGCCTATACGAAGGCACAGGCATTGGTTTGACAATATGTAAAAATATAGTGGAAAAATATAGTGGAAAAATATGGTTTGAATCGAAGGAAGAAGTCGGTACGACATTTTTCATCTCTTTCCCGCTCAATTTGATTCAATTTTCAACTCCCCATACTGAGGGGGAGGTTATTTCTAAAAAAGAAATGGTGATTAAGTATGAAATATGAAAGTCTTATAATTCCTAATTCTTAATTTCTATTTTAATGCAACATTAGAGCCTTTTCCTTAAAATAATGTTCAATATTAGATCAATTACAGCGAGAATATTACCTTTGATTGCTCAATATTAAACAACCATTAAATCTCTATGTGATAATCCAAAATTTTCAAAACATGAAAAAACACTTTATTATACCTCTATTTATTTTTCTTTTTTCGGGACTTCAACTCTTTTCCCAAACATATTCAAATGAGTTTTTAGCAATAGGTGTAGGTGCACGTGCGCACGGCATGAGTGGTGCAGTGACGGCAACGACTACAGACCTCTATTCTTCCTATTGGAATCCTGCAGGTTTGACACAAATGGATGCACCCTTTCAGATAGGCGTGATGCACGCTGAATGGTTTGGCGGCGTTGCCAAATACGATTTTTTGGGTTTCGCCAAACCGCTCAATACGGCGACTAAAAAAAGAGCTATTGGCTTGTCTATTATTCGTTTAGGTATTGACCAAATTCCTTATACCTTGAATTTAGTGGGCGCAGATGGCAGCATTAATTACAATAACATATCGCAGTTTTCAGCAGCCGACTATGCTCTTCAAATGACGTATGCACAGGAGTTAAACCCAAATTTTTCGATTGGGGGCAATATGAAAATCATACGTCGAGTCATTGGCAGCATGGCATCTGCTTGGGGTGTGGGTGCTGATTTAGGTATTCAATACCGCAAAGGCAACTGGCGTTTAGCCGCTGTTGGGCGCGACATTACGACAACCTACAACGCATGGACAGCGACCTTGACAGACGAAGAAAAACAAACTTTCGCCCGTACAGGCAACACCATTCCTAAGTCTTCGGTTGAAATTACAAAGCCCACACTCTTCCTCGCTGCGGGTTATGTTGCCCCCCTCAGTAAAGACATCAATATGACCCTTGAAGCCGATGCAGGTTTTGCAACTGACGGACAGCGCAATGTTTTGGTGAGCAGCAAAGCCTTCAACCTCGACCCACGCTTTGGTTTGGAATTAGAATATCAAAAAAACGTCTGGTTACGCGCAGGTTTGGGCAATTTTCAACGCCTCAAAAATGAGCAAGACCCCACAAAAAAAGAGTTGAATATGCAACCAAATATCGGGGTTGGTTTGCGCCTTGGTCGTTTGGTGGTTGACTATGCTTTGACAAATATTGGTAATGTGTCGGCGGTGCAGTATTCTCATATATTTTCTTTGAAATTGGATTTTAAGAAGAAAGGATAGTTGTCTCTCATAATTTTTTGTCCTTCTGAACGAAGTGAAAAAATCTATATAAACTATTGATTTTAAAGCTATTATAAAGATTCTTGCACTTCATTTAGGAGAGCAAACAAAGATATTTTTGTTTGATTAGGATAGTGAAAAATTAAGGAGTAGAGAAATGTTATAATATTTATTTGATAAATAAAAATGTTATGAATTCTATAAAAAAATTGTAACTTAATGTTATGTTATTATCTTTGTCGTATAATTAATTACTGAGGGGTGGGCATAACCTAAAAACGTGTAAACATCCTCAAAAGAGAGGATATTTACACGCAAAAAAGTTAAATGTCCACAAATTTAGAAAAATTACAGGTGATATTGGATAAAGTTTTTGCCCAATTACCCGTGAATCCCAAAGGCGGAAAACCGCTTCGGTATTCACATTCCTGCTTTGTTCTATTTTTTATGGTTGTTTTGTATAAACGAATATTCGCATTTAAGACAATGGCAAAATATGCCCGCGTACATTATGCAACATTTGGCTTTCCACAAGCACCAGATAGAACAACGATTAGGCGGCGATTTATCGCTTTACCTGAATTATTAATGTTTGCTATCCCTCATTTGGCGATAGAAAGTTTGAAATATGCCTATTCTATTTTCCATTTCCGATTTGCCTTTGTCGATAAAAGTGCATTCCGAAGTTTAGGGGGTATTTGGCATAAAATACATATGCAAAGCGGTGTTGTTCCCCATCGAAGTATCGATACAGATGCTTCTTGGGCGAATTCAGCTTACCATAGATGGCGTTTTGGATATGGATTACATATCATTTGTAATGAGCATAGATTTCCCATAAGTGCTTGTGTCACAACCGCTTCTGTGAAAGACCATACATTATTAATGACCCTTTTAGAATATTTACACCCTTATATTGGTATAGTCGTCGGAGATAAAGGCTATTTTGCTATCAGGTCAATCAAAGCGATTTATGAAAAGTGGAAAATTCTAATTCAAACGCCTAACACTTTCGAAAACTTTAAGAATACAGCCCGAAATTGGTTCAAAAAGAAATATAACGATTTGGTCAAAACAACACCAGCGGGATGCTTATATAAAAAAAGAAAACCTGCTATCGAACCTGTTTTTTCCCTCATAAAAGAGCTGTTTGATTTAGATGGCAATAACCAATTACCCTATAAATCTTTAAAATATGTTCAACCATTTTTACTCATTACTGTCATTATGGTTCAACTTCTAATGATTGATAATTTTCTAAACAAAAGGGACTTGGCTTCTACTCAAACGGTTTTGACCGTTTTTAGGTAATGCCCACCCCTCAAT
>JANOAU010000037.1:0-54115 GCA_031411275.1 Saprospiraceae bacterium | reverse complement strand
CTTGTTTTTCAGAAGAAAAATCTATGATTTTTCTTCTGAAAAACAAGATCACTTCGATAGATTTTTTCCCGCGCGCCTTTTGAGTGTAGCGAAAAACAGTGAGTATTACTATCTAATCAAATCATTAATAACAAACGTTTTATGTTTTTCACTTTTCGTTTTTCACTTTTCATTTAGTTATAGAAAAAGTTATAGAAAAAGCGGAAGGGATTAAACTATCCCTTCCGCCTTAGCGAGTAAATGCGTAAATAACTAAAAATAAAATTATTTAAGCATCATGCTCTACCAACTCATCTCTCAAACTTTTTACCTTATCGTGGTCTGATTTAATGCGCATATATTGCGTATTCAACAACGTTTGGTGTTGCATAGCCAAGTCATTGGCGTGGTTGTCAATCGCATCTTGATACGCCTCAACAGCAACATCTTCCCCGTATTCGCACGAATCAAGTATCGTTTTGCGGTCTTTACCAGTTATAGCGGCTTTCAAATCCATCCAAACTCTGTACAATTTACCTGATGCTCTTGTACCTTCGTCAGGTGTACCGCCTAAGTTGCGTATTTCATTAATAAGTTCGCTTTTGCAAAGTGTACTTGTAGAAATAAAACCACTGAAAAGGGCTTTTAAGTCCATGTCTTCAGTTTCTTCTGAAGCTGTTTTGTAGCCTTCAATTCTATCATTGTTGATGACAACAAGCGAATTTAAAACATCAATCGAATCTTGATTAGTCATTGTTCTAAATTTTTAAAGTTTTAAAATATTTTTTATGCGTTTATATGTAGATGAACAGAAATAAACGGAAAATCTGTTTACAACAAGTATGTGATAACAACCTCTTATACTCATTTGAAAATGGTTTGCCTAAAATTATATACTTAAATTACTCATAACCAATGTTTTATATTTTTCACTTTTCATTTAGTATACATTATTTATCGTTTATCATTTATCATTACTTATATTCATAGTAAATCACTAAAAATTAAGCAAAACGTTCGGTGAAATTTTAAAGTTTCACCGAACATGAGGTATGAAGTAAAATAAGGGACATAAATATATGTTTTGTGATTTGTCGTATGTTTGTTTTTTAGTGAAATACTGAGGGGGGTACATTACAGCACTTAAGGTCAAAAAATAGCATAGATTATTAAGATATCAATTGCATTGACCCAATAAAACCCAAATTAGGATAAATACCAGTATTGTCCCAAAGCAGCCACCGCCTAATTTGGAAGCGCCATAACCTGCAATTAATCCTTTGAATATATTATTCATAATTTAAGTATTTTTGATAATTGATGATTTATTTATATTTTCGTAATTGATTGTGTTAAAGGCAGGATTTTAGTGTTTATTACTTAAAATCAAATGAAAATGATTTGCCTAAAACAATAAAGATATTAAAATTAGATGAAATGATGTTTTCGGCAATTGTTTAGAATTAAGAAAACACCATCTCAACCAATTTTAATGTTTAAGTATAATCAAACAATAAATTAAGAGTTAAGCCTTTTAAAGCTAATATATAGGACTATTCGTCAAAAAGAAGTGTTTATTATGTTTGGTTACAAATATCTTCGAATATATTGTCGCTAAAGCAACGTTCCAAACATAGATGATTATTTAAAACATTGCATTAGAGACAAAATATGTATAAGAATCGACTTATTCAACTCTTGAAATTATAAGAAACACATAAACATGTTTATTTCATTTTACTTGCTTTTGTTTGACACATAAGAGAATGATCCAAATGTGTGCGCAAATCAGGTAGCATGGACATTGCCCACTGTTTGATATCAGGGTCTGTTGCTTCTTTTGACATCTCTTCAAATTTGCTTACGGCATCTTTATGACCATCCACCATCATATCACAATATTCTTTGTCAAATTTATTTGCTTTTTCGTCATTCAACTTTTTATAAGCATCATTGGCTTTGTCAGTTGCCATTGTCGGAATGGTAATGTTTTTAGTTTTAGCCATTGCTGTCAAATCTGCCATAGCTTTTGTATGACCATCTTCCATCATTTTGCCCAAACTTTTGACATCTGCCATCATTGCTTTCTGCTGTGCTAATTGACCTAATTTTATCTCTTCAAGGTTAATTTCGGCAGCATTGACAAGGAATTGGGCATCTTTTTCAGTGCTTTTGGTGTTAAATTTGGCTTCATTATGGTCTTCAGCCCTTTCTTTAGTGTCTTCAGCTTTAGGTGCATTGTTGCATGAGGAGGTAGCAAACGCTACTATCACTCCAAAAACTGAATAAATAAAAATGTTTTTAAATTGAATTAACTGTTTCATTTTTATGAATTTTTATGATTTGATTAATTAAAGATATAAAGAAGACACCTTACTGTGCCTTGTAAATAATTAATTTCGTTCATGGACATTTGTAGTTGTTCTCGTTTGATAATATGTGATAATAAATAAAAAAATTGTACTTCTTAATTTTATAAGCGTAATGGGGAAATAATTTCTCTAATTGTCCTTATTATTAATGTATTGTAGAAATATTTTCCCATTTTGCTTTTTTAATCTGTTTTTATGGACATTCTTAATATTGTTACAAAAGAAATGGGGTATATAACACCCCTCAGTAGGGGATATAAAAAAGAATCAGCCCGAACTTCTTAACGAAGTTCGGGCTGATAGATGTTTGTTATAAATTTCTATATTTGTTTATTCCTTAGTCAATTCTTAAATCTTCTACTTTCACACCAGGATATTTCGATTTATCAAAATTAAACATCGACACATTATAATTGTGATTCACAACAGGAGGTTCAAGCGTCACTTTTGAGCGCGATTGATCCCGTCCAAAAGCGGTAACACTGACGATATTGTTCGTTTTTTGGTCAATCGCCAAAACGATTTTGGTAAATTCACTCCGCCGATTGGTCGGTTTGCCTGTCAAAATCGTTGCTTTTTTACTCCAGCCTTCTGCGGATTCACCTGTGATACCGAATATAAATGCCTTTTTTTCGTACATCCGCAACAATGTTTTAGGTGTCATCAAATCGTCTACGTCTTTACTGTTCGCACTTTTTATTTGAACAGTATTACCCGATTTTTGCCAAATCATGTCACCATTGCCAATTACAAAATCCTTTCCCATTTCTGCACGAAAATTGTCGCCTTGTTGATAGACTTTTCCAGACATGGTTTCAGGTTTAGGTTGTTCAGCAAGTTTGTATTCCAGTTTAAAATTGGATTCAAGCGAACCGTAACCATCGTATTGTTTTTTTACTTTGTCAAGTAAAATTTTTGCTTTCGGATCTGTTTCTGAATTGACGGATGTCGGCTGTGCCTCTATCATCGTGATACTGAGGGGGGTAAAAAAGAGGGTGAGAACCAAAATATTTCTCAAAAATTTCATGTATGGTAATATTTAATAGTGAATAATACGTTTTAAAGTCATTATTTATCAACAGCTATTTTGAAAAATAGTTGCTTTTTGAAAATGACTGTTGATAATCCATAACGTATTTTAGACGGTCTTATTGATAAAAAGTAAGTTTAAATGATTGTTAAAATAGCTTACTAAATGTTTCAAACTTTCGGTATCCAGAGCGTAAAGGTCATAGGTTCAACCAATAAGTACACTTCACAACCAATGCCCGATTTTTCGATTCAAATGCTCGATATCCTGTGGCTCGGTCGTCTTCTGCAAAATAATTATTGGTGTAAACGATGAATAGATCGCTGACAGGGGCAAAACGCCATTGAAAACGGGCATTCATATTGACATTATTGATTTGGTTATTGTATTGCAAAAACGTTGTAAAATAGATATTGCGTGTAAATGAGAAGTCGAAACGAGGGCCAATGAGCAATAATTGACGGTCATTGAATCCTGCGGGCAAAGCTATTTTATTGTAGTTCACATCTAAACTGAACAAGCCATAGGGTTGCCAACGATAGGTCAATGTGGCACTGACAGCGTTTATTTTCCCATTGAAATATTGTCCAAAACGCCCTTCTAAAAGAACAGAAAACAAATTTCGCGGATTACTTTTATAAGACCACCGTGTGCCACGATAGGTATATACAGAGCCTTGCGGCAATGTCTTTCCGCTTGTATTTGTCGGGTCAAAAGCAGAAAAAAGATAGGTATAATCCCATCGAATAGGCGTAAACGATAGGCTCGAATTGTTTTGAAAAGTAACCAGTAAACGTACAGGAGAATAATCCCAATCCGTCAAACGATTATCGGATAGTCGCCAACGAACGTCACCATCCATGCCTACACTCCAACGGTTGATATATTGCGATTTTGGATAAAAAACAAAATTAAAATTTGGTGCAGTACGATAATAATTTTTGCGTGGTACATAACCCGTGACATCACCAGCATAGCCACTTCCGACACTTTCGAGGCTTGTTTGAAAATTAAAATTATTATTTTCATACCCAATCGCAGCAGCAGCAGCATAAGGCTGTTCCTTGGGCGTTGGTGTCAATGAGCGATGTATAAATGCTTTGCCTTGCCACAAACCATCTTTTGAAGCGAGGTTATAGTCCAAACCGACGATACGTGTAAAGTCGTTCGGATTTTGTTGCCAAAGATTTTTGCCGTTTGCATCAGTTTTAAAATCCTGTTTGTTCATAAACAAAAAATTGACGGTTGAACGGGTAAATACTTTGCGTTGCACGGCTGTTGCAAAAAAATTGGTGGCATCAATTTTCAAATCTTTGCGCCCATTAGTTTGCATATCCAGTACGCCAATGCGCCAATTTTTATCCAATTTACCCGTTAAACGCGCGCCTGCGATGATGGGAACTTTGACCGTATTGCCCACAGAATCGGTTGCCAAACCGATGCGTCTTGAAAAAAACGGATTGACATTATCGAAACCAAAGGAACCGAACAAATCCGAGTTTTCAAGGAAAAACTGCCGTCTTTCAGGGAAAAACAGTTCAAAACGACTCAAATTGGTCTGTTGCTTATCCACCTCCACTTGTGCAAAATCGGGATTTGCAGTCAAATCCAAATTTAAAGATGATGTAATAGCCACCTTTGCATCGAAGCCAATACCCCCCTCAGTATGAAGCGGTGATTCAGCGACAATATCCTTAGACGTTGAACCTAATAGGTAGGGAATAAACGATATATTGCGCGACGGCTTGGGAGGTGCATCGTCCCAAATGATTTTACCCACAAAAGCCACGTTGTTGCCACTTGAAAAACGCGGCAAAGGTGCCCAGTTTGAGCGTTCGGCTTGTGTGCGGGTTTGGTCGTAGCGAAAAAAATTAGCGTTCCATTCATTTGTGACACCATCGAGGGATTTATAACGCAAAGTTTTGAAAGGAATAGCCATTTCGACTGTAAAATAGTCAGGTTCATTTTGGACTTCCGAAAACCATTTATTGTCCCAGTCGGTTGTAAAATCAGTACCATTAAAAATCAAGCCTTCGCGCTGAACACCCAAAGGACTGACCACAAAACTGAAACCATTTTGCTTGTCGCAAAAAGGATCTAAAATGAGTCCAAACAAATCAGTTGAACCGGGCGGAAAATCACGCCGAAGCGACTGAACGATATATTTACTTTTCTTCTGATAACATTTAGCACCAATATATAAATTGTTGTCATCGAAAGTAATACGCACTTCGGTTTTGGTAATCGCCAACGACGTATCGTAAGGAATACTTTCCCAAAAAGGGCTGGTTTGTGCGGCACGTTGCCAATCCGTTTCGTCCAATTTGCCATCGAGCGTTATTTTGGCAAGGGCTTTTTTGATGTGAATATTCGGCGGTTCAGCAGGTTTAAAGTTGCTTTGTTGACCCAACAGAGTTATTGAAAAAAAAAGTAAAAGTAAAGTGACGTAAAGTGATGAAGTGGACATGATGTGGTTGCAGAAGCGATTAAAATTGGTGATTTATTTCGAAGGCAAAGGTATCTTTTATGATCCTTAACCCCACCCTTTGTATGGTAAGTTATGTCTTTAAATATAAAGATTTGTCGAATAATCCTTTATTTTCTTAAAATTCAAACTAAAAATATTATAAAACAGCTTGTTATCCCCTTTTTCTTACTTTGGTTAGACAGTTTTATACTATACTCATTTGAAAATGGTTTGCCTAAAATAATGGAATCAAACCATTCATAACCAACGCTTTATATTTTTCACTTTTCGTTTTTCACTTTTCATTTAGTATAAATGAGTATATAATCTACTGTCGGTCATAAAAAGGGACGAGGAATTGTTGCTATGCGTTAATTTTTTAAACAATGATATAATTTTTTAAACATAAAGAGGAAGGTTAATCCTCAGAAATAGCCAAATTTGCGCCTTAAAAAATAATCGTTGCGGACTTACTATAAAATACTGATATACCTCAGACGACAACCGCGTTATATCAATTGGCTCATCAAAGCGGTAATTGCCCTGTTTTTTGGTCTTCTGCTATGGTATGATATATTTGCCCGAGAGGATTTCCACGACATAAAGCACCTTTTTTTGACGGAACTTCAAGGAGATAACATTCATTGGCTTATTGCCTGTGTCGTGCTCATGCCCTTGAATTGGGCTGCCGAAACCGTCAAATGGCGTTTTTTAGTGCGGCGTGTGCAATATGTTTCGTTTTGGCAAGCCTATAGAGCGGTTTTTGCAGGCATCACCACCTCCTTATTTTTGCCCAATCGAGTAGGTGATTTTGGTGGACGTATTTTATTTTTGAAATCAAAAAATGCTATGAAAGTGGTGGTATCCACTTTCGTTGGCAGTTGGGCACAACAGCTTATTCTGATTGCATTTGGCTTTTTGGGCTTTGGCTATTTTTTAGTTATTTTATGGCATATTGACCGTTTTATTCTTGATATTGTGGTCGCTTTAGGAGTCGGTTTTGTTATAGTTTTGTTATTTATGTTCCTAAACCTCGAAATATTTGTACCAATTTTCCGAAAAATACGTCTAATATATAAGTTTCCTCGCCTCATCAAAAGTGTGAATATGCTTAGGCAGTATTCCCGCCTCGAATTGTTGAGGACGCTTTTATGGGCTTTCATACGTTATATCATTTACTCGATACAGTACTTTTTGATACTTCGATTTTTTGGTATTGACGTGGATATACTGAGGGGGGCATCTTGCATTGCAACTATCTATTTGTTGCAAACATCCATCCCCCTTCCGCCCATCGTAGGTTTATTGGCAAGAGGTGAAGTGGCGTTGAAAATATGGGGCATTTTTAGTGCCAACGAATTGAGTATATTGGCTGCGACATTCACACTTTGGGTAATAAACCTCATTTTTCCAGCGTTGATAGGCTTAGGACTCATATTAAAATTAAATGTTTTAAAATCTCTTGGTTACGAGAAAAAATCATCACACAATGAAATTAATGAATCATCTGAATCCAATTAAAAAACATCTTTTCCTCTTTGCCTTTGTCGCAACAATGGCATTTATGCCACATTTTACTCCCCCTCAGTATTCGTTAGGACAATCGGAGATAGTAGCAGCATCGAATGTTACATCGATTGCTAATAATGCTTTTCAAAACGGCGAGGAATTGGTTTACAAGGTTTACTACAACCTCAATTTTGTCTGGATAGCAGCGGGCGAAGTAACTTTCCGCGTGGACGACGAAGGGTCGCGTTACCACCTTTCTGCTGAAGGCAAAACCTATTCGAGTTACGAATGGTTTTACAAAGCCTACAACAAACTCGATAGTTATGTAGATAAAAATACGCTTTTACCGCAAACGAGTATTCGTTGGGTCAAAGAAAACCGTTATAAACTGTATGATAAAGTACAGTATGACCAAAAAAACCGTACGGCTCAATTCGAGCGTGGTGATACAAAAGAGGTCGTTGAAAAACGCGGTTCGATTAAGTTGACCGATGCAATGCACGATTTGTTGAGTGCTATTTATTATAGTCGTACCCTTGACTATTCACAAGCGCAAGAAGGTCAAGACTTCCCAATGAAAGTGATGCTCGATGAAGAAACATTCCCGTTGAAATATCGCTATATGGGCAAAGAAGAAAAAAACATTCGTGGTTTGGGTAAATATTCAACGATGAGATTTGTGCCGCAGCTTGTGGCTGGTAATGTCTTTAAAGAAAATTCTCAAATGAAAATCTGGACAACTGATGACAGCAATAAACTGCCTTTGATGATTGAGTCTCCAGTCTCTGTCGGCTCTGTAAAAGTGGTTTTGAAAAGTTATAAAGGCTTGAAATACAATATGAATTCTAAAAAAGATTAAATGTATTGTTAGTACTGTTGGTATTGTTGTATTGTTAAATGGCTGTATGGATTTCCTTCCATACAGCTATTTAACAATATAACAAGTCAATCATTGTGAACAACCTCATTGAGCGCACTTGTGATTTTTTGTACTATTCGAATATGATTAAAAAACTCTCTGGCGATAATCCGAATAACGGTATAGGTGGGAATAGCGAGTATCATACCGCCAATGCCACCGATTTTTGCACCCACGAGCGTCACGATAAATATCTCTAAAGGATGCGCCGCCACTCTGTTTGAGAAAATGAGGGGCTGCATAATCCAATCATTTAGAAACTGCATAACGCCAAATAATATCACCACTTTGAAAAGCATCGGCACTGTTTGGTCATAAAAATCCAAGGACAAACTGGATGAAATTGTAATCAACAACGCAAATGCACACCCCATCATAGGGCCTAAATACGGTACAATATTGATAAGGGCTGCAAAAATAGCTATCAAAATAGCATTTTCGATACCTATAATCCACAGGAAAATCATCAAAAAGAAAACCACAAAAGTCATCTGCAAAAGCAATCCACTGAAATAACGGGACAACATAGTTGTGGTGTCATTTATAGCTTCTCGGACGTTGGCATCATATTGATTTGGAACGAGTTGCGCCATAAACTCCGTAAACATATTGCGTTCTTTTAGGAAAAAAAACGCAATAAAAATCACTGAAACAATTCCAATCGCTACACTGCTGGCTGTTACGAAGATATTTCTGAAAAAATCGCTGACCAAAGAAGGCGAAAACCAAGCGGAAAACGAATGTTCCAAGGCTATCAAAATGTCTTCTTTGGGTTTTATCATACCAAACCGATGCCCCCAGTTGGTGAGTTGTTTGAGCGGTAATTCAAGTCCTTTGGTAAACTGATTGTAGTCAATTTTTGATAAATTATTGGCTTGTGCAACAATAAGTGGAACAAAAATAGAAACCAATGAAAAGATAATAAATATAAAAAGAGACAACACTAACAACGCGGCTATGGAGGGAGGCAAATGCCGCTTGCCAATGCGCACACGTAAGTACATAAAACGCATGAGTGGCTGTCCCAGCATCGAAACGACCCAAGCAATCAACACATAAGTGACAATATCACTGAAATACCAAATAATGGCACCTGCTATCACAAATGTGAGGGCTATAGCAAAGTTGCGTTGCGTCAAATTCATATCGCAGTTTTAAACAGGATGGATGAATGGATTTGATTGTGCTGATTGGCCATTTTGAAGTGGAATTACTTCAGTTTCTCATTTTGGGCATGACGTATTTTATCCCTTTTCGTCTTTTTGTCCAAATTCTGTTCCAAAGCAGCGGTCAAATTTACACCTGTTTGATTAGCCAAACAAATTAAAACGAACAAAACGTCTGCCATTTCGTCAGCTAAGTCGTCTTTTGCACGGGCGGCTAATTCTGGGGTTTTGAACGATTGTTCTCCATACAACCTTGACATCAGCCTTGCGACTTCACCAACCTCTTCGGTGAGTATTGCCATATTGGTCAATTCATTGTAGTAACGGATACCGATGGTTTTTATCCATTCGTCAACGGTTAGTTGGGCTTGTTCAATAGTCATATTTAAATAATGATGAATGTTTTAATGGTGAATGGTGAATATTTTAATGGTGAATTTACTGAGGGAGTTAAAACATTTTTATTCACCATTAAAATATTCACCATTCCCTATTACTTAAAAAAGGCTTTTACAATCGGATTTATTACCCCGACCCAACGACCATATTGCTTACCCGAAGGATGCAAACCATCTCCAGCCACAAGGCTTGGGTCATTGAGTCCTTCCCTTGAAATGGGTGTTATTTGGGCATAAGCTACACCCAATGAGCGTGTAATAGCTTCATTAGCCGCATTATATTTGTCAATACCTTCGCTGATAGATTGCCGACCGCCACCAAAAGGTGTATAGGCGTAATCGGGAATGGACACCACAATGACGCGCTCCTTTCTGCCGCCTGCAAACTTTATAGCTCGTTCCAAAAGGGCTGTAAATCCAGGTTTGTAGTCTTCAACGGAGCGTCCCCGATATTGGTTATTGACACCAATCAGCAGAGAAACCATGCTAAAAGTATCCGTTTGGGTCAATCCCGCAGCCGTAATACCACTTTCCAATTCATCCGTCGTCCAACCTGTGCGCGCCACTATTTTGACTGTGCCGATTTTGATGCCATCAGCTTTGAGGCTCTCTGCTAATTGATTGGGGAAACGCTCTGCCTCCTTGACACTTTCGCCAATAGTGTAGGAGTCGCCGAGGGCAAGGTAAGTGAAAGAGGAATCTTTAGTCATCGAAATTGGGTCAGTTACTGAGGGGGATGAATTTTTAGTGCAAGTCCAAGAAAGGCTTACAAAAAGAATGATAAATCGCAGCATTGTCGTTTATTTTTATAGGTCAAAATCAAAATCTGAGTCTTGGTGCAAGGTGTCTTGCAAACCCAGTATCATATCACTATACGAATGTGTGAGCAGGTCAGATTTTTGAATCTTAAAGAGCTCAATATAAAAACGACATTGCTCATACAAAATTTCTGGACTTAATACCTCTATTGTATTTTCAGAATTGATGGCTTCAATTTCAACAAAATGACCCAAATCGTGTACGTCATCAATGTGAAATTTGACGTTTTCGATGAAATAAATCTGCCTTTTTTTATCCACAACCGTCAAAATGCCAAGTGAATCGGTCAATATTTTCTTCAAAGAAGTTGCTTCTGAAGGCGTTTTGTACAAAGTGACATCGCTCTGTTTGGGTCCAGATTGATTGGGACGATTGTAGTGAATGAGCGTATTTTCGATATTCCCTTCCCGCAATTTCAGCCGCCCTGTAGGCACTCGAAAGTAGGTATCAATCTGGTGGTCAATACCTCTAAAATCTGCGTTTTGAGCTTTCAAAATTGCTTCGATACTGAGGGGGTCGCTGCAACGGGCTTTTATTTCGATGAGGAGGCGGTTCATTTTTATTGGTTACTCGTTATTGGTTACTCGTTATTGGTTATTGGTTATTAGTTATTACTTTGGATATAAAATCATAAAACATTGTTAGCCAATAACTTGAATTTCATATTTCATATTTCATATTTCATATTCTTCTATTTTTTCAATAATTTCTCTAACTCCTGAACTCTTTTTGCGAGGGCAGGTAATTTTTTAAAAATAGAAAAAGACCTTAAATAACTATGGTAATCAAAAGCAGGTGTGCCATACAGTTTTGAGCCGTCCGGTTGATGATTTGTAAGACCTGATTGTCCTTGAATCTGAACATTGTCGCCAATTTGCAAATGTCCTGCAAAGCCTGTTTGACCACCGACGCGCACGTTTTTACCAATTTTAGTTGAGCCACCAATGCCTGTAAGGGCTGCAATGACCGTATTTTCACCGACTTCAACATTGTGAGCAATCTGAATCAAATTATCCAATTTAACACCTCGACGGATGATTGTTGCACCGATTGTCGCCCTGTCAATGACTGTATTAGAGCCAATTTCTACTTCATCTTCAATAATAACAATGCCAGTGTGGGTGATTTTTTTGTAGGAGCCATCCGCTTGTGGTGCAAACCCAAACCCATCAGAACCAATGACAACGCCAGCATGTAACACACAACGTTCGCCAATTTGAGTGCCTTTATATATCTTAACACCTGGATAAAGCAGGGTGTTTTGACCGATTTTAGCATTTTTGCCTACAAAAACCTGGGGCGACAGCACCACATCGTCGCCAATATCTGCACCTTCTTCGATGACCACAAAATCGCCTATGGTGACGTTTTGACCCAATTTTACTGAGGGGTGTATGGCAGCCCGTTCAGAAATGGTTGCAGGTGCTTTTTCTTCTGCACCAAATTTGTCGAGCAAAAAAGCCAATGAATCATATACATTTTCCACGCGAATTAAGGTAGATTTAATCGCACGGCGTGGCTTGAAAGTATTGGAAATCAATAAGATAGAGGCTTCTGTGGTATAGGCATGGTCTTCATATTTGTCGTTACCGAAAAAACAAATGTCGCCTTCGACGGCTGACTCAATTTTGCCAGGACGCACGCCTATTACTGAGGGGTCGCCTTCGACAGTGCCGCCGAGTAAGTCGGCTAATTGTTGTGCTGTTATAGTCATAAAATAAAAATGATGGATTATATCCCAAGTTAGTTTTAGAGAAAGGTTTTCAACGTATTGAAAAACAATGCTTTATATATTTTGTTTGAATTTTTATTGTTTTTTTACCTATCACCATTTAAAATTCTTTATTTCTTTAATCCGTGATTTATAAAGCAAAGGTACATGAAAGTAACAGAGTAACAAATTGCGGTATGTTACATTAACATCAAAAATAGTCCAACGGTAATAATGTTGTTACTTATGAAATTTTGAAACGACTGTGTATTTTGTGCCAAAAAAAATATATCATTCATCATTAAATTATTCACCATTAAATTTTAACTCATTCAACATCATTTAATAATGAAAAACAGAAAATCCTTATTTGGTTATTGCACTTTGCCAGCTGCCCCTTGTCTTTTGCTTTTTGCCTTTTGCCTTTTATATACCCCCCTCAGTATGTCGGCTCAAAATGCTTTGGGTTGCAATGGCATACGTTACAGTGCAGATATTTTTACGGATACAACGTCCACGACTGTTCGTTACGGAGCGAACAATGTTGGCGCAACCACACAACCGTTATTTATGGATGTGGTGCAACCTAAAAACGATACTTTGAGCCGCCGTCCGCTTATTATTTGGGCTTACGGAGGGGGTTTTATTGCAGGAGCGCGTAAAGATATGTTGGCTTTTTGTGATTTGTATTCCAAAAAAGGCTACGTGACGGCGACGATTGACTACCGTTTGTACTCCTTTTTGAACGGTTATCCTGACTCTATCAAAATTACAAACACCATTATGCAAGCCGTTCAAGATATGAAAGCCTCTATTCGTTATTTCAAAAAAACGGTCAAAGAGGACGGCAATCCCTACCGCATTGATACATCGAATATCATTGTTGGCGGTGTTTCGGCAGGAGCTATTACGGCTATGTTGACGGCAGAAATGGATTCAACTGACCCGATTCCTACTTGGATGCGTACAATCATAACGGCACAAGGGGGTTTTGAAGGTAACAGCGGTACACCTTTATATACATCAACAGTGAAAGGAGCTATCAGTATGAGTGGCGGTTTGTACCGAAAGGAATGGCTCGACAAAGACGACTTGCCTTTTGCGGCTTATCATGGTACTGCCGATAATACAGTGGCGTATGGCTATGGTTTAAATGTTTATGGCTTTTATGGTGATGGCGATGGTTCGCTGGCACCACGGGCAGTTGAGTTGGGTATTCCAGCGGTTTTAGTAACGGTGCAAGGCGGTGGCCATGACAATATTTATCCGACTTCACCGACCAATATACCCGCTTCTTTTGTCGTCTGGCAATCTAAAATGACAGATTTTATGCAGCGGCTTGTGTGCGGCGTAAAACCGTTGTCAATAGAAAATGTTGATAATAAAGAAGTTAAAGTTTATCCAAATCCATCAAATGAGGAAATGAGGGTGGAAATAGATAAAAATACTGAGGGGGCCTCATTTAATCTTTCTGTATGGGATGCCCTTGGACGGCAAGTTTTTGCTGTTAAAAATCAAACAAACAATGCACTCGTTTTGCATAAAAAAGACATAGGGACAGGTTTATTTTTTGTCCGTTTGGATTTTGAAAATAACCCAACACCCATTTTAAAAAAGATAGTTTTTGAATAAAATATAAAAAATTATTGAAAGCTACTACACATTGTTAAAATTTAGGTTACATTTGGAAACCTTTTAATTAAACAATAATTGTGAATGAAAACGTCTAAAAATACTAATAAAACTAAAAAAACTAAAAAACAGTCCAATATGAAAACTGTCTATGCCCTTATTGTCGCTATCGACAAATATCCTATTCCTGCTCATCAACTCCATGGTTGCGTCAACGATGCAACCGCTTTTAGTGAGTATCTCAAAAGCTTTTGTGCGGCTAACCAATTGACTTTCAATGAAAAACGCCTATTCGATGAGGCGGCTAAACGGCTTGAAATCGTCAACAGCTTTAAGCATTTTGATGCTGCTAAAGACGATGATATTTGTGTTTACTACTATTCAGGTCACGGCTCACAGATGAAAGCACCGCCGGAATTTTGGGATGAAGCTGATGGCATGAGCGAAACGATTGTCTGCTGGGACAGCCGCACAAAACAGCCTGGCACACGTGATATGGCAGATAAAGAAATCGCCTACCTCATTCACAAAGCGACAAAGGACAAAAACGTTCATTTCCTTGCGGTGACAGATTGTTGTCATTCGGGTTCCAATACGCGCGACCTTGAAATAAAGGCACGTATGGCAGATACTTGTCCAACAGCCCCGCGGGGTGCGGAAGAATATGTGGGTTTTGCAGAGTATATCAATTTTCAACCACCTGCCTCCCGACATGTCCATTTTGCTGCCGCTAAAGACGATGAAACAGCTAAAGAATATCCGATTAATGGCAAACCACGAGGCGTTTTCACATATTCGCTCATTGAAGCCCTGCAACAGGCGAATGGTGGTATCAGCTATTCGGAACTCATCAGCCGTGTCAATCTCAAATGCCGTAATCGAGTGAAGGAGCAAACCCCTTTGTTGAATGCCTATATGGACAACGAAGCCGTGAAACTGTCTTTTATGGGTCAAACGCAATTGCAAGGCGGTACTTTTATCATCCACAATGACAATACTGAGGGGTGGATAGTCAATATCGGAGGTACACAAGGTATTCCTGCGTCTGGTGCAACGTTTACTTTGGAAAATGGCACAATGGCAACTACTTCAAAAGTTGTGTCCAATTATTCTAAACTCAATGGTTTGGAACTGCTTGACAGAGACCAACAGTATAAGGCAACTTTGACCACTGTAAACCTCACGCCTATACGTGTCGCTTTTTCAAAAGACAGCGATAAAGAAGGTGTAGAGGCTGTTAAAAAAGTGATGGCTCAAGGTATTGAAGGTTTACAATTGGTTGATAATGAAAAGGATACAGATTATGTCATTCGCGCTTGGGATGGCATGTTGCGTTTAACAAAAGTGGATAACGCAACGCCGCTTTTCCGACGCGTCAATGGATATGATGCTATGGCAGCACAAGCGTTTTTAGGTCGTGTAGAAGCAGTTGCCAATTGGCGCAATCGTTTAGAAATTGCCAATCCGAACACCTCTATAAGTGATGATGCGGTAGAAATTACGTTTTATGATGGCAATGGCACAGTCGTGAATGAGCGTATTTTCAGACAGGCAAATGAAAATGCCAATGCCAATATGCGCATAAGTATCAAGAATAATTGGACTAAACCGCTTTGGGTAAGTGCCGTATACTTCGGTTCTGATTTTATGATTTCAAATGAGTTTTTACCTAAAAAATTCATAAAACCAAGTGAAACGGCTTGGATTGAGTATGAAAATGACCGTAATATTCCGTTGACCGTACAGCCTGAATACTTGAGTTGGAACGTCAATGAACTAACTGAATACTTCAAAATTTTCGTTTCGACGGACGAAATCAATACCTATATCCACAATCAAGCAGGCTTACCGCTTGACGAACGTTCAGGGGCAACGCGGGGCGGCATTGGTCGTGTCAATGCAACACCCATGCAAGATTGGCGAACTTTTGAACGCGATTTTCGCATCATTTGCCCTCTGAAAACGGCTGATGTATCGGCGGTAAAAACAGCTAAATTGGGTAATATTACAGTCAATGCGCCCGATGGTTTCCAAGCAAAAGCCAGCCTTTCTTCCACCAATGAAGCCAAAAGAGCCGTTTCGGACATGAAAACACTGAGGGGTAGTAAAGACCTTTTGTCAGCAGCATTGGCTGACGGTATGGGTTCATCGCCAACAATGGACGTTTTGGAGTTGGAAGATGTTACGGGCAATATTTCGGCTGCTAATCCTTTGAAAATCAGCATATCAGGCATAAAAAAAGATGAAGTTGTGTTGGCTTTGGGCTATGATGCCGCTTCAGGTCTGTACCTACCTGTGGGGATGTCGGATACTGAGGGGGTCGTGAATGTGCATACGTTGACAGCCGAACAACCGACCACACGCGGCTTAGGGAAATCAGTCAAAATGTTTTTCAAAAAAATGATAAAACCTTTGACGGGCAAGTTTGAGTATCCGATGCTGCGCCTTGTAAAATACGACGAAACAGACAAAACGGATGGCTTTGAGTATGTGAGCGATAAGGAAATGATAAAAATGCAGGTTGCGGCAGCAGAAAACATTGCTTTGTTTATTCACGGTTTCATAGGTGAAACAGACGACAAAGTGGGCAGTGTACGCCGCCCGATTAAAGAAGATGGACGCTCTTTGGATAAGCGCTACGATTTAGTTTTAGCCTTTGATTACGAAAGTCTCAATACCAAAATCGAGGATACGGCTGCCGAGTTGCAAAAAAAATTAGCGGAAGTGGGCTTAAAAACTGGTTGTAATAAAAATTTTACCATCATTGCACACTCAATGGGTGGTTTGGTCAGTCGTTATTTTATCGAAAAATTGACAGGTAAAGAGTTTGTTAAACACCTTATTATGCTCGGCACACCCAATAATGGCTCTGAAATCGCTGATATAAGGAAATCTATTGCTCATTGGTTGACTTTGGGCTTGAACGGAGCGACATTTTTGCAACCCTATTTGTTACCGATTACTTGGTTGGGTAAATTCATCAATCAAGCAACGGTGACGATGGAGGAACAAGGCACAAATTCGACGTTCATTCAAACCCTAAATAATTTGCCTGATGTGAAAATTCCTTATCATATCGTAGTGGGCAATACGGATTTGATGAAGGCAGAACGACCACAAGAATACGGTTTGATTCAAAAAGTAAAAGACATTTTTAAAGAACGAGATGGCGTTCAAGTCGTTGATATGTTTTTAGGAAAAGCCAATGATTTAGTCGTTACAACAGAATCTATCCGTAGTCCAGGACAACAAACACTGGTCAAATTAATAGAAGTACCCAGCAATCACTTCAACTATTTTGTAGAAGAATCAGAGGGTTTGGCAGCCTTGGTGACGGCTTCGCTGGAGGTGGTGTAGTGGGTGATTTTGGATTGATAAAACAACAAAAACAGCCGTTCTCCAAGAGAAACAGCTGTTTTTGTTGCAATATCTTTCTAAAACCCTCATTTCTCCTTCTCCTTCTCCTTACCCTTCCAATCCGTCCGCCGTTTTTTCATCTCTTCCAAAGACTTATTTTTATGTAAGTCAATTTTTTGTCCCAACAAACCACGAATCACAACGGAGGCACACACACCTCCAAAAGCGGCGGGTATGTATGAAATCGTACCATAAGCCGACTTTTTGAAATTAGAGCCATCGGTCATCATCAATGAGTCTTTGACCGCAGGTTCGTCGCTGAAAACGGTGATTAAGCCGCGCCGAATGCCTTTTTTCTTCAATCTTTTGCGAATTTGTAAGGCAAAATGGTCTGTATAGGTGTCGTATAAATCAGCTACTTTAATACGTGTTGGATCCATTTTGCCACCTGCACCCATCGAACTGACGATGTTTAAACCATTTTTTTTAGCTGAAGCAATCAAAAACAGTTTAGGCGATACGCTGTCAATGCAGTCCATCACATAATCGTATTTGGCAGCTTGACAAATTTCTTCTGCTTTGTCGGGTGTCAAAAAGTCTTTCCGAACATGTAAAATGATTTCTGGATTGATGGCTGTCAACCGTTCTGCCATCCATTCCGCTTTTGAAACGCCGTGTGTGGTTGCCAAAGCAGGCAATTGACGATTGCGATTGGTCGGGTCAACAACGTCACCGTCCACGATGGTCATCTCTCCTACCCCAGCGCGGGCAATAAATTCCGCAGCAAACGAGCCGACACCACCCAACCCAACAACCAACACATGAGCGCGGTTCAACTGTTTCACACCGCCCGAACCGACGAGCAATGTCGTGCGGGATAACCAACTTAAATCAGACATAAAAATGATGAATGATAAATGAAAAAAGATGAATATTCTAAAAACTGGGCGAAATTAACATCCCCCTCAGTAATTCGGAGAAAAACTTTGTCTTAACACCCAATTCGATTAATTTTGTAAAAAATAATTATCAATAAAACTATATAACAATGACTGTTGCCAACACTTTGGAAGAAACAAATGTCCTCTACATTCCCAAATACCTTGTTTATGAAGAATTGAACGGTCGTAAACTATACCGCAAAGGCTATAAACAATACTTAAATCAAACTAAAACAATAGAAGAAATTATGGGATGTAGTAGTTTACAAGGCATCATTATCTCTGTATTATTAAGCTATCTTTACAGAAACCTTGAAGATGAAGGTTACACAATTGTGACCAATGAAATTGGTTTGCATATTTCGCTGGGCAATAATTTATCTTCTAACATTATTTTATATGATGCAGCAGATGCTCGACAATACCCATTTGATGATTATTATTTCAACGTAGCACCCAAAATGGTGATAGAAGTAGATGTTAAAATTGATGTAGAAGACACCAATACGGTAGAGTATTTATCAGAAAAAAATAAAACGCTTTTTGCTTTTGGTGTTGAACGAGTTGTGTGGTTTTTTACAAAAAGCAAAAAAGTGTTACTTGCTGAACCCGATAAAGATTGGATTATGCGCGATTGGTCAAAAGATTTTGAACTTGTCAAAGGTCATTCTATCAATTTAGAAACCATGATTGAGAAAAAAGGATATAAAATTTGAATCCCTCAGTCTATTGATACCAATATTTAATAGATAAATTCGTCCACTCAAAAAGCAGCCACAACCAAACGGCTGCTTTTTGAGTTTTGTAAATATTGCTTTTAAAAATAAGTCATCTTGGAAAAACTAAACTTGTCAACCATTCTAAAACTTGCTTGGCGCGATAGCCGCCGTCAAAGAGGTCGTTTACTCCTTTTCGTATCGAGCATCATCATCGGTATCGCCGCCCTTGTTGCCATCAATTCTTTCAGTGAAAATCTACAAAAAGACATCAACGGACAAGCCCGCGAACTGCTTGGTGCTGACTTGGCGATTGATGGACTCAACCCGCCGCCCCCCTCAGTCGTTCGCCTGATGGACAGCATTGGTGGTACGCGGTCACGCTTAGTGTCGTTTTTGTCAATGGCTTATTTTCCGCAAAAAGAAGGCACACGCCCTGTGCAGGTGAAGGCGCAAGAAGGCAAATATCCTTTTTATGGCACATTGAAAACCGAACCCGCATCAGCTGCTGCGACGTTTCAGAATGAGCGCAAAGCATTGATTGACAATACTTTAAAATTTCAATTTGATTTACAAGCGGGAGATTCGGTCAAAATAGGCGAGACGACTTACCAAATCGCTGGTATCGTTCTGTCTGCTCCTGGGCGTTTGGGTTTGCAGTCTGCAGTTGCCCCCTCAGTATATTTGCCTTTGTCGGGGGTGGATTCTGCCAATTTATTGGTGCGTGGTAGCCGTGTTCAGTATCAATATTTTTTCCAATTGGATAAAAATAAAGACTATGATGGCTTGACAAAAAAAATAAAACCCCAACTCACTGAAGCGAAATTCAGCGTTGAAAATATCAACGACCGCAAACGTTCAACAGGCAATTCGTTCAATCAAATGGCGGATTTTTTGAATCTTGTTGGCTTCATTGCCTTGCTTTTAGGCTGTATTGGGGTCGCATCAGCGGTCAATATTTATGTCAAAGACAAATTGCCAACCGTCGCGATTTTACGCACATTGGGCGCGAGTGGCAAACAAGCCTTTTTAATTTATTTGACTCAAATTGCGGTTATGGGTTTGGGTGGTGCAGTATTGGGTGCAGTATTAGGTACATTGATTCAAAGTTTTTTGCCCATTGTTTTAAAAGATTTTTTGCCCATTGAAAACGTTTCTGCCGACCCCTCAGTAACGGCGATTTTTCAGGGTGTTATTACGGGTTTAGGCGTATCTGTTCTGTTTGCGTTGTTGCCTTTATTAGCCATTCGACGCACCTCGCCACTTCGGACATTACGCAGTGGTTTTGAAGAAGCGGAATCGGGGCGCGACCCTTTGCGGTGGTTGGTTTTCGCCTTAATCGCCTTATTTATCTTTAGTTTTACCTATTTACAAACGCGCAATGTCAAAAGCAGCTTGATTTTTATCGCAGGTATTGGTTCAGCATTGGGCTTATTGGCAGCTGTCGCCAAAGGCTTAATTTGGATTTTGAGTCGCCGCATACTGAGGGGTGTCTCTTTCGCTGTGCGTCAAAGTGTAGCGAATTTGCACCGTCCACAAAACCAAACATTGACCTTAATGGTGAGTATTGGCTTAGGAACGATGTTGATTTCAACCTTATTTTTAGTGCAACAATTATTAATTAGTCAAATCTCTTTTGCAGGTTCGGGCAATCAACCGAATATGATTTTGTTTGATATTCAGCCTCAACAACGTGATTCAGTGGCACAACTTGTTGCCGAAACCAAAATGCCGATTCTGCAAAAAGTACCGATAGTGACGATACGGTTGGAAGAACTCAATGGTTTGTCACGTAGTCAATACCTCAAAGACACCACCAACCCGATTCCAAAATTTATTTATGAACGCGAATGGCGGGTCACTTACCGCGATACACTCATCGCTTCTGAACAACTTGTGGAAGGCACTTTGCCACCCAAAGGCAGAATGGCGGATGGCACTGTTGGAGTCACCGTTGCCGATAATATTGCCAGAGATATGCGAGCAACAGTGGGTTCAAAAATTACTTTCAATGTGCAAGGCGCACTTATAAACACGACGATTACAGGGATTCGAAAGGTGGATTTTAACCGTGTTCAAACCAATTTCCTCATTTTGTTCCCTTCGGGCATTTTAGAAGCTGCACCACAATTCGATGTCGTTATCACCCGCGTTGAGTCAGCTCAACAATCCGCAAAATTTCAACAGAAATTAGTCAAAAACTACCCCAATGTCTCTGTTGTTGACTTGACACAAATATTAAAAACGGTAGATGAAGTGTTGTCTAAAATCTCATTTGTCATTCGTTTCATGGCATTATTCAGCATTTTAACGGGTCTGATGGTTTTAATCAGTTCCGTTTATTTGTCAAAATATCAACGTATACGAGAATCAGTTTTATTGCGAACGATTGGCGCAAGCCGTCGTACCATATTGACTATCAATGGCTTAGAATACTTGTGGCTCGGCAGTTTAGCCACTCTGACAGGTATTGGTTTGTCCTTGATTTCAGGTTATGGATTGGCGCAATTCGTTTTCAAAATACCTTTTAAAATTGAGTGGTTACAACTCTTGGCGACACCCCTCAGTATCACGGCATTGGTCGTCATCATTGGGCTTGTGAGTACGCGGAAAGTGGTGAGTGAATCACCTTTGGAGGTGTTGCGGCAGGAGGTGTAATAAAATTTACAAAAATGAATCGCAGAAAAGTATTAAAAATATGTACCCGTCTCAGTGCAATAAGTTTATTTACAGGACTTTACGCATGGCAAGTAGAACCATTTTGGTTAGAAATTGTCAAAATGAAGATGCCTATTAAAAATTTGCCGAATCATTTGATAGGTAAGACAGTTATGCAAATCAGCGATTTACATATAGGAAATCGCTTCAGCAGACAATACTTAATTGATTCGCTAAAAAAAGCACAAGCCTTTAATCCTGAGTTTGTCGTTTATACAGGAGATTATGTCTCTTATGAATCGCCTGAACAGTTTGAGCAATTGGCAAAGGTAATTCCTTCATTCGTTAAAGGAAAAATGGGTACAATTGGCATACTTGGTAATCACGATTATGGCAAAAATTGGCGACAACCAGAAGTTGCTAATCAGTTAGAGGAGATACTAAACAATGCGGGCATCTTAATACTTCGGAATGCTCAAACGATGATTGAAGGGCTGAATATTATTGGACTTGATGATTATTGGGGGACAAATTTCCATCCTCAAAAAGTGATGTTTGACATTGACCCACAATCAGCAAATCTGCTTTTAAGTCATAATCCCGATGTTATGGACGAACCTATATGGCAGAATTATAATAGTTGGGTTTTGTCAGGTCATACACATGGTGGACAATGCAAACCGCCTTTCCTGGATGCTCCTTTATTGCCCGTTAAGAATAAAAAATATACTTCAGGAAAATTTGAATTTGATGATGGCAGAACTTTGTATATTAATCGAGCATTAGGACATTTGTGGCAAGTTCGTTTCAACGTTCGTCCCGAAATAACAATATTTACCCTTGAAAAGGCGTGAAAAATGTCTAATCATTAATCTTCTGCCACAAAGCATCCTTCAATTCAACCAAACCCTTTTGCGCAACTGCCGAAATCAAGACATAATCAATGCCTTCGGGAATTTCTTGTTTCACCAATTCCATCATCTCTTCGCCTAAAATATCTGTTTTGGTAATCGCTAATAAACGCGGTTTGTGCAGTAGTTCTTCGTTGAACTGCTCCAATTCATTGAGCAAAATAGCGTATTCTGCTTTAATACCCCTTTCAGAATCGCATGGAATGAGGAACAAAAGCGTTGCATTGCGCTCAATATGCTTCAAAAAACGATGTCCAAGACCTTTTCCTTTATGTGCATCCTCGATGATACCCGGAATATCTGCCATGACGAATGAGCGATAATCACGATATGCTACAATGCCCAAATTCGGTACTATTGTCGTGAACGGATAGTCTGCTATTTCTGGTTTTGCCGCTGTTATCGTCGCCAAAAGGGTTGATTTTCCTGCATTGGGGAAGCCCACCAAGCCGACATCTGCCAAAACTTTTAACTCTAAAATAGCCCACGCCTCCATCCCTGGCTCACCTGGTTGTGCAAAACGAGGCGCTTGATGTGTGGCGGTTTTAAAATGTGTATTGCCGAGACCGCCGCGCCCTCCTTTATATAGGATACGCTGTTCACCCTCCTCAGTTATTTCAAAAAGAATTTCACCCGTTTCCGCGTTTTTGGCAACCGTTCCGAGCGGCACGTCGAGGATAACATCTTCTGCATCTGCGCCGTGCATCTGTGCGCCTGCACCATTAGCACCATCTTTTGCGAATATGTGTTTGCGATATTTTAAATGTAGTAAAGTCCACATTTGCTTATTACCCCTCAGTATGATGTCGCCACCACGACCACCATCGCCGCCATCGGGTCCCCCTTTTGGAATATATTTGCCGCGATAAAAGTGCAACGAACCTGCACCACCCTTGCCCGAACGGAAATTTATTTTGACGTAATCAACAAAATTCTCTGCCATAAAAAACGATTTATAAAATTTTAAGCCGCAAAAGTACCATTTTGTTTTTCTTTACAGCCGGTTATGAAATGATGAATGATAAATGATGAATGATAAATTTGTAAAACGTTGATTTTCAACAACATGATAAATAACAATTTAGCATTTTATTTTACAACAATTCAATTTTGGATTTCTATTTTAGTAAAATGAATGAAATAAAATATTCCATCTCGAATTATAAAGCATTGTAAATCAATGCTTAAAAAATTCATCATTCATCATACAAAATTCATCATTTCCTCATACCTAAAAATACATGTCAATATGAATGTTTTAGCCGTTTTCATCGGTGGCGGATTGGGCAGCCTTGCACGTTATGGTATGGCTTTGATTATCAATAAGTTAGGTTATCATTTTATGTGGGCGACGATGCTTGCCAATATCTTGGCTTGTTTCATTATCGGCTTATTGACGGCGTTGATGTTGAAAGGAAATTTAACAGAACAACAACGGTTATTGTTCGCAACAGGCTTTTGTGGGGGATTTTCGACCTTTTCTACTTTTTCAAACGAGACATGGGCGTTGCTGCATGGTGATCAATTTTTACTGGCTTTTGTTAACATTGGTTTGAGCGTTTTGCTTTGTTTGGCAGCGACTTTTATGGGTTTAAAGGCGGGTTAAGGAGAGTTTTAAATAGTATAAAGATATGTAAAATATTGAAAATAAGACTTTATCAACTGTCTATCTACACTATTACTTTCTATTCTCTACTTAAAATGTAAAATTCATAAGATTAGGCTTTTGTACAAAAAAATCCCGAATTTCGTAACAACGAAATTCGGGATGCGCAGTGTCTTACTGAGGGGTATGCTTATTAATTCAATCCAAATTTTTTGCAGGATGTTTCCGCCCATGATGACAACTGGTGCAGTTAATAGATGATTTTTCATCCAATCCTTTCATTGTTTTCAACAATTCTTTATTGATTTTAGTGGTCATGGCTGCCATATCTCGCGCGAGTTGCTTGTCCTCTTTGGCTTCGTCTGACCATTTATTGACGTTGTGACAGTGGTTGCAACCGACCCCCAGCGCCTTACTCCAGCCCTGATCCATAAGCCGAACCATGCGCTCGGCACTGATGTTTTTGAACAATTTTATGTTCAAAAAGACCGAATCGGCACGCATATTCTCCTTGCCTTTTATGTCGGCTAAAACTTCATCAACCATACGCTGCCGCTCTTTAATGAGACTGTCTTGATTGATGGGTGCAGGGCGCGGCCGGTTTCCTTGTAGCGGACGATTGCCTTCGGATGCGGGTTGCTGCCATGCCACGAGCAGCACGATGATAGGGAAAAGTAGGACAAACAGTTTTTTCATAAATAGTGGTTTTTGATTAAAAATTTAGTTTCATAATTTTAATCCGAAAGCTATAAAAATTTTGACATGTTCTTATATTTTAAAAGTCAAATTTTCAATGTCAGTCTTTTGTCAAAATAATATTTCGACAAATGTTGATTTCTACTTGCGCTTTTATCGTATGTTTCTTAAAATCATTATTGCAACAGCTCGACGATGCGTAAAAAGGGGTAAAATCCGCAAAACAATGCACCTCACAAATAAAATATAAATATTTATAGGCATACGTTAGGAATATCCAATTATGTATTTTATTTTTGTATAGTAAAACAAAAATGCCACAAAAAGCGACATTACATTTTCCGCTTACTCACCTTATGGAACGCAGTTATTTTTTATAAAAACGACGTTTTTTCACTAAAACAACATTTCTCACCCCTCAGTATTTTGTATTGTGTACATCATTTTCAACCATTTTATCTCACGAACAACACTTTGCACATCATGAAAATCGAGTTCAAACTCTGTATTTTATTTCTAATTGGGTTCTTAATTTATTCAACAGGTTGTAAAAAAAAGCCTGAATATTCCGTTCATTTCCGCGTTAAATTTGATGGATTGCAAGAACGTCTCGACAACAAGGGATTTCCCGCAGCTGTTGGTTCAGGCAGGGCAGCACAAACGCCTTTGATGAACCAAATTGGTATCCAACAAATAGAATTAAACACGACTAACACAACAGCTTTAGGTAAGGGATTGGTGTTGCTCACGACACCCGAGACGATGGCAGGAGGCGAAGGGGCTATTGATTTTTCACAAGTCAAAATGGCTAAAGAAGGGGAAGTATTTTTGTCTGTGCCTTTGAAAAATTTCTCAATTGGGCGTTATGAATGGGCAAGAGCTTCTGTTGCCTATCAAAATTTTGATATTTTATTCAATATGTATAATGTCCCTTTTGCGGGTAGTTTCTTGGATCAAAGGGGTACTTTAGCCTCGTTTTTAGGTCATAACAATTATTTAACACCTTACAAGGTATGGAATAAATTGGACAATGTGGTGAAAGGAAATTTTAAACAGGGCTATTGGTGTTTTGAAACCAAATTGGTGCCTTCTTATGCCTCAAACGACAAAATGTTTAATGGTCAATCACCTGAAGGTGCTACAACAGTGGTTAATGCGTTATCGACGACCGCACCTAATGGCTTAGGATCGGGCGTGATTACGGGCAAATTTGACACCCCCCTCAGTATTACTGGCAGCGAAACACAAGACATTTACATTACCCTGTCATTTAGCATCAACCGTTCTTTTGAATGGGAAGAATCCATTGAACGTAATGGCAAATGGGATTATAATGCACAGGCAAATACAGGGCAACCTGTTGTTGAAAAAGTGATTGATGCAGGCTTGCGTGGCTTGAAAGTGACTTTTGATATGAAATAATTTCAAAAAGTAAAGAGGCGATAGAACCCTTAGATGAGTTTTATCGCCTCTGTACTTTAATGGTAAATTCGCCATTTTACTTCAACTCACTCAAATATGTTATTAATTTTACGGCTTCCGCATCCGCTAATTTGCCATGTATATCGTGCGTTTTGCAAAATTGTTCAATCATTTTTTCATGTGATTTAGGCGCAAGACTGATGAAATCTGATTTCTTAAGATTGATTTCTTCAAAATTAGATTTATTGCCCGTTTTTATATAGTATTTGGCAACTTCTTCGAACCAATCGTATGCTTTTCCTACCGTAACAATACCTTTGTCCTCAAGGTTTGCTTTGCGAAAAACCTTTTTAACATCTTTGATAAGTGTGAAGTGTTCATTTTCAAAAAGAAAGATTGAAAAGTGATTTTTATCTGTCTTATCAGTCAATTTCACCTTTTTTATAAGATATGAGTTGTTATTTTGTGCTTTTAGGACGAGTTCCAGCAAATCACGATTGAATAGAATACGCTCTTCGCCCGTCGCTAATTTTATCCAAATGGTATTGTTAAGTAACTCAAATTTGTATTTGATTTTATCATTTACCACCGCCGAATCGCTCAAGACTAAAATCCCTTCCAACCAATCTTCAAATAAGAAAGGAGAACCTTGAACGCCTTCGTAGCGGTTATCAAAACCTGTTGCCTGTCGCGAATTGGAAGTATTTAATGCTCTTCTTATCTCTTCCGATTTCGTAAAACTGTTCATCGTTGCGTTATCAACATTTTGTGAGGCAATCTGTCCCATTGCGATAGAAATTTGCGTCATAAGAATTAAAAGTGTAAAGTATTTTTTCATGATAAAATAGCGTTTTTTAATGAAAAGAATGGTAAATTTAGCTTTACAAAGATAAATTTATTTCCATAAAAAATGTATTAAAATGGGTATAATCCAATGCGAAAGATTATTCATATTGATATGGACGCTTTTTTTGCCAGCGTGGAACAACGTGACAATCCTGCTTTGCGCGGCAAGGCCATTGCAGTAGGAGGTTCGGGGCGGCGTGGCGTTGTAGCAGCGGCGAGTTATGAAGCCCGTAAATATGGCGTTCACTCTGCTATGCCCGGTGTTATTGCCGCACGCCTGTGTCCACATTTGATTTTTGTTAAAGGGAATTATGAACGTTACCAACAGGTAAGTCGCCAAATTCGAGATATATTTGAGGAATATACCGATTTAGTCGAACCCCTCAGTCTGGACGAAGCTTATTTGGATGTGACTGAAAATAAAATGGGTATGGCTTCTGCGACGATTATTGCTCAAGAAATACGGCAAAAGATTTTTGACAAAACGGGCTTAACAGCATCAGCGGGTGTGAGTTTTACGAAGTTTTTAGCTAAGACGGCTTCAGATTTTAATAAACCTAACGGCTTGACGCTGATTACTCCCGAAGAGGCAATACCATTTTTAGAAAAATTGCCCATTGAAAAATTTCATGGTATTGGTAAAGTCACTGCTGAAAAAATGCGTAAAATGAATATACGGACGGGTGCAGATTTAAAGCAACTGACTGAAATTGAACTGATTCGTCGTTTTGGAAAAGTGGGACGACATTATTATCGCGTTTGTCGAGGTGAAGATGAAAGTCCTGTCAACCCGAACCGCATTAGAAAAAGTATTGGTGCGGAAGAAACATTTAAAAATGATATTGAAGACATTGAAGAAATGAAAGCGGAACTTATACCTATCATTGACCGTGTTTTTAAATACATGACGAAAAAGGACATTTATGGTCGAACATTGAACTTAAAAGCTAAAAGTGCTGATTTTCAGACTTTTACACGTTCTAAAACGTATGCCCATGAACTCAAAAATAAGGAGGATATACTGAGGGGGGTTTATGAATTGCTGGAAACGAATGTTGCGGATTTTGGTAAAGTCCGCTTGTTGGGTATTTCTTTTTCCAATTTGACCCGCGAACAGGTTTTAGATGGCATACAACTTGAATTAAATTTAATCGTCTAAGTTTTTGACAATCAATGAGTTATTCTAATTGAAGTAAAATATTTTCATAAATAGTTGAAAAAAGATTTGGAGATAAAAAAAGTCGCTCTATATTTGCACCGCAATTAGCCGCAAGGCAATACAAATTGTTGGAAAGATTTGGTAGCTCAGCTGGTAGAGCATTTGACTTTTAATCAAAGGGTCCTGGGTTCGAATCCCAGCCAGATCACAATTTAAAATGATAAAGCGTTGTAAGTCAGTGACTTACAACGCTTTATCATTTTAAAGAGAAAGGCAATATAGTTACTCAATAGCCCCTACTACTTACCCTTCCTTTTAACTATAAAGCAATAACTCCGCTACAAGCTCTGATAAACTTACTGAGGCGCAAGCGATGCGCTCGTCGGCAGCCCCATAATAAATATATAAAGTATCATCAAATAAAGCGGTTCCTGAGGGAAAACACACGTTATTAACTTCGCCTTTTAATTCCCATTCTTCCACAGGCGTAAACAAAGGGTATGGGAGTCGTGCAATTTCTTTTAAGGGATTATCTAAATCCATTAAAGCCGCACAAGCTGTGTAGACATATCCCTTTATTGTATCATGTACACCATGGTAAATCAATAGCCAACCCTCTTTTGTTTCGATGGGAGGACAACCGCCTCCAATATAACTGACTTCATGGTCATGTTTAGGTGTAAGCGCAATATTGTTTTCAAAATGAAGAAAATAGTTTTCCCAAAAAGGCTTGGACAGTTCTTCTAAATCGTTGACACACGCTATTTGTATGTCTGGTTTTATGCGATGGAGGAAATATAATTTGTTGTCTATCCTTCTCGGAAAGAAAATCACATTTTTATCCCACAGCAAGATTTTTTTATGATGCTTCCAAGCAGGTGAGGGTTGATTGTAACGCGCATATTTTTCATTGATGAATTCTTTACACATTGCCAGATGTATAAATTCCTCATAAGTAACTTGAGAAACAATGATTCCATATTTTTCAAAAGAATGCAAATCTTTTGACGTTGCCAAGGCGCCAGAGGCATTTTTACCATCATAGGCTGTGTATGTGAGATAATATAAATCATCTATTTTTACAATGCGGGGGTCTTCAACACCATGCGATTCATAATCGAACTGTGGAAAAAGCAGCGGTGAATCCAAACGTTCCTCTACCGTTAAGGGACCCTTTAATTTACAATAACCAATAGTTGAAAAATTACCTTTCCTCACTGCCCTGTAAAATAGATGAATATACTCACCCTCTTGTATTGTGGCAGGATTTAATACCCCTTCGTTTTCAAAACTAAATGAGGTTTTACTTAATAAAATACCTTCTTTTTTTACTTCTATCATTTTTTGATTTATTAAAATTTAATATAATTACAAAAAAACATATACTTCTATTAATTCTTATTATAATTATGAAATTTATTTAAAATAATATTAATAATAGAATACCAATCCTACTGAATTTCAATTCGTTACCCACAAAAAAAACCTAATGGATAGATTAGATACTCCAAAAAAAATAATCCCCAAAAAAATAAATAAAAACTTTTCACTTTTATATTGTCCCCCACTTGTAATACATAAGCTTGCCATAAAAAAACACCTAAAGCAGCACTATGGCTAATGATATAATAAGGTGGGAAAGGCAGTTGACCGATGAGAGCGGAGAAAATTATATAGACATAAGCGAATGTAACAACCACCACACCTGCCACAAATGCACGTTTTCTACCTCTTTTAACAGCTAATGTGCTGAATTGATACAGGGCATCACCTTCTGTATCTGGTATGTCTTTAAACCAAGCTATCCCGATACTGAAAGCCGTCACAAAGACCACTAAAGGAATGAGTGCGAAAGTAATTGCCCATTCTCCTACTATTTCGTGACGAAAATGTAGATAGAATCCAATATTTACTAATAAACCACGTACTACTGAAATGGCCGCTGCTGCTAATAAATGGTTGCGCTTAAGATTTAAAGGAGGTAGAGAATAAGCCGTTCCGATTGCCATAATTAAAAATATCAAAACGAAAAAAAACAAGGATAAAAAAGCAGAGGTGACACATGCCACCACGCCACAAATCAAAACAATGCGCAATGCGTTCTTTTTTGACAAAGTGCCTGCGGCAATAGGTAACCAAGGTTTATTAATTTTATCAACTTTTTCATCCGTCCATTGATTCAAGCCAGTAATATAAATATTGCACGCCCAAGCACTGAGCAAACTCAGGGGTAATAGCAGGAAGGGAATGGTAGTCACTTTAGTAGTGCCAATGGCTAAAGCAAAAATGGATAAAATGCTGAGTGTACTACCAATAATGGTATGTGGACGACTGAACTGCCACAAAGTTTTTATATTTATCATCTTATTCTCTACGATAAAAACGGCTGTTTAGTCTTTTCGGTCTGTGACATTCTTTATAAGTCCTTGCTAAAGCTCGGCAAACGATGAAAATTTTCCGAATATATAATCCTTATAAAGGAATATTGCCATGCTTTTTCTTTGGTAAATGCGCAACTTTATTTTCCAACATGGCAAAAGATTTGATGAGTTTGCGGCGTGTTTCGCGTGGGTCAATGACTTCATCAATAAAGCCACGAGCAGCAGCACGGTATGGATTGGCAAATTTTTCGGCATATTCGCGCTCTTTTTCAAGCAATTTTACTGAGGGGTCATCTGCTTCAGCAATTTCTTTTTTGAAAATGATTTCAGATGCTCCTTTTGCACCCATCACCGCAATTTCTGCAGATGGCCAAGCGAAATTCATGTCTGAGCCGATGTGTTTTGAGTTCATCACATCATAGGCGCCACCATACGCCTTTCGGGTGATGACCGTTAAACGGGGAACTGTTGCTTCGCTGAACGCATATAAGAGTTTTGCTCCGTTTGTAATGATACCATGCCACTCTTGGTCGGTGCCAGGCAAGAAGCCCGGGACGTCAACGAGTACCAAAAGCGGAATGTTAAATGAGTCGCAAAAACGGACAAAACGCGCGCCTTTTTTTGAACTATCCACATCTAAAACGCCTGCCAACGAAGCGGGTTGATTGGCAACAATACCAATTGAGCGGCCCGCGAGACGTGCAAAGCCAACAACGATATTTTCAGCAAAATGCTCATGGATTTCCATAAACGATTCAGTATCAACGATTCCTGCAATGACCTCCCGCATGTCGTAAGGTTGATTGGGGTTTTCAGGAATTAAAGCCGTTAAGGCGTCTCGATATTCATCGCCCAAGACATAAGGATACTGAGGGGCCTTCTCTTCACAATTTTGCGGCATATAGGAAATCAACCGTTTTATTTTTTCGATACAATCGAGGTCGTTTGCAGCGGTCAAATGTGTGACGCCAGATTTAGTGGCATGGGTCATTGCGCCACCGAGTTCTTCTGAAGTAACGGTTTCGTTAGTGACTGTTTTTACCACATTTGGCCCTGTAACAAACATATAAGAGGTGTTTTCAACCATCAAAATAAAATCGGTCATGGCAGGTGAATACACTGCCCCACCCGCGCAAGGTCCCATGATAGCCGAAATCTGTGGCACTACGCCTGACGCCAATACATTGCGATAAAAAATATCAGCATAGCCACCCAATGAATTTACACCTTCTTGAATACGTGCGCCCCCTGAATCGTTCAAACCCAAACAAGGCGCACCGTTTTTCATGGCTAAATCCATGATTTTACAAATCTTTTCAGCATGTGTTTCGGACAAAGAACCACCGAATACAGTGAAATCCTGTGAAAAAACATAGACCAAACGTCCCTTCACAGTTCCATAACCTGTGATGACACCGTCACCATAATATTGCTCGTTTTCAAGTCCAAAATCAACGCTGCGGTGTGTGACGAGTGCGCCGATTTCTTCAAAACTATCGGGGTCGAGCAAAAAGTGAATGCGTTCCCGAGCTGATAATTTGCCTTTTTTATGCTGAGCATCAATACGTCTTTGACCGCCGCCGAGTTTGGCGAGTTCTTTTTTATGTTGTAATTCTGAGATTTCTTTTTCCATGTGTCTTGGTTAGTTATTTGGTAATCAATAATTTATAAACATTTTTTTGTGATAAAAACAAGTTATTTGGCAAATATATAGATTCCCATATTTGTCCTTGCTTTTTTATGGAAAAAAAGGCGAGAATTTAGTCTTGATTCACGGACAATATAATTTGAAACATAAAAAAATGTGTTTTTAATATTAATTTCTAATAAGATTTTATATTTGAGGGTAATTGTAAAATTTAGTTTCGTAACACAATCAAAATTTAAAATAATGAAACCACATTTTCTTAATCTTGTCAATGCGCTAGTACTTGTTCTTCTGGGTATGTGGGCATATATGGAAAAAGGCAGCCCCACGGCTTTGATTCCCGTTTTCATAGGTGCTATTCTTTGGATACTTACACCAAAAATGCGCGAAGGCGATAAAATAGCAAGCTATACGGCTGCTGCTTTGACGCTCTTTATTGTTATTGGCTTGTTTATGCCACTTCGCCATGAACTGCATATAGGCGATACGATGGGCGTTCTTAGGAGTCTTATTATGCTTGGTTCGTCGTTATTAGCCTTGTCTGTGTTTGTAAAATCGTTTTTGGACGCCAGAAAAACAGCTTGAAGTATCCTTCGTTTAACTATTTTATTGTTAAGGGTGTGAGTTTTAATTAATTCGTCAATTGTGATTTTTTCTTCAAAAATAGTTTTTTTACTGAGGGATCAATTTGATCCAAAATAATAAAAGCCTTGCAAATTTTGTCTTTGCAAGGCTTTTGTTTATTTATATTTTTTTCAACATTATTTTAATGCTTTAAATGTGCATATTTATCAATAACACATTGAATGTATTCAAAAGAAAAATCAGTCATATTGGCAATTTGTTCTGCAGAAAAACCCATTTTATCATGAATATTCATGATGAGTGCTTCTCGTTCTTGAACACGCCCTTCTTCAATACCTTTTTCAATACCTTTTTCAATACCTTTTTCAACTGCTTCTTCACGGATTTCATCTATAGCTTTTTCAATGCCAAAATAAACTGAATAAGTTTCTAAAAATTCTTTATTAGCTTCCATCTTTTCTTGAATTTTAGGTTGATGAGCGAATTGTTTAAATTCTATTTCCAAGTTCTTCGGGAGAACGACTAATTGTTCTACAAAGTTAATCAATCTGAACAATTTTGCAAGGTCAAAGTTCTTTGTCCGGGCGATTTCAATGAGCTTTTTCTTATATGTTAATTTTTGATTCGGTTCTTTACCCGCCTTTATGAGGTATAAACTGGCTAAAACGGCTAAAGCGAATGGGTTATCCGACTTCAAAAGTTCCTCTTCGTCTTGCTCTCTAACAGTGTAAGTATTAAACTCGTAAGACAATTTTGTACCGAAAACTGATAAGCTAAATGTGCTATAAATTTTCGGACGTGATGCACCCGTGTATAACGCCAAAGCCGTAACGTCGGTACTACCATATTTGAGATAAATATATACAAAATAACGAAACATACGCTCTGCAAACTCCTTTTCCGATTTGCCTTGAAACTCGATATGGATGATTATAAATCGATATTGCCCGTTTTTCAACTGATAGCGCACTATTTTGTCCGTTATTTTTTTATTGGGTTCATTCGCTGCGAATGTTTCATTCAGTTCTTGTTCCAAAAATTCTGGCTTAACAGAAAAATCAATCGAATCATACAACTTTTTCCCAAAAAAAAACAGAATGAATTCGGCATCAAATTCAGCCAAAAGGTCTTTCCAAAGTAAATCAGGTTTGCTTTTCGTCTTTTTCATTTTCAAATAATATGTTTTTAAGTAATTGAATTACAAGACTTTGCAAGATAAATGATGCTATAAGGTTAACCCATTTTTTCAGCACCTTTTTGATATTTTTATTTGTTCAATCAATTAAATCAAAATATAAATGACGGTATGATGCGCAATCATACCGTCATTTATATTTTGATTTAAGTGTTATTTTCTCCCAGTTCATAGACCAGAATGTAACATCTTTTAGTTTTCAAAAAAAGGTTATTGAAAAACAAAGCCATTGGGCGCCACACCGACCGTTAACTTCTTTTTTTCTGTTTTTGTCGTTGGGTCAATAATATATATTGCACCTGATTGTTTGAAATCCAAAGCATCGCCGCACCACAACAAACTTGTTTTAGGGTCTAACCCTAAAGCGTATAAGGCTGTAGCACCGCTTGGTTTAAAAAATACTGAGGGGGGTGTAGCACCAAAATTGAGCAAATCTTTTGTGTATATTTGATTGTTGGCAAGGAAATAAAGGGTGGTTTTTGACCTGTCCCCTATTAGTGAAGAAGCACCATAAGGCACATCAAATGAATACTCAACAGCCCCATTCCGTACTTTGACCAATTTCCCGCTGCTTTTTAAATAGTCTCCATAACACAAAATCCACATATCGCCATTGGCATCTTGAACGATACTATTTGGTCCTAAACCGACTTTAATTTTTTGTAAAACGGTGTCTGTCAAGCTATTGACGATGGATACAGTAGAATCTTTACCCAAACCACCACTGTTCAAAACCCAAATAGCACTACTGGACGAATTCCGAATCATGCGCTCTGCACCCTTACCAGTTGGTATGACTTTGGCGATTGTTTTTGACGCATAATCATACACCGCTATGCCACTTGTAGCACTATCTGTACCCCATTGTGTGATATAACCACGATTGACATCAATAGGCAAAAAATAGCGCGGTAGTGTCAAGCCCGAAGCAAGCGTGCTTTCATTGACAAAAGTTTTGGCATTGGCTATGACCAATTTATTGGCGTTATTGACGATTAAATAGGCATTGCCATTGTACAAATTCATGGATTGCAACACATTGCCGACGGCTGCGCCACTATTGGCAGTGCCATAAATATCATTTTGGAGAACGTCTGCATCACGGTCGTAATAACTCACTGTGCCAGTGCCACTCCCAAAAGGGCCTTCGTTGGTTATATAAACGCCAGTTAAGTACAATTCTGAAGGCTTTTCGTCGCCTATATCGCATGAAGCAAGGAGGAAAGTACAAGCAAATAGTATTGCCCAAAAATGTGATTTAGAAAAAAACATAGTTTTTATTTTTAATAAATATTGGTAAAAAATACCCCAACTGCGCAAGGGAAAAGTTGTATAAACATAAAAATACCCTGAAAACGCCGCAAAGGTATAGAAATCAAAATCGTTCAATGTCCTTTTTTACAACTATTTCACATACAGCAACAGACTCACATTGTTTAGACCTTATTGAAAAATGATAAGGGCTATGAAACTGTTTTAAAACTTGTTACTGACTGTTTCTCGCTGCGCTCGAAAAGCGTACTTTAAAGTATTACTTTCGGAGCGACGCTATTATTAAAGGTTTTTGCGCGCAAAAATCTTTAATAATAGCGTCGCTCCATAAAAAGTCATGGACTGTACGTCTTTTTTCGCAAGCGAAAAAACAGTGAGTAAAAGATCTTTTCGGTTCTAAAACAGTCTCTAAACGAAAAAAGTGACTCTGTTGTGAATAGAAATACCTTTTGTTTCTCGATGATTTTTACTTTTGCATAAAAAATTACCCGAAGATGGCCACCATTACTTTTCAACCTATAAAACGCATGTCTCCTGCCGAGTTGCTTGAATTTAGTCAACTCAACCGCAATTTGCAATGCGAACTGAATGCCAACGGAACGGTTGTTTTGAAAACACCGTTGCGTTTGCGCTATACTTCTTTAACGAATCACATCGTCCAAAAATTAGAAGAGTGGAATGAAACCCATGAACAAGGTACCGTTTTGACCGCGCGTATGGGGTTTGTACTGCGTAATGGTGCTATACGCCACCCCTCAGTATCTTGGGTTAAAAATGTGAAGATGGCGGCGCAAATTGAGCATCTCCTCGAACATGTCCCCGATTTTTTTATCGAATATTTGACTGAATCTGAAAGCCTTTCCATTGCGCGCGCCCGTATGCAAGAGTATCTCAGCAATGGCGCACATTTGGGTTGGCTCATTGATTTGGAGAACGAAACGGTTTATATTTTTCAAGAAAATAATATTGTAGAAAAGGTACAGGACTTCTCCAATCCATTAGTAGGAGACGATATACTGAGGGGTTTTGTTTTGTCATTGAAACCATAAAATCAAATGATACTAAGTAAATGACCTTGAGCAGCTCGTTTCGCACTGTCTCTAAACGCTATACATGCTTAGAGAATTACTTTAGGGCGTTTACTACAACAATCATATCATTTGTTTGATTTATAATAACTGAATCCGCATTAATTGAAATACGTTCACTACAACAATCATAGCATTTATTATAAACTTTTTTGAAAAGGCTTAATCAATGTTCTCAAGTTGGAATTGTTAGAAAAGTAGTTTATCGCCCAATTAAAAAAGATGGAAAACTTGTTTTTTACACCTAATATCGAAAAGAGATGAACTACATTCCAAGTATGCCAAGCAAATGCGCCTTGAAATTTCCAATTCGGTAAATCTACGACGGCTTTTCTTTTTCCAACGGTTGCCATACTGCCTTTGTCTTTATATTCAAAATTTTTCATTGGTTTGTTTTGAGACAATAGCACAAAGTTATCAGCAAGGAGTGCGCCTTGTGCTATCGCAACACTTGCGACTTGAGGATGTCCATTAGGATATTTTTCCTCAGTCATAAAAGCAATATCACCAAGTGCGAAAATATTGTTATACCCTTCTACTTGATTATAACGGTTGACTTTTAGGCGATTCCCTCTTTGGAATATTTCTGGTGGAAGTCCTTTTATTTTTTCACCTACCACACCTGCTGCCCATATCACCGTTTTAGTCGGAATGGTTGTACCATTGCTTAGTTGAGCCGTGTTACCATCATAGGCTTTTACGACGGTGTTAGTCAATACCTCGATACCCATTTCTTCAAGATATTGTTTAGATTTTTTTTGTGCCTGTATTGACATGGGACCCAGTAAAGTGGGTGAACCTTCGACTAAAATAATTTTCATCAATGAAAAATCAAGTTCGGGATAGTCTTTACTCAATACATATTTTTTCATATCAGCTATGGCACCGCTTATCTCGACCCCCGTAGGACCACCGCCCACGACGACAATATTTCTTAAACGCTCTTTTTCGGTGTTATCAGCAAAATAGGCATCTTCTAAGTTTTTTAAAAAACGGTTGCGTAAATACAAGGCTTCACTAACTGATTTCATGGGGATAGCATTTTTTTCTATTTCTGTATTGCCAAAAAAATTAGTAGTCGCACCTGTGGCAATAACAAGATAATCATAATAAAAGGCTCTTTGTGTCGTAACGATTTTATTTTCTGTGGGCATTATTTCTACTAATTCAGCCATACGAATATGGATATTTTTATTGCCTTGAAAGGCTTTCCTTAAGGGGAAAATAATACTATTTGGCTCAAGACCAGCCGTAGCTACTTGATAAAACAAAGGCTGAAATTGATGATAATTGTTCTTATCAATCAAATATACATCAAATTCTTTATTCTCTAACTTTTGAGCGAGGTTCATTCCAGCAAAACCGGCGCCTATAATGACTATTTTCTTTTTCATGTTTTATATAAATTTATTGATTAAAACGCAAAACTTACTTTTTTCAACTTTGAAAGTTTAAAAAAGGTTTTGAGCGTTTCATAATTTTATTAGTCCTCTATAGCCTCAATACCCTGTTGTTTAAGTCGCTCAAGATTATCTTTCATGGTTTTAAGTTGCTCGGGTGAGTGTCCTTGCCAATCTGTTACCTCATCCGTCACCCTTAACGGATACAGAGAACGGTATGACTTTGTCGGATTTCCAGGGTACTTTTTGTCCGTCAAATTGGGGTCATCTTCAATCGGGCCTGTTGGCTCTACCACATAAATTCTTTCACGTCCTTCGCCCAAGGCAAGTTCCGCACCCCAAGTAGCCGCTTCTAAGGTAGCGGTCAGATAGATATATTTCGCTTTATTTCTTTTTCCATAGTTTGAATTAAAGCCAACTTCGATTAAGTCTCCTTGTTTCAGATTGGCTTTTGTGCCGTGATAGAACGTCTGTGAAGTTAGGTCGTTGATAGATTCTATTGCCTTGTCCTCACTTGTGTTAGTATTCATTGTCGTTTTATTTTTTGTGAATGTATTTATTAGAGGCTACTCTTTTCTTTGTTAGGCTGTTTTTTCAACTCTTTTATCCAAAATTTTCTCCAACTTCTTTCCCTTTGCCAACTCATCTACCAATTTATCCAAATATCGAACTTGCTGCGTCAAAGGATTTTCGATGTCCTCAATACGATAGCCGCAGATTACGCCTTTGATGAGGTGTGCATAGGGGTTTAGGGTCGCCTGTTGGAAGAAAGTTTCAAACGTTACTTTTTCTTCTATGAGTTCTTGTTGCTTCTTATCATCGAAGCCTGTCAACCACTCTATGACTTGATGTAATTCTTCTTTCGTTCTACCCTTTTTCTCTAATTTGGCAAGATACAGAGGATAGACCGTGGCGAAGGTCATATTTGCGATGCGCTGATTGTGTGTATTGGTGATGTTCATATCTTGTATTTTTAGATTTTTTACTCTTTCATAAAGCAAATGTAAAACAATAGTGAAAAAGACAGAAATACTGAGGGGTCATCTTTCAAAATAAAATCATACTAAAGGGAAAGTGAAAAACGAAAAGTGAAAAACATAAAACGTTGGTTATGAATAATTTGAGTCCATTATTTTAAGCAAACCATTTTAAAATGAGTATAAAATACCAAACCGCCTTACAAATAGGAGCATTTGTAAAGCGGTTTAATAGTTTATACTGAGGGGTGCTATCACACTCAAGTAGGAGTGGTGGTACTCACTTATTTTTAGAACACCATCACTTTTCCGATATAGATTTTTTCGCCTTGTTTTCCGATATACAGAAAATACAAACCGCTTTGTTGTGGCTTATCAATTTTATAGGTGCTGTTCTCTTTATTCATGATAATCTTTTGTGAAGAAATTAAGCGACCACTGAGGTCGTAAAGTTCAATAGAACCTTTACTGGCTTCTGTGCCTGACGTTTCCACATAAATATGATTGCCTTGGACATATTTGTTCACTTTAAAGTCTTGATTTGAAGCGGCTAATACGGTCGGTGAATATTTTTGTTGACCATTATAATCTATTTGTGAAATCCGATAATAGTTAAGGCTATAAGGGTCATTATCAGTAAAAGCATACTGATTTTGTCCTTTGACGCTATTTCCTGTAGAATTGATTTTTGCTAATGCTTGAAAAATTTTACCATCTCTACTTTTTTCTACAATAAAGTAGGCGTTATTTAATTCATCTGTCGTACCCCATTCAACTAACACATCGTTTTGAATGGCTTTAGCTTTAAGATATAACCAAGTCACGGGTATTGTGCTTTCGCAAACTGAAGGAATTGTTGCTTTGATATCCGCTGAATTAATGGCCCCATTCGATGTCAAGGCTCTCCCTTCCAGTGTTGTTAAAGTACCTATCGTAATGGCGCCATTGCTGATGATATTACCTTTAAAAATGACATTGTCAGCAATCGTTACAGCACCATCCACTTTCCAATATACGTTTTTTGCTTGTGCGCCATTCTGTAACACAACCGATGCATTTGAACTAACGGCAAGAGGGCCTGTTATTTTTAAAACAAAAACGGCATCGGCATTACCTTGAGCATTCAAATAAAGAATACTGTTGAAAGAAGCCATACCAGACATGAGATAAGTATGTGGTGTTAAAACAAGTGTATTGCCCAATTGAGCGGGATATAAAAGCTGAATATCAGTAGGTAAGGTGCTGATATAAGTCTGAACAGTGGTCAAATTGTCCGCAGTTGTCACTGTCGAAGCATCAGGATTTGGATGAACCTCGCCGATGACATTCGCTGCGTTAAAACCCGATGTGCCGCCAAAGTTTGTACCAATATCTCCTGTAACAGAAGTAGTACCAGAGTTTGTAACTAATCCGTTAGAAGAAAATAAAGCAAAACAAGATGTTTTACCTAATGAAGGTGCCATCGGCCCTGTTAATATAGGTATGCCGCAACCGAGTGGCATCACAGTCGTAACGCCATTAACGACAATGGCGCCCGTTGTTGACAACGCTCTACCTTCAAGATTAACACCAGCGTTCAAATCTATTGCCGCATTATTGGCAATGACATTTCCTTTCATCACTGTACCCGAACCAATATTTATAGCTCCTTCAATGACCCAAAAAACATTGCAAGCAACTGCACCATTAATCAAAATAACTTGTGAATTGGCACTTGACGTAAATGTGCCGCCTGCAACTTTAAAAATAAAGAGGGCATTAGGATTTCCTTGACCATTGAGCGTTAAATTACCACTCAAATCGGTATGACCCATTAAACTATAGATACCCCCATTGAGTGTTTCTCCGTTGCCTAATTGAAAGGCATGAACGGCTGTTGGCGTTTTTGCATTTAATTCATTATAAAGATTGAGTAAATCTGTTGAGGCTGCCGCTGTTGAGCCATCGATATTGTGCATATTGCCATCAACATTCCCAAACCCCGAAACGTTACCGATATTGGCACCCACGTTTCCTGTGACATGTGAAGTACCCGTATTGCTGACTGCACCATTTGTTGAAAAAAGTACATAATTTGCAGCTGTGCCTAAATTAGGGGCTTGGGCAAAATTGATAACGGGGATAAGAAAAAGTGCAAGGGATGAGACTATAATCAATTGTTTGAGTTTCATAAATATGATTTGAGTTGTGAAATAATTTTCACAGCGCAAAAGTGAGTTGATTTAAACGCCTAATACTTACATAATTAAATATTAAACTTATATAATTCACACATATTTTAAGTTGAGGCGCATTCTGAATAGCAGAATGTTTCGAGCGAAAGGTGAGTAGATTGGAAATGTTTTGGTTGCACGGTGCTATTCACATGCACAAAACCGTGGGTCATATATATACTAAATGAAAAGTGAAAAATGAAAAATGAAAAATATAAAACATTGGTTATGAGTAATTTAAGTATATAATTTAGGCAAACCATTTTCAAATGAGTATAAATCCTTGAATAGCGGTTTCCATTATTGAGCGGGATTAATATGAACCACTCTTTGAGGAAAGGGTATTATAATATTATTTGCTGTAAATAATTCAAAAATGCGGACTCTGATTTCACTTTTGATACTTTCAACTCTGAAAACTTCTTCTGACCAAAATAATACAGTGAAATTTAAGGACGAATCGGCAAAATCAGCAAATCGTATGCTGGGTTCTGGGAATTTCAGAACACCTTCTTGTTCAGTGGCGGCTTGTTTCAATATGTCCATAACGAGTTTAACATCTGAGCCGTAATCAACACCTACGGATATGTCAAACCTCGATGTAATATTACTGTGCGTCCAATTTATGACTTGATTTTTAGTCAAATTAGTATTCGGTAAAATAATGTATTTATCATCTCTTGCAAGAACGGTTGTTGTTCTTAGATTGATTTCTTGTACTTTACAAATCAAACCATCTACTTCAATAATATCATTTACTTTTATTGAAGAATCCACTAAAAGTATAAGACCCGAAATAAAATCACTAAAAAGGTTTTGTAAGCCCAAACCCAAACCCACTAAAAGGGCTGCTGAACCTGCTAAAAGTACCGATAAGTTAAAGCCCAATATTTGAAGTATGATGGCAAAAGAAATAATATAAACGAAATAGCGCACTAAATTATAAACAGCATATCTTTTCGATTCATTGATTTTTGTAGCACTGTATATCATGCGCCTAATGAGACGTAGTGAAAAAGTCATTATCGTCCAAAATAAGATAAGCAAAAGAACGGAAGATACCTTTAAAGAAAATTCTCCTAATTGTATAAGGACATAATTCAAAACGTCATTCACATTCATATATTTATAAATTTTAGAAATTGAGCCACGAGAATTTATTTAGTCAATTTACTGAGGGGGGTACGATATTAACCTGCCGAGTGTTTTATGGGGAAACTTCAAAAGTTGTGCGTCAATAGTAACGCTGTCTCTCCTAACTCGTCGGCTTATTAGGCACAGGTGCAGAAGCATGAAAATCATTGAAAATCCGCTTCGTATAGTCGTCCAATAAGTCCAAAACACGCTGTTGTGTTTTTGCTTGAACGATTAAACCGATGTGATGTTCCTTATTCATACGCCACACAATTTCATCATCGTTGAACCCCTCAGTATTGGGGTGCTTATGCCGACTCAATGAGACAACAATACCTGCATACTCCTTTTTCACTTTTGGCAACACATATTTTCCACCTTTGCCCATAGCGGCTTCGACCCTTGCCCATTCACGCCAAAGATTGATACCCGATGAAGCCTCTACCATTTCAGCCAAATTGGCACCACCCACGCGACAAGCAGTTTCCAAAAACACAAACTTGCCTGTCTCACGGTCTTTGATAAACTCCGTATGCGAAGCAGAATAATGCATACCAAAAGCATTCATAACATCGGCATTGAGTTGGGTCAATTGCTTGTCGTCATCGCTGCCATATTCAACCTTTACGGAACGGAAAACGCCACCACCATGCGCCACATCCATGGGCGTTGAGAGGTAGCGATTGACACTCGTAAAAATACATTTTCCTTCAAAGTTGATAGAATCTACGTGATACACATCGCCGGGGCGAAACTGCTCGATGAGTGCATGATGCCTTTTATCACCTAATTGATGGATGATTTGCCATGCTTCATCTTTGTTAAGAGCTTTTTTAATGCCCGTTGCTGAGGCTTCGCCACGCGGTTTGATGAGCCATGGAGCAGTCACTGAATCGAGGTAAGCATTGACTGTATCATTATTAAAAAGATCGCTGAATGCTGGACAGAGGATACCCTCTTTTTGGGCTTTAACACGCATCGCCAATTTATCGCGATAAAAACGACCTGTTGTTTGACCCATGCCAGGTATCCGAAAATGCTCGCGCAGTGCAGTACCTTTCTCAACATCAAAATCATCGAGAGAAACGATACGATCAATCGGTTTGGTTTGCATCACCCACGCTAAGCCTGAGGTGACTTCATCCATATTCCAAACGCCTTTTTCATTATTGACTTCATTGACATAAAAGGTGTCGTCAATGCTCGTATACGGCCAATTTGCTTCTTTAAGTGAGGTAGAAGTGAGGAGATAAACCGTACAGCCTTCGTTTTTGGCAGCGCGCATAAATTCTTCACCTTTAAAAAAACTGGCGATGCACAGAATACTGAGGGGGCGAGTTTGAGTTGCCATGATGGGTTGGTTTTTACTTTAAAATATAAATAAATTACTGTTTTTTATTTCAAAGCCCAAAAACGTCAATAGAACTCAATTTTCAAAACAAAAAGAAAAATTTGAATGGTGAATGGTGAATATTTTAATGGTGAATATTCGTTATTCACCATTCACAATTAAAATATTTACCATTAATTTAGTGCATATAATAGGACAAATCATGCTGATTGAGAATCGCATCTAAAATGGGGTCTTTGCCTCGTTGATAACCTTCTTTGAGTTGGTAACTGTATATTTTACCAAATTCATTCCAATAAAATGCTGAAAATGAGCCTTTTACATCTTTTACTAAATCATAAAACGGCATGTGCAGTTCCTTTTCTATCATTTCAATAAGGAGAAACCCTTGTGTCCGACTCAGATTGGTTAGGTTCTTTTTGAGTTGGTCTTCCATCTTATTTTCAAGCTGTTTAATATATTTTTTGCGGTCTCGGTCGGTCATGTCACGGGTAGCGACGTTCATCTCTCGGTAGGTTCTCACCGCATCTACAGCATAGGGAATGACCGTGGGTGCTAATCGCCGATAGCGTTCCCACCGCTTGTAGTCATCGGCGCTGGCAAAAAACTTAGGCGATTTTACCTCAAATTCGCGTAGTTCCATATATATCAGGGTATCGCCATTGGGCAAAATCATGGCAGATACCAAGTATTTGCCATCCGTCTGACGATAGACATAGCCAGGAGCAGCCTCTTGTCCGAATGTTGTCACGACAAGGTAGATATTTAAAAACACCCATACTACTAACTGCTTGATTCTCATCATTTTATAAATTATTTTGTACTTTATAATGGTATTACTGAGGGGGACATAATGTAAAGGACTTAATAAAAAATCATACCTTTATGGATTAAAATAAGTAAAACCATCCATTAAAACGCTTCAATGCAAATTACGTTGTTAATTTTCATATAAAATTTTTAAAAAAACACCTCATTTTCGCCCTCAAAAATCACTTTATCACTCAATTACTCAATGACATGAAAGCTATGATTTTCGCTGCGGGACTCGGTACGCGCCTTCGCCCTTTGACAAATGACCGACCGAAAGCACTTGTCGAGGTCAAAGGTATGTCGCTTTTAGAAATAAATATCAGACGGCTCATCCATTTTGGCGTTACGGACATTATTATCAATACGCATCATTTTGCTGAAAAAATTGAAGCATTTCTGGACAGTAGAGACCATTTTGGTATCCGAATCGTCACATCTTACGAAGTAGAAAAACCGCTCGAAACAGGTGGAGGACTCAAAAAAGCGGCTTGGTTTTTCGATGATGCCCAACCGTTTTTTGTGTGCAATGCCGACATATTAAGTGATATTGACTTGTCTAAAATGTATGCCACACATTGTGCTTCTGATGCTTTAGCGACTTATGCGGTGCAACAACGCACGACTTCACGTTATATGTTGCACGATACTGAGGGGGTACTTTGTGGGTGGATGAATGCGGCGACTAAACGGGTGCGTATGGGTAGAATGGCAACGGAATTGAGCATGTATTCGTTTAGCTGCTTTCATGTCATCCATCCTGCCATTTTTGAAACAGTACCCAGCGAGGATTTTTTCTCAATGATTGATTGGTATTTGAAAATCTGCGGCGCGCATAAAATCTTAGGTTATCGACACGACGATGATGTGTGGTGCGATGTCGGAAAACCTGAAACCTTGGAAGAAGCAGCACATATCATAGACAAACTGCTTTTTTGATAATGTTCATAATCATGTGGAAAATGCACATTCCGAAAAGGTTATCCACACGATTTCCACATGATTTATCTTTTTTTAAATTTGTAATAAAACCTGTTTTTACAGTACCCTTTTGAGCCTTTTTTTTGCTTAATATTTTTCTAATTAGCCAAATTTAAATTGGTATTATTTGTTAATAGACATAGCGTTCATAGTATAGTTTTAGAAAAACGATTAATGCAATAAATTGATAATCACACATTTATACTTTTTATTAGGAAATATACAAATAAAAATATCTGCTTTTCTCGACATTTTACCATCCTCTCCTGCTTTACAGCCTATTGATACTGTGGGGTGCTTTTTTAGGACTAAAAAGCTGCATAAACCCGTTGAAAAACGCTGAAAATAAGCATTTTATACATTTTCAACATCGCACTGTGGAAAAGTAATTTCAGTGTGGATAACTTAATTTACAGTCTATATAAAGTGACAAGTAATAAAAAAAATACATCATGCAACTCGATAAAATACGGGATAAAATTAATACTTTCGACAGCATCGAAAAGCTGGTAAAAGAATGGAAAAAGAGCAATCTGACCATCGTTTTCACTAATGGTTGTTTCGATTTACTACATTATGGTCATTTGCATTATTTAGCGGCGGCACGTGATTTGGGTGACCGCCTCATTGTAGGTCTCAATGCTGCGGCTTCCGTCAGTCGCCTAAAAGGGGCGCACCGTCCGCTCAATGATGAACTAACGCGGCAATATCTGCTCGCGGGCTTGTCGTTTATTGATGCAATAGTGGTTTTTGATGAAGATACGCCTATCGAGTTGATTAAACGGGTCAAACCGTCCATTTTAGTAAAAGGAGGTGATTACACCTTAGAGCAGATTGTTGGGGCAGACATTGTTATTGAAAATGGCGGTAAAGTGATGCGTTTGCCTTTTGTAGCAGGTTATTCCACAACAAATTTGGAGCAAAAAATAAAAATGCAATAAGATAATGAACTGAACATACAAAAAAAATAAACCGTTTCACGCCAATCATTAACTTTGCGCCCAATTTCAACGTATAAAATTGAAACTTGAATTGTAATAATGAATTTTCATTTAAATAAGTCATCCACATTCATGCACATCAGTCTCTTTGCCGCATTATTGTTCAATCTTTTTTCTTGCTCTCTTGACAAGACTTATAATAATCAAAACAATGCGACCCCTCAGTTAGCAGCAAGTCAAGACACTATAATGTTCGTCCCAGTCGAGCCTGCGGACACTTTGAATATTGAAAAACTCGCTAAAACGCCCCTTGACTCCAATAGCCGTGTTATATATTTAACTTTTGACGATGGTCCATTGACGCCCACGCCTTATTTAACACAGATAATACACGAAAAACAGATAAAAATGTCTTCTTTTGCTGTGGGTATGCATGCTTTGATGAATAAGACGTTTATGCGACACTTGGATGACATGAAACGCAGCCCCTATATAGAAGTGTGTAACCACTCCTATTCTCATGCTTATGGTAAATATCAAAATTTTTATTCCCGTCCACAAGCAGCGGCTCAAGACATTATCAATAATGAAGAAAAATTGGGTCTTTTGACGAAAATAGTGCGGATGCCAGGGCGTGATATTTGGGCTACAGACAGTATAAGACGCGGGTGGTGGCAAACAGGCGGCAAAACTGCGAGTATTTTGCTCGAGAAAGGCTTTAAAATTTATGGCTGGGATATGGAATGGGAGCATTATGGCAATACTTTACCTAAACGATCGCCCACTCAAATAGTCACCATCATTGATTCGATGTTCAAGCAAAATGCCACTTTTACACCCAATCATCTTGTTTTTTTGGGGCATGACGAAATGTTGGCAAAGGAAAAAGGCAGACAGGATTTAAGAGCCATCATTGATACGTTGAAACAAAGAGGTTATATTTTTGAATTTATTAGTCATTATCCAAGGTAAAATATGTAAGATTCATATGAGAGCCAAAATCTAAACTAAAACAGCACTATCTAAATTGACTGTCAATTTATCAAAATTTAACAATTGCGTCTGTAAGATTTTTGTTTTTGGCAATTCATATTCAAAAAAGTAGCGCATGGTCACGAGTTTACTCTCATAAAACAACTTTTCGTCTGTCCCTTCTACGCCTCGTTGGAGGGTTTTTTCAGCAATAATACCCTGCTTCAACCACATCCAAGCAACTACGACTAAGCCGAAATATTCGAGATATAAAGTCGCATCAGCGAGCATCACTTCTGCCCCACTCTCTCGCCCATTTACAAGGATTTTTTGCGTCACTTCCATCAATTCAGAAAAATTTTCTGCTAATTGCTTAGAAAAAGCCACAGTTTTTTCCCATTGCCCCCCCTCAGTAATTGTAGCATTTATCTCCTTTTTGAACAATTCCAATGCTTTACCATTGACCATGGACACTTTTCTACCTAAAATATCAAGCCCATGAATGCCCGTTGTGCCTTCATAAATCGCATTAACACGTATATCACGATACAGCAATTCGAGCGGATAATCGTCGCAATAACCCGCCCCACCCAGCGTCTGAATACCTGCCGATACGGACTGAATACCCATTTCAGAAGGATAAGATTTGGCGATAGGCGTTAATAATTCAAGTAAAAGATGGGCATTGGCCGCTTCTTCGGGCGTTCCCACATGCGCCAAATCTGCATAATAACTGCATTGCATCAACAAGGCAATGCCCCCCTCAGTCGTTGCTTTTTGGAACAACAACATACGGCGCACGTCTGCGTGTTCAACTATCAAAACGGGTGCATCAAGCGGATTTTTACTGCTTGGCAAACGACCTTGAGGACGCTCGTTGGCGTATTTTAAAGACGCATAATAGGCAGCAGATGCCTGTCCTGCTGCCACAAGTCCTGTGCCGATACGTGCCTCATTCATCATTTGGAACATATAAGACAAACCTTTATTGGGTTCACCGACCAAATAGCCCAAACAGTCGCCTTGTTCGCCGTACATCAAATGGGCAGCGATATAGCCTTTTTGTCCCATTTTGCCATAAATACCCGCCGTTGTGACGTTATTTTCACGCAATTCACCATTTTCTGGACGATATTTGGGAACGACAAAAAGTGAAATGCCTTTAGTGCCAACAGGTGCCCCTTCGATGCGAGCGAGTAAAAGATGAACTACATTTTCAGCCGCATCGTGGTCGCCGCCAGAGATAAAAATCTTCTGTCCTTTGATTTTATAGACCCCCTCAGTATCCGTGGGTTGAGCCGCTGTTAAAATATCCGTCAAAGAAGAACCCGCTTGTGGCTCGGTCATAGCCATTGTGCCTTGCCATGTACCATTGAACATATTGGGCAAATAGGTCTTTTTCAAGGCATCAGACCCAAAACTGACGATTAAATTAGCTGCACCTTTAGTTAAAAACGGATAACACGCATTGACATTCGCCGCATAGAACGTTAGTAAAGCTGCACCGCTCAAAATATGTGGCATTTGCAAACCACCATCTTCGACAGGGGAAGTTGCAGCAATCCAACCGCCTTCTGCAACACTCTGTATCAAAACTTTTAGCTGTGGATGTGTGCGAACAATGCCCTTCTCAAAAACGGCTTTTTTCCTGTCCATTTCGACATAATAGGGAAAAAGTTGGGTGTCAGCAATTTGTTTAGCAGCATCAAGAGCCATTTCGAAGGCTTCTCGACTGTAATCCGCGTATGCTTCATAACGGTTAAGCGTATCTGCTTGGAGCATGTCAAACAATAAAAACCGCAAATTGCGGTGACTGATAAACTGGTTCATACTTGGTTAATTATTTGTAGAAGACGCTTAAAAAAATCTTGTTATTGAAGAAACCTTTCGCCTTCAGAACAATCTTTAATGAAAATTGATTTATTTAAGGCGGTAAGTTCTCATTTTTGTTTTAATTTGCGAAAAAAGAATTCTTATGATTTATACTTTAATTTTTATTTTAAACCTATTCATGCCTACAACGCTGGACAAGGCAACAAGTTCAAAGAGTGATGTAACGCTTCAAGAATTGAACATAAAAACACCCAAAGAGACAGATATTTCAGGCTATTGGGAAGGTACCATTTCGCGTGATGAAGGTTATGGCAAACGGGTGATGTTCCAAATTGAAGTTATATTTACGCAAAAAGGTAAAGATATAACAGGCATCAGCATTGTGAGGGCAACCGATGATACGCGAACGTATAATGCTAAAATGGAATTAGAAGGCAAGTTTAAAAGCAGCTATTTGAAATATGTTGAAACTAAAATCGTTTCAGCCGACCCTATTCCTGATGCAGAATGGTGTATCAAAAAAGTAGAATTGATATATAAAGATACGAATAATGTTCCAACCCTTGAAGGTATTTGGGAAGGCGCAACGGGTACAAATCGCAATTGTATTCCCGGACGTGTCTCGTTGAAACGTAAGCCGCCGCGTGTGTAAGTAAAATGTCATTTTTAACTACAAAATCCAAAACATCATGAAATTGCCTAAACATAAATTAATTTTTTACGATTCAATACATCTTTTAGAGGGTTTTAGCTTAAAAAGGGTCATTGTGTTATTTCTTACTTTCGGTCTATTTTTATTTTTAAGCCCCCCCTCAATATGGGCGCAAAAAACTAAATATTCAGGCATTTGGCAAGGAAAAGCCACCGTTGATTATGGATTTGGCTACCGCGAAGAGTTTGAATATGAAATGGTTTTGACGCAAAAAGGGAATAAAGTGGAAGGTATTTCAACCACTGTTTTGACTATTGGTGGTAAAAAATACGTGGCTAAAGCCGTCATAGAAGGTGAAATCAATGGTAATTTCCTAAAATGTCGTGAAACTCATAACGTCTATGAAGATAAATTGCCGAATTCGGGCTGGATACCTTTTTCAAAAATGGAATTGATTTACAAGACAAAAGCCAATTATCCTATCCTCGAAGGCTTGTATGAATGTGAGGATAAAACAGGAGGTCGGCTGATTTTAGAGAGAAAACCGCCACGTGTGTGATTTGACAAGGCGTCTTTAACATAATGTGGGTTGATTTTTGAGGAGAATTGGCATAATTTTGTCCTTTAAACAGCTAAGAGAAACTTTACAAATAACCATTACAAAATTTACATAATATGAGACTAACTATTGACAAACCATTACTTCACAGACATTTAGGTGTAAAATTTTTAATACTCACCCTCCTTGGTTTTATTCATTTCAGTTTTGCCCCCCCCTCAGTACCTTCTGCAAAAACAGATTTTAACGGCATTTGGCAAGGAAAAGCCTTGATTGACTGGGGAGAAGGTTATAAAGAAGAATTCGATTATGAAATCTTAATTACTCAAAATGGTCGAAAAATCGAAGGTTATTCGACCACTGTTTTGAAAATTGGCAGCAAAAAGTATGTCTCAAAAGCCTTATTGGATGGCGAAGTACGCGGCAAATCCATTGTATGTCGTGAAGTTCGGAATGTTTTTGAAGACAAATTGCCGAATGGCTGGGTACTCATTACAAAAATGAAATTAGAATTTAAAGAAGTTCACAATTATCAAACACTTGAAGGGCTTTACAAATGTATTGACAAAACGGGCGGCAAACTGTTATTAGAGAAAAAACCGCCACGTGTTTAAGATTTTTATCACTTTTCCCTTTTGGAAAAAACAATATGGCAATTGGGTTGTTCATTTTGTATCGTTAAAACAATCCTTCTTCAATTCAAAATTGTATTGTTCCTATGCCTTCTTGGTTAATTTATACATTTATCACTTTTGCTGCCGTTGTCGGCATGGAATTCATGGCTTGGTTTACCCATAAATTTGTCATGCACGGTTTTCTGTGGCGTTGGCATGAAGACCATCATTTGCCAAAACACATGAAAGACGGTTTTTTTGAAAAAAATGACCTCTTTTTCCTTGTTTATGCTATTCCAAGTATGTTTTGCTATATTTATGGCACTTTTACTCAGACATGGGAAGTTTTTTTCATCGGCGTTGGGGTTTCCATTTATGGTCTTATTTATTTTCTCATACACGATGTGTATATTCATCGTCGGTTTGAATGGTTTCCGCTTTTAGACAATATTTATTCGCGGGCTATCCTTCGCGCTCATGGGGCACATCATGCTAAACAAACCAAAGAAGAAACCGAATCTTTCGGCTTATTGGTCATCAATCCAAAGTTTTTTAGAAAAAGAACCGCTTGGAAAAAAGCAGTGAAAGATGAATACGAATCGGAAATGAGTAAGTTATAAGTGAAAAACGAAAAGTGAAAAGTGAAAAAGCGACCTCTTATACTGAGGGGTCGCTTTTTCATTTTTCGTTTTTCACTTTTCGTTTTTCATTTATAACTTAGTGTATTCTATCTCCACGGACATCCATTTTTTGCATGATCTCTAATTCATAATCAAGATATTCCTTCCAACGAAACATCGTTTTTTCTTCATCACCGTTGTATTTTTTGGCTAAATCAATAAACAAACGGTAGTGACTGGCTTCGGCAACCATAAATTTATAATAAAATTTACGCAAATCTAAGTCATTGACATACAAGGACAAAAGTCGAAACCGTTCACAACTACGCGCTTCAATAAGAGCGCAAATCAACAACTTTTCTACCAAGCGTTCGGTTCTATCGCCTGATTTATGTTCAAATTTCATCAATTCATTCACGTATTCGTCCTTGCGTTGCCGTCCGAGCGTTAAGCCGCGTTTATCTAATTCGGCGAGTACAAGCCGAAAATGACCCCATTCTTCCGTCACAATCGGTGCCAATTCGCGCACCATATCAATATATTCAGGATAACCTTGAATGAGTGAAATACACGCTGTGGCTGCTTTCTGTTCACAATAAGCATGGTCAGTCAATATGTTTTCAAGGCTGATTTCAGCCAAATTCACCCAACGTGGGTCGGTCGGAAGTTGTAATCCCAGAACATGTTTGTGTTCTTCGCTAACAATTTGTATTTTTTCCATGAAATTGTATGGTTGTATTGCTGTATTGCTATTTTGTTGTATGGCTGTTTCAAACAATATAGCTTATTTTTTATTTTTTAAATAGACAATAAAGGCTTTGCGAATATCAGAACGTAAGTCTGATGATTCTGTGGGTATATCAATATGTGAGATAGCAACATTTTGTGCATTAAAGAAATCAAAATTTGTCTCTTTTCCACTGAATAAGAAATCATTGGTCGCACAATGATATGTTTTGCCTTCATCTAAAGCAGCACCATTGATAATCCATACTTTAGTAGCATCATTGTAACCAATTTTATCCCATTGCAAATAGCCACCTTTCCCTTTTGAAGCCATGCCAGTCATAAGCACTTTTTTTAGTTCCGAGCCTTTTATGTCAAATTCAATCACTTTGCCACCAAACGGCATAATACGCACAATGTCCGCTTGCGTCAGATTGCCTTTCACTTGGTCGTCAATACGGATAGAACCAGAGTTAAAAAAGGAACAATCCACTGTCTTTTTGGCGGCATTACTGAGAGATTTAGCAATCGCTTCACCTAAATTTGTTTGTGACCACCGTATTGTCACTTCACGCCCATCCAAGGGTTCTGTTACATTTGCAATCACTTCATTCGGCTTGAAGCCTTGTGCGACAAAGGAGGCATTCATAATGTCTTCCCACTTCTTAACAACGGCTGCTACTGAGGGGTCATCTGTTATTTTGTCATCAATCTTAACCAATTCAGATTTAATACTTAATTCCTTGGTTTTCAAGTCATAAGAACACCGATGCACATAAACAGTTTTGGCATTGGCATCTGCTTTTGCCACGATGGTTTTGCCCACTACATGGCGCATATTCGTATGTTCATGCCCGCCCATAATGAGTGATACTGAGGGGTTTCTGACGGCTAATTCTTTATCCGTTTCGATGGCAACATGCGTAATACCCGCTATGACATCTACTTCTTTTGACAACACATCGTCAATGATATTTTTTGACCTATCAAACACATCGCTGTAATACACATAATCTTTTTTGTTGGCATCAAGGACAACACTCCAAATACCAACCTTAACAGATTCGCCTGTTGTGCCGTCATTAATATTCAAAACTTTATATTCGTCAAAATAGTCATCGCTACCTGTTCTATGAAACGGCACAATATTGTCGCCTTCTTTGTGAAAAGCATTGGAAGAAATCCATTCAAATTTCGACTCATCCATACGAGCTTGAAGGTCAACATAATCGAGGTCAAATTCATGATTGCCGAAACATACCAAGTTGAGACCCAGTGCATTCAGGACATCTACCATTTGCCGTCCTTTTATGCCTTTTCCTTCGTATTTTAAAGTGCCAATGACTGAGGGGGATAAAAAATCACCACTTAAAACTGTATAGGTATTAGGATTTTCATTCAATAACTTTTGACGAAGGGTCGCCACCCGCGCCAAGCCACCTGCTTTGCCGTCTTCCGTTGGAGAGATTTCATAGACATCATTGAGTTGCAAAAATATCCATTCTACTTTGCCGTCAACTTTGCCGTAATGAGTGGTGGTGAGTATTTTAGAAGTTTCGCAAGACGACACTATAAAAAGTGCGATGCTCAAAAGGAATAAAGTGCGTAAAGTCCTCATTTTCATATTTTTTTAAATTAAGAAAAATATCTCTAATCTTGCAAATGTAAACAAGATGCTATGAAAAACAAAAGGAGAAGTCTATTACCCCTGCTCCTTTTTGTCATTTAATCCCCTGGCTACAATTAATTACGACTATTACTCACTGTTTTTCGCTACGCTCAAAATGCGCTCGGAAATAAATCTATCGGAGCGAATCCATTTTTTGATGCAAAAGCATCAAAAAATGGA
>JANOAU010000036.1:0-1655 GCA_031411275.1 Saprospiraceae bacterium | reverse complement strand
TAGGGTTATTTCACAAAAGTAATGTTAAGTTGTATTTATTGAAACAAGCCTATGTTTTATTAAGAAATTGGTTAAAAACAGTTCAGAATCAGCGAAATTATCTAAGAGGGCGTTGAAGTTTTTAGGGTTTTCATATTTAAGCCATTCTAAAGCGATGGTTCTTAAAGTGGCTTCTGCCCTTGTTCGATTGCCTTTTTGAGTTTTGATGTTGTCTTCACCTAAAGTGACATCTCTGATATAATTATCGGTTTCAATAGACCATCGCCCTCTTATTGCCTTGGATAATTGTGTGAGGGTATCTATTTTGAGTTCCTTTGCACAAGTATTAGAGATAAAATAAGCTGTATGTTCTTCTTTTTTAAGTATTTTGTTCTTTGACATTATTTCTCTTTGACGATAAACCATGACTAAGGAACGGATAGTGGAAGTGTGCCATCTGCTATCAAAATTTTGTTTTGAGACATCAAAGAGGGTATATTCTCTTTTTTCAATCCGCCCATGACCTTTATCATGGGTTGTTATTTGAACAAATCGTTTATCCTCTTTTTGACGACGGGCTTCGGAAAGCAGATCTTTAACGAGGTATTCTTGGTTATCTTTAGCCGGTATCAGATAAATACCTTCATTAAGGGCTATTAACTCAGTGGTTTTAGGGTCACAATGAATGGCATCAAGGGTAATAGAGCGATGAGACAGCTTCTGCTTTTGCATTAAAGTCCGCATATGCGTCTTTTCACTCTCCTTATCACCATCATAAAAACTTTGGGCAACCACTTTTTTGCTCTCTTGTTCCACTAACCGAATCGAGACTTCTCCTCTCACCGATGAGGTATGACTCGCATTGACTTGTACACCGCCTTTGAGGTCTTTTCCGTCTCCACTTAGCCAAGTCGTTTCTTTTTTACTATTTGTTTCATTCAAAATAGTTAATCCTAAGTGTTTCTCGTTGATAGCATTTAAGCATTCCCAATCCACAGTAGATAAAATCCGCCCTAATTGTGCTTGGCTGACTGCTTTTTCTGATGAATGTTCTGTAAGTTTGCACAAAACGGGATGCTTATTCACCATAAAGCGTTGAATACTTGCTTTTTTTTGCTTCTTATGTAATATAGCTATGATAAAGCCAAAAAGGACGAAAGGCAAATAGTGTTTTTGACCTTGTTTGCCTCTATTATCAACCAAATCACTCTTTAAGGCTTCATAAAAACTTTTTTGAGCTTCTTCCTTTATTATAAGAGCCGATTCAGGCTCTTGTTTATTGTCATAAAGATTTGTCGCAGGCTGCATTTTCGTAAATTTTACTTTTTCCAAAGCTCAATTTACGCAGCCTGTTCTATTCCTTTAATATAACATTAATTTTGTGAAATAGCCCTACTGAGGGGGTATTTTAAAAAGACAAAGTCTGAGCAGTTGTAAATTGCTCAGACTTTGTTTTATGAAATACCTTAAAAGATTTCAATTAAGCCGCGACTTCCGCCGGTTTTTCACTTTTTATGATGTGCACATCTGGAGTAGAGTTATCATCCATTTTTACAACACCGCGTTCTTTTCTCAAAATACGAGAGAAAAGTCCGACTTCTTGGCTGAATAAAAATGTGAAAAATAGCTTTGTATAAGATTGATGCGACAATAAATTATCGTAAAATTCAGGAGCC
>JANOAU010000035.1:0-9048 GCA_031411275.1 Saprospiraceae bacterium | reverse complement strand
TCCGTTGTGCATATAAGGTTTGGTCAAAGCGGCATTACGGATAGTGACAGTTTTGAAAGAATGTCGGTATTTTTCAGCGGGAACATGAGCATATTTACCCAAATCGGTATCCAATTGATTTTTAACATTTGGAACACCAATAACTTCAAATTCGGTGTCCAAATACTGAGGGGGTACCGTTCCGTTGAAAACGGGGGCAAAATGGCACGTGCCACATTTCGCCTTGCCCATAAAAAGGTTGAAACCCTTTTTGACATCATTGGCAATTTTATCCGTTTCACCGCGCATATATCGGTCAAAATCGCTGTCAAAAACGGCTAAACTGCGGAGATATGCGCCCATCGCTTTTTCAATATTACTCACCGACACGGCATCAGGTTGGTTTAAAAAGGCTTCCTTAAACAAGGCATTGTACTCAACACTTTTAGAAAGACGAGCGGGCAAAGTTTCAAGTTGATTACCCATTTCACGAGGATTGGCAGCGACGTGACCCATTTGTTCTTCAACGCTTCGAGAGTGACCATCCCAAAATTGGCTTGTGGCTAAGGCGGCATATATGAGTGAAGGCGCATTGCGGTCTATTGCTTTGCCTTCCAAATCAAGGCTTTTAGGCAGCGATTCGGCAAAAGCTTTGTCTGGATTGTGACAAGAAGCACAAGCTCGTTTGCTGTTGATGCTCAAAATAGGGTCAAAAAACAACAGTTTGCCAAGTGCAATACGGTTAGAATCTTCTTTAAAATCCTTTTGTTTACGGCTTGAATAATAACGGGGATTGAGCAAATTTTTATCAAAAATAGAAGTTGCTTCGTCATTCCATGGCCGCATCAAACCATCGGTCAGTTTATAAAACTCGATACCCAATGTCTTTTGTATTTTGCCAAGACACTCATACAATGGATTTAAATAATTTTTATAAAATAAAAGCCTATCAAAAGTGTTAAAATCTTGATTTTTAATGAGATAGATTTTTCCAAAGCGCAATAGATTTTCAGTCGTATTTTTTAGTAAGATATCTTTTTTTTCTACATTTTTTAAATAAAAACCGATATTCATTTCAAGTGTCGTCCACGCCACCAGTGCTTCTGGAATAGAATGGAAAGCGACTGGTGAATCAAAACCTGTGAGTGAAAGCGTAAAAATCTGAATCAATTCTGTACGAAAGGCTTCAAAAACTTCACGGTCGCTGAGGTTTTGGTCTGTCATTTGAGCTGCCCACCGTTTGGTATAAGCCTGCAAATCGGCTATTAATTGCTTGAGTTTGGGCAATTCTTTTTCAATATCATCACCAAAAATAATGGCTTCAATGGGTTGAAAACCAAGGGGTTCAATTTCAGTGAAGCCAACCAACTCAACTTTAGTCAAGGGTGGTCCATTAAAATTTTTCTCATTTTCAGGTTCAAGATAGCCGATAAGCCACGCTACTTTTTTATAAGCCAAACGCGCTTGTTTGAAGCTATTTTTTAAGTCTTCTATACTGAGGGGGGGCTTATCTGCCTCGGTTTTTAGGTTTTCAAGGCTGTTTTCAAATACCCTCATCTGATTGAGGTAGGTATTGTGTATCAATTCGGTAGGCGAGGATGGGTTTTGAAAAGCATTGAAGCTTATTATGCTAATGAGGAGTAGAGATATTATGCATTGTTTTTTCATAGCTTGAATTTTTAATTTTCTTTAAGTCCTTCTCTTACCCACGTTTCTATTTGGCGAATTTTACATTCAGGAATTTTATCCCCCCCAAGCGGCATGGGTAAACCTTTTTCATGGCGAATGGCGTGTAAAAGACGGAGAGAATCAAGGCTAAACCACAATTTTAAATTATCAAACCCTTGAAAATTATAGCCTTTTGACATAATTGTATTGCCGTGACACTTGATGCAATAATCATCGAAAATGCCTTTCACGACTTTCACATACGTCACATTTTTTAGGCTACACGAATCTGTTTTTTCTACTGGCTTTTCTACTATTTCAATGGGTACTGACTCATGTTGACAAGCCAAGCACCCCCTCAGTATTAAGAGGTAAAAAAGTATTGTTGAGCCGTTTTTCATATGTTTTTCAAGTAAAATTTAGGGTAAGTTTTATCAAAAAAACTTACCCTAAATCTACGAACAAATCAAATTTTTGTCGAAAGACTAAATTATTCCTTCACAATTTTCACAACCGCTCCCTTGATAGTTTGCAGGAAGTAAGTACCAGATTTCAAATCGCTAACATTGATGCTGTTCGCATTACGGGCAATACGAATTTGCTGACCGCTGACATTGTAAAGCGATACGTCCGTTGTTTTATTGAAATTGATAACATCGTGTGCAGGATTCGGATACACTGAAAAATCGTCTGTTATTTTCAACTCCTTTGTAGGTGATGATAACGAGAAGCCCGTAATCGCCATTGTCATATCATTGTTGAAAGGCGGAATATTGATACTTGAAGACGGTAAAACATTGTTTTCGTAAGGGTGTTGGCTGTTGATGAAAATAGTTTTACCATCTGGCGTACTGACACTACCCGTCAATTCACCCCCTGATGCACCTGCTATATAAGGGCGCAAATCATTTAAAGTAGGGTTTTGGATACTCAAATCGAGGAAAAAAGATTCACAAATAAATTGACTTGAGGTGGTACGTTTTTGCGTGATACCATTAATATCTTCAACAACAATCAAATACGACTTGCTGTCTTGTTCGTGTATAGACAGGCCGTCGGGATTTGAAAACGTAAATTTTGACCCCACACCCCCTTCAACAAATACCCGCATGGCATTGGTGGTTGTATCAAATTCTAAGACACGCCCATAAAAGTCAGTGAAACTTGTATCTTTAACAGCTCCACCTAAGGTATCAAGGCGTTGAAAATGCAAAGAAGGAACACCGCCTAAAGCAACGGTTGGTTTATAATTCGCCGCATCTGTTCCTGTTTCAGAAATATATATTTTATTGCCTTTATTGACAACCCACTCAAGGCGTGTGAATGCCGTAGCCCCTTTACGGAAGGCAACTGTGTTACAATTATAAAGAGAATCCCAATCGCGTGGAATATCCAACCATGAACCACTTCTGCCATCCGCACTTTGTTTGTATGCTTGTAATTGACCATACTCATACCTGTTTGCCGTGTCCGCTACAAAGCGCATAAAGGGCGACAAAGTGCCATTATCCGTACCCAAATAAATGATTTTACCATCTTTCGTAGCCCAACCGCCTTCATAAGCCGAGCGACCCATCGCATAGCTTTTGTACAAAGCCTTCGTATTGAGTGCATCAACAACATTCATCCAACCATAATTTTGGAAAGCCTTTATGGTACGACCTTTGAAAGGACCAGAAGGAATAATGACATCAGACGTATCGTTAAAAACGGTAAAAATACCTGCATTTGACGTAGGTGCTGTTTCTTCAGCAGTCATAAACATACCCGGAACAGGCAAGGTTACGCCCCCACAGTTGGTGTAAGTACCCCGAACTGGTTTGAAATCAACATTCCAAAATTTTTGACCTTTATATGTGCCAACGCCCCAACGCCCTGTTGTAGGGTTTTTATTGACACGGAAAACAGTCATGCCGCCACCATCGCCCAAAATAGGGTCTTTAACACCTGGATATGCTTCACGCATTTCGTGATTCACGATGAGTAAGCAAGAGTCATTGCCTGTGCCAAGGGGTACTAAGCCTGTGAAGTCATGCCAAGTTTTAGCAATAGCGAGTTGTGAGCCATTCCACACGGCATCCCGATTGCCTTCAAACAAAACGTCCATCTTTAATGTAGATGAAACCCGGATTTCCCTCGCACGATAGTTGGTATCCAATGCAGGAAAAAGGTTTTGAGCCATCGTTGAAAAACTCAAAGCCATCATAAGAAATGTAAAGATTCTTTTCATAATTTTTCTATTAACTGTTTGTAAAAAAAAATACTCACAAACATAACAGTATGTCAATCAAGGTACTGGCGATTCAATTTTAAGTTTTCATGAAGAAATCGTTAAGTTTTTGGATATGCAAAAAAATTAATATCGGGTTAATATTTAATTAATATTAACCTAATTTGGTCTTTCTGGAAATATTTTACCCCCTCAGTATTCGGGCAAAAATGGATGAGTGAGGTTGTTGTGTAGGTTAAAGTATAAACATATTAGTAAAATAAAAATCGTTAAGTTTTCAAAAGCTGTTTTTTAAAGTGTACTCAAAGGGCTACTTTTGAGCATCCAATCATTTATTTAATTTTTTTTAAAAGTATCATACAATGAAAACCTACTCTAACAACCTTGAATATCAAGGTCTTCAAACAGCATTAGAGCAATCTAAAACAGTTTTTGAAACAGTCAAAGCTGAAAAAAAAGAAATAGAAGCAAAATTAAAAGCCTTGAAAAAAGAAGATAAGGCTTCAAATACCGATATTCATATGCTAAAATTTCAACTTCAGCAAGCTAAACTCAAAGGGAAATCTGAAAAATTAAATGAAGAGCTGTCAAGATTTCAACTCAAAGAATGGGTGGCTAATTTTAAGAAAAAGCATAAAGAGGAAGCTGTAAAAGAGGAAAGCCCTTTGAACAAAAGAAAAAAAGGAGTGAAAAAGCCGCTTGAAGAAACAACTGCCAGCAACTAAACTACGGCGATTGATAAAAAAAAAGCAGTATTAGATTTTTTATGTCATTATCAAAAAAAGTACCCCCTCAGTATACATGTACTGAGGGGGCTTTTTTTGAATAAACTGCTCATATTAAAGTCTTACCACTCTCAATACTTTTGAATTGCCATTAGCATTTACACGGATGAAATAAATGCCTGCTGCTTGCAAATTAAACGTTTGTCGGAATTGTCCCATTGTTAAATTTACAGGCTGTGTGCTTTCGAGCAAACGTCCGCTTAAATCAAAGACACTCATTTGAATAGTTGTGGCTTCTTTTAAATCCAATAAAACGTTTGTTTCGCCATTCGTTGGATTTGGATAAGCGGTGGCTTTGACTTTATCAGTGATTTCAGCAATTGAAGTAGATTGTTTTACACCCAAATACTCCTTACGTGCAACAACAAGAGCATGGCTGCGGTTAAATTTATCCGTTTTGCCTGATACATCCTTTTGATTGGTTGCAAGCGTTCCACTTGGCTCTTGAATAGAGATAAACATGTAGCGATAGTCAGGCGTAAAAGTCATACCTGTTGGCTCAGAGCCTGATGGTGTAAGCATGAAAGTTTCGACTTTCGGACTGGCTTGTGTGTGTTCTGGACGCACAATCCAAACATGGTCACGGCTACCATCTTGTAAAACCCATAGATTACCTCTGTCGTCAAATGTTAAATTGTCGTTGCCATCGCCCCAATCTTCGTCAATGACTTTATTACCTGTATTGATGCGGTAATTAGTGCCTCCAACAAAGGTTTCAAAAGCACTCACTGTTGTGCCATCATCTTTAAAACGGTAAACACGGGCGAAAGGTCCACCTTTTACTGCAAAGTAAATTTTACCATCAATTGGGCTTATTTCAACGTCTTCAACACCATTAAATAATGTACCACCCAATTCCGTAGCTTTCGCTTTAACATTATTGCGTTCGGCGATAGTCGTATTGGGTACTTCAACCCAAGTACCTACACTACCCACGGGCTCTCCAACGCTGTTAAAGTTTTTATAGAGTCTAATAGTTGTATCGGTAGTAACGCTTGTCAGTTTTAAAACAAATAATTTACCGCTTGATAAATCTTTTTCAGTGTTGGCAACGAATTTATAGACACAACCTGTTCCACTGTCTTCGCCTTGATAAGCCGTTTTTTGGTCTTTATTCACCACTACATTCTCATGGCTCATACGACCCATAGCCCATAGTTTTTGACCACGTACAACGGTTTTGGTTTTAGGGTCAAATTCAACGTTCCAACCAGCATCAATATAACCATCTCTGTTTGTATCCAAAGTATCAGATAAATATTCTTCACTTGTGATGACTGTTCCCCAGGGTGTCACTGTACCTGAACAGTTTGCTATTGTTTTTACAACAGGTGAAAAATCAACGGGTTTTATAGAATCCACTTTCCAAAGACCCGTTTCATTATCAAAACGGATATTCCCCACCGAAGCACCACCAATCGGCTCACGCTCATGGCTAATGCTTAAATATCCTTGACGGCTGTTATTATTGATAGGCACATAACCTGTAAAATCGAAGTTAGATGGTACTGTATCTTTAATACTATAGGGATCGCCTTTTGAAACTAAAAACTGAAAAGCATGTTGCTGTGGAATTGTAATCGTATCCAATTTAGGTAAAGCGGTAATAGATGTAAAACAACCAATATGCTTATCATTAGCATCTCTACACCCTAAATTTGCGGCATTTTTAGAGGTGCGATTGGTCAGTTTTAAATCAAAAGCCACGTCTGCGCCCGCTTTTGAATTTTGATGTACTTCAACTGCAATCACGTTTGTGCCAACAGTTAAAAACGTTTTAGGAATATCATAAACGAAGTATAAAAACTCATCTGGATAAGTCACTTCTTTTGTCGCCAAAGTGGTATCAACGACTGCACCTGCCGCCATATTCACACGGGTAACCTCTTGACCATTGATATAAACTACGGCACCATCATCAGCTCTCAAAGCGACTTGAATAGTGTCCAAAAGGTCATTGGCTTTTACTTCAAATTTTTTACGGAAGTAAGTCGTTCTGAATTTATTAGCGGCATCCGTACCAAATGAAGTCGTTGTTAATAACTCTTTTGTACCATAACCAAATGGCGCACGGTTGAAAGTCCACGTTGTATCATTAAAATTCAAACTTGTCCAAGTTGCGCCTAGGGCTGTACCTTTATCAAAATAATTCCAAGTAGCACCACTTTTAATTGGGAAATTTGTAATAGGATTGGTCGGAATGATCACAGGACCACCGCTTTCAGAGGACAAATATTCAATCACCAATTGGGCAGCTGTCGTGGGAGCATCATCATACGCATCGGCTTCACGCAAGCCTGTTCCTTTGATGAAAAATGCCATTGCATTGCCTTTTTGCCAGCCCGTGCGATTGACCAATTTTTGAACCAACGAAGCGATATTCGTCGAGCGTTGGTCAGCACCCGATTCGCCCACCGTTTTCCAAGTAGCCGCTGGAATATTCCAAGCCACCGAGTCTTTTATTTGCGAACGGCTTGAAATATTGAAAGGTACTGAGGGGGTGAAAGTTACTGGATTGTCAGCATCTTGAGCATACACATATAGGTTAGAAGGGTCGGTATTTTTACCCGTTGCATCCGTTGTAAATTGGATATACGCATTTGTAATGACAGCATTTTGAGGTAAATCAATATTTTTAAAACGCAAACCCACTAATTGAGGGTCTTTATTCCCCGCTGTTTCATTGCCCAATTCCAAATCGGAACTGCCCGTATCCATTGCACCTACGGTCTTAGTTTGGTCAGGACTTGGCAAATATTCTTCCAAATCATCATCGTTTTCAGCAATGCGATAAGCAGAACGCACCGCAGGAATGTATTCAATCACTAATTGTGCTGCCGTCGTAGGGGCATCATCAAACGCATCTGCTTCACGTAAACCCGTTCCTTTGATGAAAAAAGCCATCGCATTGCCAGAAACCCAACCATTTTGAGCAATAAGTTTTTCTACTAAAGAAGCGATGTTCGTAGAGCGTTGGTCAGCACCCGATTCGCCAACTGTTTTCCAAGTAGCCGCAGGGATATTCCAAGCCACAGAGTCCTTTATTTGTGGGCGACTTGAAATATTGAAGGGTATATTTGGATTGAAAGTTTCAGGGTTTGGATTGTTTTGAGCATAAATATGAAGATTTACAGGGTCTGTATTTTTACCCGTTGCATCGGTTGTAAATTGGATATACGCATTTAAAATACGTGAACCTGCGGGAACTTTAATATCTGTAAAACGCATACCAACCAATTGCGGGTCTTTGTTACCCGCTGCTTCATTGCCTAATTCCAAATCAGAACTACCAGCATCCATCGCACCGGCTGTTTTAGTTTGGTCGGCACTTGGCAAATATTCTTCTAAATCATCGTCATTAGCCGCAATACGCTTGCTAAATACTGAGGGGGTCAAATATTCAATCACCAATTGAGCCGCAGTGGTCGGCGCATCATCAAAAGCGTCAGCTTCACGCAAACCTGTTCCTCTGATGAACAATGCCAATGAATTGCCCGAAACCCAACCGTTGCGATTAACTAAGGCTTGAACCAAACGGCTTATATCGCTTGATGTTTGGTCGGCAGCCGATTCGCCCACTGTTTTCCAAGTGGCGGCGGCAATATTCCAAGCAATAGAGTCTTTCAATCTTGCACGGCTTGAAATATTAAAATTCACGGTCGGATCGAATGTAACGGGATTATCGGCATCTTGTGCATAGACAAAAAGATTACAAGGGTCAGTATTTTTACCCGTTGCATCCACCGTAAATTTCAAATAAGCTCTTGTAATAATAGCACCTTTAGGAATGGTGATATTGTTGAAACGCAAGCCGACCAATTGAGGGTCAATATTGCCTGCTGCTTCGTTACCGAGTTCCAAATCAGAACTTCCAACATCCATTGCGCCTACGGTTTTTGTCTGGCTTGTACTGGGTAAATATTCCTCCAAATCATCGTTACTGGCATTGATTCGGACGGATAAGGTCTGTTGTGCTTGACTTACATAGGCGAGTAAGCAGCATAAAATTAAGGAGTAAAATGCTTTCATTGCAATTGTTTTAAGTTTTAATTCATTTTAAAACAGGCAAATCAAGCCAATTAATGTTATTTAAACTTTAAGTTAATATTAGGTGAATATTAAATTTTTTCACAGCCATATTTATCTATTTTGAGCCAATATTATTCGTCTCGTTTTGTTTTCAAAAAAAGCTTTCAAATGGTATGGGGTGTCAGTATTAATAAAATCAACGCCCAAATCAGACAATACCTTCCAAGCATCGGGGCTATCAGGTGTTTTCCAAAAGCGCATTTTTTTACCTTTTAAATGGACAAATTCTAGCACTTTTTTCAGCTTTGAACACGTGATGGGGCATAAAATGCTTTTACCCCACCAATTTTTATAATT